>JBFWXJ010000084.1:0-16896 GCA_050187535.1 Alphaproteobacteria bacterium | reverse complement strand
GCCGCGCCTCGCGCACGCGCCACAGCCAGAGCGCCAGTTCCCGCCGGCCGGTCAGCCGCACGTCGTCCCATACGCCCTGCGCGACGGTCGGGCCGGACGGGCGCGTGCGGTCCCACACATGGAGCTGGCGCCGGTTCGTCCAGAAGAGGATACGCCCGTCGGCGAGCCCGATGGCGCCGAGAATGCCGGGGCCGAAACTCTCGTCGAAGGTGTCGACAGTCTTCAGCGCCTGGTCGACGACGACGAGGATGCCGCGGTAGTCGGCGGCGATCGTGCGGCACAGCAGCGTCCCGTCGGGCAGCAGCGCGGGGTCCCAGAGGTTGCCCCCCTGCTTTTCCCCGACCTGGTTCATGTCGCGATCCCAGATGAGCCAGCGGTCGAAGTCGCAGGAGACGATGCGGCCGTCGGGCAGCTCGATCACGCCCAGGATGCGCTCGCCGGGCGACCCGTGCGGTCCGCTCGCCGGCGACCCGTCGGCGCCCCAGAGATGCAGCGGCTGGCCGTTCCCCCAGGTGAGGAAGCGACCGTCGGCCAGGGCCAGGACGCCCTTGATGAACGCGCCGGCGACGGGCGAGCCCTCGCCGACCGCCTCTGCCCGACCGTCGAACACCCGCAGCCGGGCGTAGTCCCAGACCAGCGTGCGTCCGGCGGCGAGGCGCGCCCAGCCGGAGTACCCGACGTAGGGCGAGGGCAGCGCGACCGGGCCGAGCCGCGAACCGTCACCCGACCACAGCATCGGCGGTTCCGGCATGAGCTGGTTGGGCTCGGGAAGGGTCAGGATGCGCCGGTCGGCGAGCTCGACCGCGCCGCCGACGCGATCGCGCACCGTCACCGGCGGACCCAGCGCCTCGCCGGCCGGCGTCCAGCGCTGGAACCGCCCGCGCGGCGCATCCGGCCGGCGCGCCGATTCGAGCGGCGAGAGGTTGGCCCAGGCCAGGATGCTGCCGTCCGCGAGGCGGATGACGCCCGCGACCTCGCCCTCCATGCGCATCGGCTCGCCGACGGCGTCGCCGGACGACGACCAGCGGCGCAGCGTGCCGTCCGCGGACCAGGAAAGGATGCGCCCGTCCGGTAGCTCCATGGCGCCCGCGATGGCGGCCATGTGGCCGGTGAACCCCGCAACCAGCCGGCCCGGCCGGCGATAGGGACCGTCGAGAGCGATCAGGGGCGGGTGCGCCGCGGCGTCGATCGTCGATGCGGCGGCGCCGACCGTCGTCTCGGGGGCGTAGGTGCGCACGCATTCCACGAGGTCGCGCGGGCCGTCGGCTCCGGGCTCGGCGAAGAAGCGGGCGCCGTCCGTGGCCCAGAAGTTCTGCCAATCGGCCGCCGCGGGAGACAGCGGCACGCGGGCGGCGACGACACGATCCCAGTCGGAGCGGATGCCGGCGTCGCCGCCGCCCGGCGCCAGGGCCGCGACCCGGCCGAGCTGGTAGCCGACGTCGCAGAGCAGCGCCGCCGCCTCGGCGCCGCGGCCGGCCTCCAGCAGGTGGCGGATGCCGGCGCGCAGGAGATAGCCGCGCGTCGCCGCGTCCGGCGATGCGACGGCCGCCAGGAGCACGGCCTCCGCCTTGCCGCGGATCGCCGCCATCGTGTCCGCGCGGCGCACGAAGTCCGCGAGCTCGGTGTGGAAGATGCGCCAGCCGGGGGTGCCGTCGACGCTCTCGGCGACGCGCAGCATGCCGCCCAGCTCGTCGATCGCCGCGGCGGTGAGCGCATGCTGGCGGTCGCCCGCGTCGAAGTCGCGTCGCACGAGGGCGGCCAGCGCCTCGGTCGACAGGGGCTCGGCCGCCAGCGCCAGGAAGCAGAGGATGAGCTGGCGGAATGCCGCGACGTCCCCGAGCCCGCCGCGCGACAGCAGCTCGGCGAAATAGGCGCGGATGCTTTCGGGCAGGCGCTCGGCATCGACGACGTCGAAGCGGCGGAAGCGCCCCGCGGCGATGTCCTGCAGCACCTGCTCGACATAGATCGGCAGCCCGCGCGAACGTTCCGCCAGGCGGTCGACGACGGCGTTGCGCACCTCGCCGTCGCCGAGATCGCGGCGGACGAAGCGCCGGGCCACGACCGGCATGCGCGTGTCGATCATCGCCCGCAGCTCGTCGCGGCGCAGCGGCCGGAGGCCGCCCGCCATGACGCCCGTCACCCCGAGCCGGGACATAAGGGCGGGCAGGCCGCGTTCCGGCCGTCCCGCCAGCACGAACACCGTCGCATGGGCGATCGGCAGCAGCGCCGACAGCAGGTCCGCGGTGAACCCCGGCGCCCGCCGCTCGACCTCGTCGAGGCCGTCGACGAAGACGATGGTGCGCGGCCGTGCGCCGCGGGCCAGCACGCGGAGCAGCGCGTCCCGCAGCTCGCCCTCGTTGCGGGCGGTGCGCAGGATCGCGTCCGCCTCCTCCCCGGCCAGCCGCTCCACCAGCCAGCGGTGGAACGGCAGCGGCCCGTCGCGGCCGCCGCTCGCCCGGAAACGATAGGTATGAACCGCGGCACCGCCCGCGGCGGCGAGGTCCGCCGCCATGCGCGCCAGCAACGCCGACTTCCCGATCCCCGCCTCGCCCGTCACCCACAAGGCGCCGGCGGTGGTGACCGCGATCTCGCGGCCCAGCGCCTCCAGGTCGTCGGCGCGGCCGACGAAGCGGGCGGCGTCGCGCGCCACCTCGTCCTCGAATCCGGGCTCGAACGCCGCGCGGTCGCGCACGCGCTGGCGCAGGGCGTCGAGGTCGAGCAGCGCCACGAAGCGCCGCACCGCCGCCTCGTCGCTGCGCGCCTGCAGCGCATCCTCGGAGCCGACGAGGCCGTAGATCAGCGCGTTGGGGTCCCGGCGCATGAAGACCTGGGCGACCGGCGGGCCATCAGCCGCGACCGGCGCGCGCCGGCCGAGCGGATCGAGCGACAAGGTCGTGCCGGCGCGCAGCAGCACCGCGTCGCCCGGCGCAAGCCGCCCCGCCAGCGCGTCGGGCAGTGCCGCCGCGACGCCGTCGGGCGACGGGCCGCGCAGCAGCCGCGCCCCGCCCGGCTCGGCGGTCCACAGCTCCAGCTCGCCGAGCCAGGCCAGCGCCCGCCCCAGCGCGGCGACCCGCGGCCCCCAGAGGTCGAGCAGGCCTTGCGCGCGCGCTGCCGAGACGCCGATGCCATGGGCGAGCGCGTTGCGCAGCGCGACGATGTCGCTGTCCTCGCCCGTGCCGCGGCACAGCCCGTCGACCGCCGCAGCCGCCGCCGCGATCTCCGGCATCGCGGCCGAGGACCGCCCGGTCGCGACGGCGACCAACGCCCGGCGCCATACCCCGAAGGTCGGCCGCTCGATCGCCGCAGCCAGGCCGGCCGCGAGATCGCCCGGCAGCCGGCCACCGTTGCCGGTGGCCGCCTCGACCAGGCCGGCGACCGCGAGGAAGCGCGTCGCCGACTCGACGACCTCGCACAGGCACCACAGCGCGTAGCGGGGATGGGCGCCGCGCGCCGCCAGCGCGTGCAGCAGCTCCTCGGCCGGCGCGGCGACGTACAGCGGCGCGGCATCGCGCAGCACCACCAGCGGCGGTGCCCAAGGGGGCACGCCATCGGCACCGGCTGCCAGCTCGTCGTTCCCGACCATCGGCGCGTCCGTACCCGTCGCTGCCGGCGCCATCCTAGCGCGCCGTCACGACCGGCCGCCAACCGCGGGGGCCTAGCCGCCGGCGAGAATCCCGATCGCCGCGGCGGCGGCCTGCCGCACATGCTCCACCGCGGCGTCGCGCGCGCGGCTTCCGTCACGGCTGTCGAGCGCATCCATGAGCCGCGTCAGCTCGGCGATGCTGGCCCGGCTGCGCCCCGGCGCGCGCAGCGAGGTGGCGCGCAGCAGCATGACGCGGGCGTTCAGCATGCGCAGGCTCATGCCGAGCGCCTCGTTGCCCGAGCCGTCGACGAGGCAGTCGTAGAAGTGGTTCTTGGCGCGCAGCCGGGCGAGCGGGTCGGCGTCGTCGAAGGACGCCTGCAGCCGCGCGAAGGCACCGCGCAGTGCGGCACGCTGGGCCTCGGTCGCCTGTTCGGCGAAGAGGCTGCAGGCCAGCCCCTCCAGCTCCGCGCGGACCTGGTAGATGCCCCTGGCCTGCTCGACCGTGAGCCGGGCGACGACCGGCCCGCGATGGGGGACGACCTCGATCAGGCCCTCCGATTCGAGCTGGCGCAGCGCCTCGCGCACCAGCGTGCGGCTGACGCCGGTCATCTCGCACAGCCCGCGCTCGGGCAGCCGCTCGCCCGCCCTGAAGCGGCCGACGGCGATGGCGAGGCGGATGCGCTCGGTCACGCCGTGGCGCAGCGGTGCCGCGATCCGCTCGACCCGGAAATCCTCGTCCGCCAACGCCGCTGCGCCCATCTCACCCGTTCGCTCTTCGGCCGCGCGGTCCTCCTGCATCATCCGGACCGCGCGGCCGCGCCGGCCTACTGGGCCGGCTTGCCGAGTGCGGCCCGCACCTTGGCGACATAGGCCGGCCCGTCGAAGCCGACCTCCTTGGCGCGTGCGTACCAGCTGTCGTAGGCGGCCTTCGAATACTGTGCCGCGTTCACCTTCTGGCGCTCGGCCGCCGGCGCCGTCCACGGATCGACGCCGTGCTTGCGCATGTTGTCGAGGGCGGCCTGCACGAAGGCGCCATAGGTGCCGAAGGCATCACGCTCCAGCCCGGCCATCGCCTCCTGCATCTGCGAGCGGACGTCGGCCGGCAGCTTCTCCCACTCGCCCTTGTTGACCAGGATCGCCCAGCCGGTGATCGGGCCGATGCCCCAGTCCTGCACGTTCTTGGCGACCCGCCAGAACTCGAGCGCGCCGCCGACGCAGGTCGAGATGAAGACGCCGTCGATGACGCCGCGCTCCAGGGCCGGCATGATCTCGGGAACCGCCATCGGCGTCGGCTTGGCGCCGAGCGCGTTCATCTGCGCGGCGGTCTGCGGGTTGTGGACGCGCAGGCGCTTGTTGCGGAAATCGTCGAGGGTGTGGATCGGCGTCTTCGAGAACAGCCGCGTCGGGCACCACGCGCCTTCGGCCAGCACGACGGCCCCCCACTTCTCCTCCCAGATCTTCGCCACGTCCTTGGCCCAGAAGGCATTGCGCGCCTTCTGGTACTCGTCGATGTCGTTGATGAGGTCGGGCAGGTTGAAGATGCCCATGCGCGGCTCGTCGGCCGCGAGG
The DNA here is from genome assembly GCA_050187535.1 of Alphaproteobacteria bacterium. Lineage (GTDB taxonomy): Bacteria > Pseudomonadota > Alphaproteobacteria > ATCC43930 > Allostellaceae > Allostella. The sequence continues at coordinate 11,744 of JBFWXJ010000084.1, read as the reverse complement.
TAGGTGTGCAGCGCCGCCGACATCGGCAGGCGGCCGTCGCGCACGGCGGACGCGATCTGCGCCGGCGCCACCAGCGAATCGCTGACCGTGACCGAGACCCGGCCGTTGGTCGCCTTGGCGATCCGCTCGGGCACGCTCGCCGTCATCGCCGTGTAGGCGTCGCCCGGCGAGACGATGATCCCCATGGTGAGATCGATCTTCTGTGCCTGGGCGGCGGATGCCGCCAGCACGAGCGCCGACGCCGCGACCGCCGCGCGGCCGGCCGAAACAATCCTGACCCCGAACATTGCCCGTTTCCTCCCGTTGCGTAATGCGATCATACAATATGACCGTACGATTGGCGGTCAAGGAATCGGCGTGCTAACCACGGCGCCCCGGGAGCGATCGCAGAAGGCCGAGGGGACATGGCGCAGGCATCGGCGGCAGTGCCGCATAGCGAAGCGGCGGAAGGGATGCCGCCGGCCGGACGCCCGGGGCTGGTGCGGGCGATCGACGCGATATCCGATCTGGGCGGGCTGATCGGCGCGCTGGCACTCGCGGCGATGACGGCGATCGTCGTCTACGAGGTCGCGTCGCGCTACCTGCTGAACGCACCGACCACCTGGGTGACGGAGATCAGCACCTATCTCTTCGTCGCCATCGTGTTCCTCGGGCTCGGGGCCGCGCAGCGCGCCAACGCCCATGTCCAGGTCGAGGTGCTGCTCAATTCCCTGTCGCCGGCATGGCGCGTACGGCTGGAAGTGGCGACGCTCTGGCTCGGGCTCATGTTCGTCGTCTTCTCGGCGTGGCACACGGCCCGCTTCACCTTCCTGGAATACGTCCACGATTCCCGCGACTGGGGCCTGCTCAGCACGCCGCAGTGGATCCCGCAGGTGCCGATGACGATCGGGCTCGTGCTGTTCGCGGCCGCCCTGCTGCGCGACATCCTGCACCTGCGGCCCCCGGCGGGCGCGGCGGCGCGCTGGGTCGTGCCCGTCGTGGTCGTCGCGCTGGCGGCCTTCCTCGTCTTCCTCGGCCGGTCCGACTGGCGCATCCCCGGCACCCGCCTCGACTGGGGCACCGTCGCCATCTGCGCGGCGATCCTCGTCGCGATGATCGCCTGGAGCGGCATCGGGATCGCCGCGGCGGTCACCGCTCTCTTCGGGGCGCTCGCGCTCGTCTTCCATCTCTCGCGCGGCGGCTCGATGCTGTGGCTCGGCCTGCTGCTCGGGCTGACGCTGGTCCTGCTGCTGGTGCTGGGCGTGCGCGTCGCCTTCGCGATGGGGCTGGTCGGTCTCCTCGGCCTCTATTTCCTGCTGCCGCAGACGCAGCTTCCGGTGCTGGCCGACCGCTCCTGGACCAGCATCAACAACTTCACCCTGACCGCCGTGCCGAGCTTCGTCCTGATGGGCGCGCTCCTCGTCCGCAGCGGCATCACGTCGGAGCTGTTCGACGCGCTGGTGACGTGGTTCGGGCGGCTGCCGGGCGGCCTCGCCCATGCCAGCGTGGCGGCGGCGGCCACCTTCGCGGCGGTGTGCGGCTCCAGCCTCGCCACGGCGGCGACCCTGGGCTCGGTCGCCGCACCGGAGATGGTGCGGCGCGGCTACAGTCCGCGGCTCACCTTCGGCGTGGTCGCGGCCGGCGCCACGCTCGGCATCCTCATCCCGCCCAGCATCGCCATGATCATCTACGGCAACGTCGTCGGCGTCGCCGTCACGCAGCTCTTCATCGCCGGAATCATCCCCGGCCTGCTGCTCGCGGCATCGTTCATGGCGACCGTGCTGGTCTGGGGCCTGGTCTCGCCCGCGGCGATCCCGGCCGGCGAGTCCTATCCGCTCGCGCGGAAGATCCGCGCCACCGTCGGCGTGCTGCCGTTCATCATCCTCATCATGGCGGTGCTGGGCTCGCTCTACTTCGGCATCGCGACGCCGACCGAGGCCGGCGCCATCGGCGCCGTCGCCGCCTTCGTCATGGCCGCGCGCCGCGGCAAGCTCGACCTCGCCTCGCTCTACGCGACGCTGCTGGAGACGGTGAGGGTGACGGCCTTCATCATGCTCATCGTCGTCGGCGCCTCGGTCATGAGCTGGGTCTTCGATTTCCTGCGCCTGCCGCGCGCGATGGTGCAGGTGGTGACCGACGCCGGCCTGGCGCCCTGGCTCGTCATGACGATCATCGTCGTCGTCTATCTGGTGCTCGGCTGCTTCGTCGAATCGATCGCCATGATGCTGATGACGCTGTCGGTCACGTTCCCGGTGATCGTCTCGATCGGCCTCGACCCGCTGTGGTTCGGCGTCGTGCTGGTGCTGCTGGTGGAGATCGGTCTGGTGACGCCGCCGGTCGGCCTCGTCCTCTTCGTGCTGCGCGGGATGAGCGGCAACGTGCCCATACGCGATATCGCCTACGGCGTGACGCCCTACATCTTCGTCATGCTGGCCTTCATCTGGCTGCTCTACATCTTCCCCGCCATCGTCACCTGGCTGCCCCAGCAGATCGGATGAGCCCGCCCATGACCTCGCGCCACCTCGCCCGCTTCGCCGCCCGCTCGCGCTGGGAGGACGTGCCCGAGGCCGCCCGCCACGAGGCGCGGCGGTCACTACTCAACCTCGTCGGCACGGCGCTCGGCGGCTCGGCGGACGCGGCCGCGCGCCGCACCGCCGCGACCCTGCTGCCCTTCTCCGGCACCGCCGAGGCGACGATCATCGGCCGGGCCGAGCGCGCCGACTGCATGACGGCGGCCTTCCTCAACGCGCTCGCGGGCAATGTCTTCGATTTCGACGACACCCACCCCGAGACGATCATCCACCCCTCGGCGCCGGTAGCACCACCACTGCTGGCGCTGGCCGAGCGCCGGCCGATGACCGGCCGCGACCTGCTGCACGCCTTCGTCCTCGGCGTCGAGGTCGAGTGCCGCATCGGCAACGCCATCTCGCCGCAGCACTACAAGCGCGGCTGGCACATCACGTCGACCTGCGGCGTCTTCGGCGCGGCAGCCGCCGTGGGCCGCGCGATCGGCCTCGACGAGGAGCGGATGCTCTGGGCGCTGGGGAGCGCGGCCGCGCAGGCCTCCGGGCTGGTGGAGACGCTGGGCTTCATGGCCAAGAGCACGGGCGTCGGCCATTCCGCGCGCGGCGGCCTCTTGGCCGCCTTGCTGGCGGAGAACGGCGTGGAGGGACCGGAGCGGCCGCTGGAAGGACCGCGCGGCTTCGTGACCGTGACCGGCGACGGCCCCGACCTCTCGCGCCTCACCGAGGGCCTGGGAGAGACCTGGGAGATCGCGAAGAACAACTGCAAGCCCTACCCGGCCGGGGTCGTGCTCAACTCCGTCATCGACGGCTGCCTGGCGCTGCGCGCGGCCGAGCCGGACATCGCGCGGACGGCGGCTGCGATCGTGGTCATGGGCCATCCGCTGCTGCGCGAGCGGGCCGACCGTCCCGCCGTGACGACCGGCCGCGAGGCGCAGGTCAGCGCCCAGCATGCCGTCGCCGTGGCGCTGCTCGATGGTGCGGCCGGCGTGCGCGAGTTCGCCGACGAGCGCGTAGCGGCGGCCGACGTGCTGGCCCTGCGCAGCAAGGTCACGGTGCGCGACGCGCCCGGCATCCCGGTCGAGGGCGCCCGCCTGGAGGTGACGCTCGAATCCGGACGCACCATCGTCGAGACGGTGGCGGCGGCGCGCGGCAGTGCCGCACGCCCGCTGTCGGACGACGAGCTGGAGGCGAAATTCCGCACGCTGGCCGCCCATGGCTGCCCCGGCTTCGACCCCGCGCCGCTGATCGCAGCCCTGTGGTCGATCGAGGATGCCCCGGACGCAGCCGCGGTGGCGCGGCTGGCGGCCTACGGACCGTAGATCACCACCGTGCGCACCTCGATGCTCTCGCGCGGCGGGGCACCGGCGGGCGTGGTCGGGTCGTCGAAGGCGGTATGCGCGGTGAAGCGCGCGGCACCGTCGCGGGCCGAGTCATAGCACTTGATCAGCAGGGCCTCGTCGGTGCGCATGGCCGAGAAGTAGTACCAGCGATGCGCGGGGTTGAAGCGAAACTGCTGGATCTCGCCGACACGGTCCGGATAGAGCAGGTCGGCGATCACGAAGTCGGCGTCGGCGATCGTCCGCGCGTCGCAGAGCGCCAGCGGGGAATCCTGCACGGGGCCGCGGATCGGGCGCCAGAGGTTGACGAGCGCGAAGCGGCGTCCCGCGATCAGCGCCGGATCGAGCCCGGCGGCCTCGAGCTCGGCGGCCGCCCGCCGCGGCCCCGAGGCGTCGGTGAAGTCGTTGTGGACGCGGCGCACCGGCTCCTTGACGACGGCGCCCGGGGCGGCCGCCTCGGCCGCGGACCGCACGTTGAAGTCGAAGGCGACGACCCGCTCGGCCCCGGTCGCGGCGCGCACCACCGCCTCGCTCTCCGGCAGGTAGCGGGCACGCACCGCGGCCGCATCGCGGAAATCGGCGAAGGCGCTGCGATGACCGACCAGCGCGAAGCCCTGTCGGTCGAGCGAGAAGCGGTCGGCGATGGGTCGCGCGTCGGCGATCTCTACCGGCTCGGCGACGAACCGCCCGGACTGCACCGGCACGCCGGGCGGCGGCGGATAGTTGTAGCGCACGGGACGCGGCGAATCGGCTGCCACGTAGTTCACCGGCGCGGTCACGCCGACCACGCGCTCGAGGATCGTCTGATGGGTCACGGGAACCTGCCTCCGTCGAAGGAGCACCCCACCCATATGGCGGCGTCCCCGGCCGGCCGCCAGCCGAGAAAGCCTGCCGGTCCGGCGATACGAACGCTTGAAGCGGAGGCGACGGGCGCCATACTCGCGCGTCGTTCCGCGCCTGAAGGGGGAGTGCGACCCATGGCGACGGCCCTGCGCAAGATCCTCGACCGCTACCGCGTGACGGATGGCACGCGCTTCCGCCTCAAGCATTGCGACCCGGCCGACACCGCCGGCCTGTCGATCGACAAGAGCGAGGCGCGCGACATGCTGCGCGAGGGCGTGGCCCAGCTCGACGCCATGCAGACCATGCTCTACGCCCAGGACCGCTGGTCGCTGCTGCTGATCTTCCAGGCGATGGACGCGGCCGGAAAGGACGGCGCGATCAAGCACGTCATGTCCGGCGTCAACCCGCAGGGCTGCCAGGTCCACGCCTTCAAGGCACCCTCCCCGGAGGAGCTCGACCACGACTTCCTGTGGCGGACCACCCGCGCCCTGCCGGAACGCGGGCGCATCGGCATCTTCAACCGCTCCTACTACGAGGAGGTGCTGGTGGTCCGGGTCCATCCGGAGCTTCTCCAGCGCCAGAAGCTGCCGCCGGGCCTCGTGGGCAAGCGGATATGGAAGGAACGCTATGCCTCGATCCGTGCCCATGAGGAGCATCTCGCGCGCAACGGCTACGTCGTGCGCAAGTTCTTCCTCAACGTCTCCAAGGAAGAGCAGCGCCGGCGCTTCCTCGAGCGCCTGATCGAGCCGGAGAAACACTGGAAGTTCGCCGCCGGCGACATCGAGGAGCGCGGCCACTGGGACGCCTACCGGGAGGCCTACGAGGACGCGATCCGTGCGACAGCGGCGCCGCACGCGCCATGGCTGGTCGTGCCGGCCGACGAGAAGTGGTTCACCCGGCTCGTCGTCATGGCGGCCGTGGTCGAGGCGCTGGAAAGCCTCGATCTGCACTACCCGACGATCGACCCCGAGACGCGCCGCGCCTTCGCCCGTGCGCGCGAGGCACTGGAGAGGGAGTAGACGACCGATGGCACGCGTTCCCTATCTCGACCGCGAGGACCTGGCGCCGGAGAACCAGGACCTGTTGGCGCGCAACATCAACCTCTACCGCGGTCTCGCCAACAGCCCCAACGCGCTGCGCCGGTTCAGCGCCCTCGGCCGCTTCATCCGCTTCGAGAGCCGGCTCGACCCGCGCCTGCGCGAGCTGGCGATCCTGCAGGTCGGCTACCTCGCACGGTCGGAGTACGAGTACTCCCACCACATCAAGATCGGCCGCGACTTCGGCGTCCGCGACGAGGACGTCCGCGCCATGATCGACGAGACCGAGGGCCGGCCGAGCGGGTTGGAGCCGCTGGCGAAGCTGGTCCTGCGGGGCGCCCGCGAGATGACCGACGGTCTCGCCATGTCGGACGAGACCTACGCGGCGCTCGCGGCCGAGCTGTCGCACGAGCTGATGACCGACCTCGTCATGACGATCGCCTTCTACAACGGCGTCGTCCGCCTGCTGGCGACGCTGCAGATCGACGTGGAGGACAGCTACCAGGAATACCTCACGGAGTTCCCACTGCCGCCGGCACGGTAGATCGGTGGCGGTCCGCGACATCGCGGGCGCGGTAGCGCGTCACGCGGCGGCCAGGCCGGACGCCGTCGCCATCATTGCGCCGGGCGAGAGGCTGACCTGGGCGACGCTGGATCGGCGCTGCCGCGTCGCGATGGCCGGGTTGGCGGCCAGCGGCGTCGGCCCGGGCACCATCGCGATGGTGCGGCTGCCGAACGACGTCCCGCACATCGTGGTGCAGCTCGCCCTCGTCCGGCTCGGCGTGCCGTTCATCGGCATCGATACCGGCCAGCCCGGCGCGGAGCGGCGGCGGCAGGCCGGCGTCATCGGTGCCACGACCATCGTCACCGACGATGCGTCCGACGCGCTGCCGGGCCTCGGCCTCGTGACGGCGGATGCGGCATGGTGGCGGCGCGCGGAGGCGGCGCCCGAGGTCGTGACCCCGCCGCCGCCGCCCGGCCAGCTGCTCACCTTCGCGACCTCATCGGGCACGACCGGTGCGCCCAAGCTGATCGCCTGGACGCACCGGCAGATGCGGGCACAGTTCGACGCGGCGGATGGCCCGATACGGCCGACCGCGGCAACCCGCTATCTCGCCGTCATCGCACCGCACTTCTCCGTCGGCCGGCGGTGGGCGCTGCGCGTGTTGGACGCAGGCGGCACGCTGGCCCTGCCGCCGCCGCTGCGCTCGTCGGCACAGCTCGCCGCACTGGTCGCCGGGCTGGCTCCGGTCGCCACCGTCATGACACCCTCCCATGTCCGGCACTTGCTCGCGGAGCTGCCGGCGGAAGGCGGGCCGCACATGCCGGGGCTCGACCCGCTGCACGTCACCACCGGGCCGCTGCACCCGCGGGAGGTCGACGCCGCGCGCGCCCGCATCGCACCCAACGTCATCATCGGCTACGGCACGAACGAGACCGGCCTGATCACAGTCCTGGTGCCGGACGACGACCGCACCCTGCCCGGAAACGTCGGGCGTCTCCTCGCCGGCGTCCGGGGGGAGGTGATCGACGGCGAAGGGAACCCGCTGCCGCCCGGATTCGAGGGCGAGCTCCGGGTGCGGCGCCCGCACGCACCCAGAGGCTATCTGCCCGGCGAGACGTCGGCGGTGGGCGCGGGCGCGTTCCGCAACGGCTGGCTGCACACCGGTGACGTCGCGGTGATCACGCCCGATGGCTACGTGCTTCTGCATGGCCGGGTCGACGATCAGATCAATGTCGGCGGTCTCAAGGTCCATCCGGGCGAGATCGAGGCGGTGCTGCAGGCCCATCCGGCCGTGGCCGAAGCTGCCGTCGTCGCGGCCCCCGCCCATTTCGGCGGCGAGGCCCCCGTCGCCTTCTTCACCGCGCAGGCACCGATCGACGCCGAGGCCTTGCGCGCGCATTGCGCCCGGCACCTCGAGCCGCACAAGGTCCCGCTCGCGATCTACCGGATCGAGACGCTGCCGCGCAATCCGATGGGCAAGGTCGTGAAGCGCGCCTTGCGCGAGGACGTCCGCCGACGCGTCGAGGCCGGCGATCGGGGCACGCGGTGACGATGGGCCGCGCGATCGTCGTCGGCGGGTCGATCGGCGGGCTGCTGGCCGGGCTGCTGCTCCATCGCGCCGGCTGGGACGTGGTCATCTGCGAGCGGGCGGGCGAGGCGCTGGCCTCGCGCGGCGCCGGCATCGTCACCCACCCCGAGCTGGACGCGGCCATGACCGCCGCCGGCGCCGATCTCACGGACGGGCTCGGCATCGCGCTCGCCGGCCGCGCCGTGCTCGACCCGGCGGGCGGCGTCCTCTGCGCCATGGCGCTGCCGCAGGTGATGACCTCGTGGGGGCGGGCATGGCGCTTCCTGCGCGCCGCCTGTCCCGATGGGGTCTACCGCCACGGCAAGGCGCTGGAGCGGATCGACGAGCGGGCCGACGCCGTCGTCGCCCACTTCGCCGACGGCAGCGTCGAGACGGCGGACCTGCTGGTCGCCGCCGACGGCATCCAGTCGACCGCCCGGCGCCAGCTGCTGCCCGAGGCGCAGCCGCGCTATGCCGGGTACTGCGCCTGGCGCGGGCTGGTGCGCGAGAGCGCGCTGTCGCCCGCGAGCCATGGCCGCCTGTTCGGCGACGTCGTCTTCTGCCTGCCGCCGGGCGAGCAGATGCTGGGCTACCCCGTCGCCGGCGCCGACGAGGAGCTGACGCCGGGCCGCCGCCGCTACAACTTCGTCTGGTACCGGCCCGTCGACCCGGTCGAGCAGCGCCGGCAGCTGTTCACCGACGCCGACGGACGCGACCACGGCACGGCCATCGCCCCGCACCTGATCCGCGCCGAGGTGGTCGCCGCGATGCGTGCCGATGCCGAGCGGCTGCTGGCGCCGCCCTTCGCGGAGGTCGTCCGCCGCACGCCGCGACCGTTCCTGCAGGCGATCTTCGACCTCGAGGTCCCGCGCATGGCGGTCGGGCGGACGGTCTTCGTCGGCGACGCCGCCTTCGTCGCGCGGCCGCATGTCGGCATGGGCGTCACCAAGGCCGCGGGCGACGCGGTGGCCCTGGCCCGGGCGGTGGCCGATGCACCGGACCTGCCGGCCGCGCTGGCAGCCTACGACGCCGCGCGACGGCCCTACGGCGAGAAGGTGATCCGCCGTGCCCGCCATCTCGGCGCCTACCTGCAGGCACAGCTCCTCTCGGACGAGGAGCGTGCCGAGGCGGCGCGCCACCATTCGCCCGAGGCCGTGATGCGCGAGGTCGCGGTCATCGACCAGATGGGCCGCTGGTAGCGGGTCAGCCGCGCAGCGCCGTCATCTGCGCGAGATAGCCGTCCGGGACCACCAGGGCGTCGATCAGCGCCGGCCCCTCGCCCGCGAACGCGGCCGCCAGCGCGGCGCGGTATCCCGGGAGGTCGTGGGCACGGTAGCCGCGCACCCCCAAGCCCTCGGCGACGGCGGCGAAGTCCGCGCGGCCCAGAGCCACGCCGTCGCGCGCCATCTGCCGCTGCTGCTGCTTGATGTCGATCAGGGAGAGGGCCGCGTCGTTCAGCACGACGACGACGACGCGCGCACCCGTCTGCGCCGCCGTCGCGAGCTCGCCCAGGCACATGGCGAGCCCGCCGTCGCCGGTGAAGGCGACGACGGCCCGCTCCGGCTCGGCCAGGGCGCCGGCGATGGCGGCCGGCAGCGCGAAGCCCATCGTGGAGAGGCAGTTCGAGATGAGGAGGTCGCGGGGATTCCGGCAGCGCCACAGCGCCGTCGCCGCGAACATGTGTGCGCCCGCGTCCACCGTGCAACGCGCCCGTTCGCCGGCCGCCTCCTGCGCCGCCGTGACGATGTCGAGCGGCGAGAGCGCGCCGCTGCCACTCCAGGCGAGCCGGCCGGCCATGCGGGCGCGATGGGCGGCGATCGCACCCGGGTCCCAGGCGGAAGGTACGGCGGCATCGGCGAGCGCCGCCACGCCGGCGCCGACCGGGCCGGTCAGGGTCGCGGCAGCCCGGACGTAGTGCAGCTCGCGCGCCGCCGCGGCGATGTCGACGACGGGAGCTGCGTAGCGCCACGGCTGCGGGATGAGCTCGACCGGGTCGAGGCCGGCCAGCACGATCAGGTCGGCCTCGCCGACGCAGCCGGCCTCCAGCGATCCGCCCGTGAACAGCCCGACATAGGCCGGGTCGTCGTCGGCGACGATGCCCTTCGCCTTGTAGGTGACGAGCGCCGGGCACGCGAGCCGTGCCACCAGCCGGCGGATCGCCGCCACTGCGCCCGGATCGGCCGCAGCCTCCAGGCCGCAGAGCACGATCGGCCGACGCGCCGCCGCCAGCAGGGCGCGGACTTCGCCCGGGACGGAGGCTGCGACGGCCGCCGGCGGTTCGCCGGGCGAGCGGGCGCCCGCATCGCCGCGCGTCGCGTCGGCGGTCAGGTCGAGATGGACCACGCCGGCCGGTGCCGACGCCGCGCGGTCGAGCAGCGCCTCGACCGTCGCCGCCGCATCGCCGCCGTCGAGGCGGCTGTAGCCCTTGGCGAGCGGCGCGGTCAGCGCCGCATGGTCGTAGAACTGATGGGTGACATAGCCGCGATGGGCCGCCGAGAAGCCGTCGGAGACGACGCAGAGCGGTGCCCGTTCCAGCGCCGCGCAGGCGATGCCGTTGACCGCGTTCGCCAGCCCCGGCCCGCGCGTCGTCAGCAGCACGCCCGGCGTCCCCGTGACCTCCGCCTCCGCCGCGGCCATGATGGCCGCTGCCGTCTCCTGGCGCGCGAGCACGAAGGCGATGCCGCGCGCCGCGGCCGTGGCGATGACGTCGAGGCTGGTCTCGCCGCCGGGCACGCCGAAGATGCGCCGTACGCCGCGGCGCGCCAGAGCGTCGATGAGGGCGTCGAGAGGCGTCATGGCGATGCTTCCGTCGGTCGCTGCGGGGACCGGCGAACCTACAGGCAAACCCGATGCGACAGGAGACCCCCATGGCGCCGCCGACCCGCAACCTCCTCTCCCCCTTGCCGCCGGCTGCAGCCGGCGAGCATGTGGATGCCCTGCTGCACGGCCCCGGCATCCGACTGGAGCGCATCGTCTCGCACGGTCAGGCCTCGCCCGAGGGCTTCTGGTACGACCAGGACGAGGACGAGTGGGTGATGGTGCTGTCGGGTGCAGCGCGCCTGACGATCGCAGGCGAAGCGGCCGACCGCGTGCTCGGACCCGGCGACGCCGTGCTGCTGCCGGCCCATTGCCGCCACCGCGTCGCCTGGACCGATCCGGATCGGCCGACGGTGTGGCTGGCTCTCTTCGCGGATTCGCTGCTGGCGGCGAAGCAACTTGCGTGACGGCATGGACGTTCCTATATTCTCCGATGTATAAGGAACGGACAAATGAAACTCGCCGCCATGACACCCCGCTCCGAAAGCCATCCCGCTGCGCGCGGCAATCGAGGCCGGGGCCTGTCCGAGGCGCCGACCGCACCGTTGGCGCCGCCGCGAACCACCGGCGCGGATGACGGGCTGGTACAGGCTTTCGTCGCCCGCGGCGCGCGTGCGCTCACCGACATCGCCCGGACCATGCCGCGGGAGCGGCTGATCGCGGTCCTCGCCGCGCCGACCGACACCGATCTGCTGATGGGATCGCTGCAGGCCTCCGCCGAGGCCGCCCCCGCGCGCGACCCGCTGACCGCGGCCCTGCTGCGAGGCGCCGAACGCAAGCGCGCGCTGCTGCAGGCAGAGGGCGGGGTGCTCTCCGCCGCCGAGCTCGCCCGGCATCTCGGCATCACCACCCAGGGGCTCGGCAAGAAGCGTGACCGCGGGCAGGTGTTCTGGCTGCCGATGGGCGAAGGTTACGTCTATCCGGCCTTCCAGGTGGACGGGGCCGGATTGCTGCCCGGCATCCGCGCGGTGCTGGACGCCTTCGTCGAGGCCGATCCCTGGATGCGGATCCAGTTCATGCTGACCGGCGACCGGCGGCTCGGCGGGCGGCGGCCGCTCGACGCGCTGCGCGCCGGCGACACCGCGGGAGCAGCCGCGGCGGCGGCCGCTTTCGGAGAGCACGGCGCTGCCTGAC
>JBFWXJ010000083.1:0-17129 GCA_050187535.1 Alphaproteobacteria bacterium | reverse complement strand
TGCGCCGCTACAACGAGGAGCGCGACGGCGCGGAGTAGCTCAGCGCGGCAGCAGGTCGGCCGCGAAGAACACCGCCGCCATCGCCAGCGGAAACGCGCCCTGGTCGACCATCGCATCCATGTGCGGCTGGTCGAGCGTGGCCGGCGGGTCGAGCGCGACCTCGCCGCTGACGACCAGCGGCAGCGTCGGGTGCATCCAGGCGCAACGCGCGGCAAGATGGCGGCCCGGCGTGAAGGCGACGAGGCAGGGCAGCTCCAGCGCTCCGACGCCGGCGTCGTCCCAGCGCCGGACCCCGCGCTGCGCATATTGACCGCCATGGGTGGTCAGGTCGGCGATGCTGCGTTCGCCCGCCGCCCGGTCGCGATGCACGGCGACCGCGATAACGCCGCCCTTGCCGATGCCGTCGACGCGCAGGATGAGCTGCTCGACGAGCCCCTCGCGCCGGGCGGTCGCGGCGTCGGGCGTCGTGGTCATTCGCCCCGGCCGACCCAGCCCGGCGACGAGGCGCGGCAGGTGGGCGGCGGCGTCGCGCACGAGCTCTCCGAGCTGGTCGGGTGTCATGCGCGGCGCCGGCATCCCGCCGGCCGAGGCATTGATGTCCCAGGTTTGGCTCGCCGAGACGGGCCACAGCTTCCAGTGGGGCCAGGGCCAGGTCCCGTCCCAGGTGAGCGAGGCCTTCTCGGAACGGCCGCGCATGCCGAGCAGCCCGGCCCGCCGCTCCGCCTCCGACAGGTCGAGGAAGCGGTCCGGAAGCGGCCTGCGGCCGGTGAGGTCGTAGCGCCCACCCGGCCAGACTTCGCCCGCGGCATTGCCGGGGGTGACCGACAGGACGAACTGCTCGGAGGGCGAATAGAACCGCAGATCGAGCTCGTGCTCGGTCCCAGCCGGCCGGGGCGCCAGCGTCGGTGCCGCCAGCGTCGCGTTCAGCTCGTAGAGGAACGCGTCGGCGCGGTGGGTGCGGGCGAGGGCGGACGCCCGGCGCGCGATCTCGGCCAGCGTGCGCGGCCAGGCCGCGGGCGCGGCGGCGGCGGGCGCGCCTCCGGCACGCTGCCAGGTCCCGGGGCCGAGCCGCCCGGCGAAGAAGACCATGTCGGGGCTCAGCACCTGGTAGATGCCGGAATCGGTCCAGCCCGCCTGCCCGGTCGCCGCCTGCAGCGACCACTTGCCGTCGACGAAAGCGGCGCGCCCGGAATGGGCGGGCGGCGCACCCGCACCCTCGGCGCGGAAGGTGTAGAGGCCGTCCGGGCGGATTTCCCAACGGTAGACGAGCGGGGCGCCCTGGGGCGTGATCGTCTGCAGTGTCCAGGTGCCGATGACGCGCCCGTCGACCGCGGCCGGCTGCTGCGCCGACGCCGCATGGACGAGAAGCAGCGTCAGGAGGAACGCGATCGCGTGGCGCATGGCCCGGGCCTCCGACCGATCCTGTCGGCCGACTATAGCCGAGATTCCTCCTGATGGACCTCGACGCCCATCGCGGCCAGCAACGGGTGTTGCTGGCCCGCGTCGATCTTCAGCCCGGCGAAGCGGGCGAGGCGGGTCAGGTCCAGCCCATCGATCGCCGCGCCGCGCAGGTCGGCGCCGGCGATCGCGGCGCCGTCGAGGTTGGCCTGGAACAGGTCGCTGCCGGTCAGGTCGACTTCGGCCAGATCGGCACCCGACAGGTCCGCCTCGCGCAGCCGGCAGCGCGCGAGCGTGCCGCCGGTCAGCACGACGCCGGAAAGGTCCGCCAGCTCGAGGTTGCAGTCGCGGAAGCTGCCGCGCACGACGACCAGCTTGCGCCCGAGGGCGCGTGCGAAATCGCTGCGGTCGAAGCGGGCACCGCGCAGGTTGCAGCGATCCATCTCGATCGCGTGCAGGCCCGATCGCTCGAAGACACAGAAAGAGAGATCGCAGCCGGCGAAGCGGGCGCCGCGCAGCTCGCCGAACGCGAAGTGGCAGCCCTCCGCACCTGGACCGGCGAAGCTGCAGTCTTCGAAGCGGGCGTCATCGAGGGACGCGCGGCTGAAGCGGCAACGTCGGAAGCGGCAGCGCACGAAGGCCGCAGCCGACAGGCGGGGCGCGCGCAGGATCGTACCCTCCAGGAGACAGCCGTCGAATTGCGCGTCCTCGGCTGCGACCTCGTCCCAGTCGACGGCCGAGAGGTCGGCGCCGACGATCGGGCGGCCGGCCGCCAGGGCCGACCGGAACGCGTCGTCGTCGAGCGGCGGGTTCGAGTCCATGGCCGATCGTGTCGGCGGGCCGCCTCCGGCGCAATGGACCGCCTTGTCCCGCGCCCCGGCCTCGCGTAGACGCGAAGACGATGGCCGAGACCCTGCCGGCGCTGCTCGACGACCTCGCCCGCCGCCATGGCGCGCGCACGGCACTGTGGTACGGCGACATGTCCATGAGCTTCGCCGAACTGGCGGAGCAGAGTCGGCGGGTGGCGGGCGGGCTGGCGCGGCTCGGCATCGGGCCGGGGGACCGGGTGGCGATCTGGCTGCCTAACGGACCCGCCTGGCTGGCACTGCTCTTCGCGCTCGGCCGGCGCGGAGCGACCGCATTCGCGGTCAACACCCGCTTCCGCCATCGCGAGATGGCCGACATCCTCGGGCGCGGCCGGGTGCGCGCGCTGGCGCTCTGGCCGGGCTTCCGGGGGCTCGGCTTCCTCGACATCCTCGCCGCGTGCGACCCGGCCGTCCTCGCGGGGGTCGATACGGTCATCCTCTACGACGAGGGCGAGGCGGCGTCGGCCCTGCCGGCATCACTGGCTCATGCCCGGACCGTCCGCTGGGCGGACCTGTCGGGCCAGCCCGAGGAGCGGACGATCGCGGCCGACGCCGGTACCGGCGCTGCGACCTTCACCACGTCGGGCACCACCAGCGCGCCCAAGTTCGTGCTCCATCACCACCGCTCGCTGGTGGCGCACGCGCCGGATTCCGGCCGGGCGCTGGGTTTCGACGAGGCCGGTGCGGCGACGCTGCAGGCGCTGCCCTTCTGCGGCATCTTCGGCTTCGCCCAGGCGATGGCGAGCCTCGCCGCCGGCGCACCCATGGCGATCCTGCCGGCCTTCGACGAGGCCGAGGCGGTGGCGGCCGTCGCCCGCCACGGCCTGACGGCGAGCAACGCCACCGACGACATGCTGGAACGGATGCTCGCCGCCGATCCGGCCTGCGACCGCCTCGCCAGCCTGCGCCGCTGCGGCTTCGCGGCATTCAAGGCGGCCGACCGCGGCGATCTCGTCCGCGCCTACGACCGCTTCGGCACGCGCCTCGTCGGCCTCTTCGGCATGAGCGAGGTGCAGGCGCTCTATGCCGTGCAGCCGTCCGATGCGCCGGCGGAGCGGCGGGTCATGGGCGGCGGCCGGCTGGTGTCGGCCCGCGCCCATGTGCGTATCCGTGCCGCCGAGGGCGATGCGCTCCTGCCGGACGGCGAGGCCGGGCTGATCGAGGCCGCCGGCCCCAGCCTGATGGCCGAATACCTCGACGACCCGCGCGCGACTTCCGCCGCTCTGACGCCGGACGGCTACCTTCGCACCGGCGACATCGGCCGGCGCGAGCCGGACGGCAGCCTCGTCTACCTGACGCGCGCGGGCGACGTGCTGCGCCTGTCGGGCTTCCTGGTGAGCCCGCGCGAGATCGAGGCGTTCCTGGAGGACGATCCCGCGGTCGAACGTGCCCAGGTGGTGGCCGGCGACGGGCCGGACGGGCCGCGGGCGGTTGGCTTCGTCACGCTGAAGCCGGGGGCGGAGCTGGATACGGCCACGCTGACGGCGCGCGCCCGCGCCGCGCTCGCCCGCTACAAGGTGCCGGCGCTGATCATCCCGGTCGACGCGTTCCCGACGACCGAGAGCGCCAACGGCATTAAGATCCAGCGCGCCAGGCTGCGACAGGAGGCGACCCGGCGCCTCGCCGCGGGGTGAGTGCGGACCCGCGACCTCACTGCGGACAGGGATCGCAGCGGCTGTAGAGGAAGCGGGTCCGCTCGTGACCGCCGAAGCAGAGCGTGGTCCGCACGTCCACCAGGTACGGGTCCCCCCGCGAGTCCTGTTCATTCTGGATATTGATGCTGACCTGGCACTCGCCTCTGCCGCCCTCGTCGCACACGAAGCCGATCGTCTCACCGGTCTTCATGCCCTGCCATCCCGAGCTGGTGAACCACCGGGCGATATCGTCCCCGTTGTAGACCGAGACGTCGATGGGGTTCCGGTAACAGTTCTTGATCTCGAACCGGAGCTCGTCCGCGCGGGCCCCTGCGGTGGCGAGTGCCACGGCCAGCACGAGCATCACGATCCGCATGTGGAGGCCTCCGGGGCGACGACGATGCCGGATGATGCCACGCGGCACCGGGCGGTCAACCGGCCCGTATCTTCTCCGGCCGGCTCGCTTCCCATGCATCGAGCAGGTCCACCAAGGCGACGCCGGCGATCGTCATTCCGCGGAAGTTGCAGTTGGAGGTGATCTCCGCTCCGGAAAAGTCGATATCGTCGAAGCGGGCGCGGGCGAGCGAGACGTCGCGGAATTCCGCACCCGCCATATCGCGACTGTAGAACAGGCGATCGCTCGTCACGCCGAGGCGGCCCGTCAGGCGCTCGGGCTCCAGCGCGGCGCCCGCGGCCCAGGCGCCAATATCGAGGGTCGCGGGCGCCGCATCGCACCCGATGCCAACGAGTAGCCGCCGCGCGGCCGGCTCGCCCACGATCGTATGCAGGGTACCCCAGCCGGCGGCATAGGCATGGTGGAAGGCCGGCGAGCGGGCGTCGTTGAGGGCACGGAAGAGGCCGTCCGCATCGAGGCCGGCCGCCGCCATGCCTTCGAGCGGCGGCACTCGGCGCCGCGAGTGGAACGTGTTGCGGCGATCGGCCGGCGCCATCTCCGGTGCCTGGAAGTGGTTCGTGCAGACGAGCCATTCGCCACGCCGCACGGCCACCCTACCGGGTGCCGCCTCGATCACGGCCGCGTCGCCCGAGGCGTCCATGACGGAATAGTTGAAGGCGAGGCCGTGCGGCAGCGTGCGGCAGAGGGCGACGGCCTCCGCCGTGGTGGCGCAGCGGTCGAGAAGGATGCGCACGACGAGAATGCAGACGAGGCCGGGCTCGGCCCGCGTCTCGTCGACATGGTGCAGGGCGACGCAGAGGCCGTGCCGATTCATGCCGTCGAGGCGGCCGGTGTAGCGGTCGGCGAAGCCGACGCTGGCATGGGTCCCGGCGGCATCGATCGCGACCAGCGCCCGGTCGTAGCGCTTGGGTGCGAAGTCGTAGTTGCGGCCGAAGAGGCCCCCCGCCAGCACCGACGAGCAGCCGCGGACGGGATACTCGAGCCGGCCGTTCGAGAAGGCGGCAACCGCCCGGTCGAAGGGCATGCCGAGCCCGTCGGCGATGCCGTGCAACTCCTCCCAGACATTGGGCGCGAAGGCCAGGAGGGCGGCCCGCGCGTCCGCGATGTCGAGGCGCGCGATGCGGGCGCTGCCCTGCGGCCGCTCGGCGCGCTTTCCGCGGGTGCGACGGTAGTGGCCGGCCAGCGCATGCCCGACTGCGTAGGAGGTGCCGCGGCACGAGAAGACGTCGACGGGGAAGGGGCGGGGCATGGTCTGCAGGGTAGACCCGGCCGGCGCCCGCCGCCATCGGCCGGGCGACGGAAGCGGCCGCATCTGCTAGAGAGGCGGCCGCCATGACCCTCCCCCCGTCCGTCCCGTCCTCCGCCGACGTCGTGATCGTCGGCGGCGGCATCGTCGGCTCGTCCACCGCCTATTTCCTGACGGCCGACCCGGCCTTCACCGGCCGCGTCGTCGTGGTCGAGCGCGACCCGACCTATGAGAGGGCTTCGACCGTGCGCTCGGCCGGCTCGATCCGGCAGCAGTTCTCGACGGAAGAGAACATCCGCATGTCGCAGTTCGGCATGGCGTTCCTGCGCGACATCGACCGCAACCTGGGAGTCGACGGCGAACGCATCGACGTGGGCTTCCGCGAGAACGGCTATCTCTTCCTGGCGACCGAGGCGGGGCGGCCGGTGCTGGAGGCCAACCACGCGACACAGCGCGCCTGTGACGCGGCGGTGGCGCTGCTCGACCCGGCGGCACTCGCCGCCCGCTTCCCCTGGCTCTCGACGGAGGGGCTGGCGGCGGGGTCGTTCGGCACCGCCAACGAGGGCTGGTTCGACCCGCATACCCTGCTGATGGCATTCCGCCGCAAGGCGCGCGCCCAGGGCGCCATCTACGTCCAGGACGAGGTGACGGCGGTCGATCGCGACGGTCCGCGCGTCACCGCCGTGCGGCTGGCGTCCGGCGGCACCATCGCCTGCGGCACCATGGTCTGCGCGGCCGGCCCGAACGCGGGGCGCGTCGCGGCGATGGCCGGCACCGACCTGCCGGTCGCCCACCGCAAGCGCTTTGTCTACGTCTTCGACTGCCGCGAGCACTTCCCGACCATGCCGCTCGTCATCTGCCCAAACGGCGTGTGGGTGCGGCCGGAGGGAGCGGGCTACGTCTGCGGCACGTCCCCGCCCGAGGACGCCGATCCGGACTGCGACGATCTCGATCTCGACTATGCGATCTACGAGGACGTCGTCTGGCCGACCATCGCCGAGCGCATCCCCGCCTTCGAGGCGATCAAGCTGACCGGCGCCTGGGCCGGCCACTACGACTTCAACACGGTCGACCACAACGGCATCATCGGGCGCCACCCGGAGGTCGCGAACCTCGTCTACGCCAACGGCTTCTCCGGCCACGGGCTGCAGCAGGCGCCGGCGACCGGCCGCGCGGTGTCCGAGCTGATCCTGCACGGCCGCTTCGTCACGCTCGACCTTTCGCGCTTCGCCTATACCCGCTTCGCCGAGGGGCGCCCGGTGATCGAGCTGAACGTGGTCTGACCCACCTCCCGGGTCAGCTCCCGGACGCGCTGCCCGCGGCCGCCTTCAGCTCGGCCAGCTCCTTCTCGGCGCCGGCCATGCGGTGCATCGCGTTCAGAAGCGAGTTCATGCGGCTGGTGAACAGCTCCGGATGGACCACCGACAAGCGGTTGCGGTCGGTGCGCGCGGCCGCTTCGGCCAGCGCGGGGCGGGCGGCGATCGCGTCGGCGGTGGCGAAGAGCAGCAGGTTCTGACGGTACCACCAGGCGACGCGGCGATCGGTCCAGATCGTCGAGCGCAACGCGTCGATCACCTCGTAGCCATGGGCGCGGAAGCGCGCGACCCAGGTGTCGGGCCACGTCTCGTTGACATGGCCGGCGCCGAGCTGGCCCGGGACGGCGGCCGAGAACAGCACGATCGGCGCCAGCGCCACCAGGTCGCCGACGAAGCTCATCGCCCGCTCCTTCGGCAGGTGCTCGGCCACCTCGAGCGACATCGCGAGGTCGAAGGGCGCCTTCACGACGAAGCGCTGGCCGAGATCGGCGGCCAGGAAATCGTGCGGCGGGATCAGCAGCTGGTCGCGCGCGACATAGTCGCCGTCGAGGCCGATGCAGCGACCGACACCGGCTGCGCGATACTCCGCCAGCCAGACGCCCCGGCTGCAGCCGACGTCGATCACCGCCGAGACGGGGCCGAGCAGGTCGAGCACGAGGGGCACGACGACCTTGGCCGACGAGGCGGCGTCGATGCCGATCTCGTCGTGGAATGCCCGGTCGTAGAGCGTGGCGCCGGTCACCGGCCGGTCCCTCCCGTCCGGTCCGCGCGCGTTCCTCCGGCGAGCCGGCGCTCGACGTAGGCGAGCGCGCCACTCAGCTCCCGGCCGAAGCGCGCAAGCTCGCCGGCCGGGTCCGCGGACCGGCGCGGGAAGCCGCGGCGCCAGAGGGCCCAGGCCTCCTCGATGTCCTCGGCGAGCAGCTTGGCGATATAGGCGCCGCGGCCCCGGTCGTAGGCTTCTGCGGTCGCCTGCGCCGCGGCGCTGCCGCGCCGACGGCCATGGGCATGGACCACCTCCAGCTCGGGCAGGAGGGCGCCGAGGAAGCCGGCGAACGAGGCGCGGGTCGCCATCTCGATGTCCTCGCAGGGGAAGGGTGTGCCGGCGCCGAGGTCGACGTCGAAGGTCCCCGCTCGGCGGAAGACGGCGGCGGAGAAGAACATGTTCGCCCCCTGGACCCAGCCGGGCGGCACCGCGGTGCGCGGCGGGATCGTCCGGAAGCGTCCGAGGCGGCGCGTCGCGACGCGCGGGTCGTCGTCGGGCGAATGGGGCAGGATCTGGCCCGAGCCGTAGTGGATCGCCGTGCCGTGCAGCCGCTTGCGGAGCGCGGGGAAATAGCCCGCCCGGATGCGGCAGTCGTCGTCGGTGAAGACGATGATCTCGCCCGAAGCGGCTGCGATGCCGGCGTTGCGCGCCCGCGATAGCCCCGGGTCGGGCGCGTCGACCCGGCGCAGGATGCCGGAGGACCGGTCGGCGAAGGCATCGATCACCGCGGCCGTGCGGTCCGTGGATGCATTGTCGACGACGATGACCTGCACCCGCTCCTGCGCGATCTCGGCCATCGGCAGGGCGGCCAGGGACCGGGCGAGCTGCGCCGCGCGGTTCCTCGTGGCGATGACGAGCGAGCACCACATGGCCCGCGCCGCCTCAGTTGTCCTTGGGGTCGAAGGCGTCGCGCAGACCGTCGCCCAGCAGGTTGAGCGCCAGCACGAGGGTGACGATGGCCAGCCCCGGCCACCAGGACATCCACGGCGCCTGGGCGATGAAGTTGCGCGCGACGTTGAGCATGCTGCCCCAGGAGGGGGCGGGCGGCTGCTGGCCGAGGCCGAGGAAGGACAGCGCCGCTTCGGCGATGATGGCGGTCGCCATGGCGAGCGTCGCCTGGACCAGGATCGGCGGCAGCACGTTGGGCAGGACGTGCTTCACGGCGATGCGCAGATGCGGGTTGCCGAGCGCGCGGGCAGCCTCGACGTAGTCCTCGACCGTAACGGCCATCACCTGGCCGCGGGTCAGCCGGATGAACACCGGCGTCGCGGTGATGCCGATCGCGATCATGGCGTTGGTCAGGCTGGGGCCGAGGAAGGCCGCCATGGCGATCGCCAAGATGAGGGCCGGGCAGGCGAGCAGCCCGTCGGTGATCCGCATCAGGAGCCCGTCGACCCAGCCGCGCATGTAGCCCGACAGCAGCCCGAGCGGCACGCCGACCGCGACCGCGATCGCGACCGAGACGAGGCCGGCGGCGAGCGAGGCGCGCGCCCCCCAGACGATGCGCGAGAGTACGTCGCGGCCGATCTCGTCGGTGCCCATCCAGTTCAGCGCCGATGGCGGCTTGCGGACGAGCAGGAAGTTCGTCTTGAGCGGATCGAACGGGGCGATCCAGGGGGCGGCCGCCGCGACCACGATGAACGCCACGACGACGGCGAGGCCGACCATCGCGGCCGGCCGCCGCCGCAGCCGCCGCCACGCCCGCCAGCGGTCGCGCGGCGGCATGCCGATGGCGGCGACCGCCGTCATCCCCGCATCCTGGGGTTCACGAGGAAATAGACGAGGTCGGCGGCGAGGTTCAGCAGGATGAAGAGGAGCGCCGTCGTCAGCACGACCCCCTGGACGACGGCGTAGTCGCGGTTGAAGACGGCATCGACGATGAGCTTGCCGAAGCCGGGGATCGAGAACACCTGCTCGGTCAGGACGGCGCCGCCCAGGAGCTCGCCGAGCTGGATGGCGCCCAGCGTCACCACCGGCACGAGCGCGTTGCGCAGCGCGTGCCGCCGCACCACCCGCTTCTCGCGCAGGCCCTTGGCGCGCGCGGTGCGGACGTAGTCGGCATTCAGCACCGTCAGCATCGCCGAGCGGGTATGCCGCATGAGGACGGCGGCGATTCCCGATCCCAGCACGAAGGACGGCATGGCGAGCGCCGCCACGTTGCCGAGCGGGTCCTCGAACGGGCTGACATAGCCCGATGGCGGCAGCCAGCCGAGCTCCACCGAGAACAGCATGATCAGCATGATGCCGAGCCAGAAGTTCGGGATCGAAAGGCCCGCCAGGCCGATGCCGCTCGCCGCCCAGTCCCAGATCGTGTCGCGCCGGACGGCGGCGACGATCCCGGCCGGCACGCCGATCGCGATCGCCCAGGCCATCGAGAGGAGGGCCAACTGCACCGTCACCCAGAACTTGGCGCCGACCAGGCTGCCGACGCTCTCCTTCAGGCGGATCGATTCGCCGAGGTCGCCCTGCACGACACGCAGCACCCATTCCCCGTACTGCACCCAGATCGGCGCATCGAGATTGTAGAGCCGGCGCATGTAGGCGATGACCTCAGGATCGCGGTCCTCGCCGGCCAGCGCCAGCGCCGGGTCGCCCGGCAGCAGGAGCTGGAGACCGAACACGACGAAGGAGACGACGACCAGCGTCGGCACCGCGACCGCGATCCGGCGCGCGATGTAGGCGAGGAGGCTGCCCACCGGCGGCGGCCGGCGCGCCGCCGGCTCAGCCGAATTTCAGGCCCTGGACGCGGATGAGCCCGTCGGGCACCGGCCGGAAGCCCTGGACGCGGCCGGACAGGCCGTAGAACCATGTGCGGTGGTAGAGATAGATGCCGGGCAGGTCATGGGCCATGATCTTCGCCGCCTCGGCATAGGCCGCCATCCGCCGCTCGCGGTCGCTGGTCGAGCGGGCCTCCTTCAGCCACTTGTCCATCTCGGGGTTGCAGTAGCGGCTGTCGTTCTGCGCCGCCTCGCAGGACGCGAAGGCCCAGATGTTGCCGTCGGGGTCGACGCGACCGGACCAGCCGATGAAATAGGCTTCGAAGTCGCCCTTGGCGGCCATCTGGAGCGAGGTCGCGAACTCCAGCGTGCGCAGCTTCATGTCGATGCCGGCTTCCGACAGCATCGCCTGGATGACCTGCATCACCTGCGCGTTCTCGCTGCCGGACGGTAGGTTGACGGTGAACGAGAGATTGGAGACACCGGCCTCGGCCAGCAGCCGGCGGGCCTTCGCCACGTCGCGCTTGGGCGCCGGCACGCTCTTGGCGTACCACGGGCTCTGCGGTGATACCCATTGGTTGCCGGGGGTGAACAGCCCGTTGAAGACGACCTGGTTGATCGCCTCGCGGTCGATCGCCGCCTCGATCGCCTGGCGGACGCGCGGATCCTTGCCGAGCGGCGTGTTAGCCTTTTCGCCGTTGGCGATGTTGAAGCTGATGCCGAGGTAGCCGAGCTCGGTCACCTGAGCCAGCCTGAGGCGGCTGTTCTTCTTGACGGTGTCGACGTCGGTAGCCGCCACCCGCTCGACGATGTCGAGCTGGCCCGACTGCAGGTTGGCGAGGCGCACCGTCGCATCGACGACCGGCAGATAGTGGATGCGGTCGAAGGCGACCGCGCCCTTGTCCCAGTAGTCGGCGAACCGCTCGACGACGATGCGGTCCTGCTGGACGCGCTCGACCCACTTGTAGGGGCCGGCGCAGACGGGTGCGGAGCCGAACTTGTCGCCCATCGCCTGGGCCGCCTTCGGCGACACGATCATGCCGGCGCGGTCGGTCAGCTGGGCGATCAGCGGCGCGAAGGGCACGGAGAGGTCGAGGCGCACGGTCAGCGGATCGACGACGGTGACCGTCTTGACCTGGCTCAGCTCCGACTTGCGGCGCGAGCCCGGGAAGGTCAGGTGGCGCTCCAGGCTGTACTTGACCGCCGCCGCGTCCATCGGCTCGCCGTCGTGGAACTTCACGTTCGGCCGCAACGTCAGGGTGAGCTGCTTCTGGTCGTCCGACCACTTCCATGCCGTGGCCAGCTGCGGCACGAGGTTGAGGTCCTTGTCGGTGTCGAGCAGCTTGTCGCAGATCGCCGCGAAGACGAGGCGCCCGACGAAGGTGCGCGCCGTCGTCGGATCCATGACGTCCGGGTCCTCGGCGAGGCCGATGCGCAGCGTGGTCTGGGCCGCCGCCGCGCCGGCCGCGAGGGTCGCGGCGAATGCGAGGGCGATGAGGCGCTTCATGGTCCGTCTCCCCGTCGGTTCGCGCGATCGTAACCATGTTGGCGCATCGCGCAACCGTCGCCGGCGGGGCGCGTCAGGCCCCTGCCGCGGGAGGCAACGGCACCGGGAATCGCGGCAGGGCTTCCCGGCTTCACGGAGGTCGTGAATCGATATATTCAATTAGATACGTCGATCCATTCGAGGGAGTCGCAGGGATGCTGAACCGACGCTGGATCCTGGCAGGGCTGCTGACGGCGGTCGCCGCGGCGGCCGCACCGCCGCCGGCTGCCGCCCAGGGCGAGATCGTGGTGTTCGCGGCGGCGAGCATGAAGAACGCGCTCGACGATGCCGCGGCGGCGTGGAAGGCCGCGGGCGGCGCCCCGACGAAGATCTCCTACGCCGCCAGCTCGGCCCTGGCCCGGCAGATCGAGCAGGGGGCGCCGGCGGCGATGTTCATCTCGGCCGATCTCGACTGGATGGACTATGTCCAGCAGCGCGACCTGATGCGCCCGCAGACGCGCGCCAACCTGCTGGGCAACGCCATCGTGCTGATCGCACCCAGGGATTCGAAGGCTGAGATCAACCTCGTCAAGGGCGCGGACGTGGCCGCCCTGCTCGGCCCCTCCGGGCGGATCGCCATGGGCGACGTCCGCGCGGTGCCGGCGGGCAAGTACGGCAAGGCCGCGCTGGAGGCGCTCGGCGCCTGGCCGGTGGTCGAAGCGCGCGTCGCCCAGGCGGAGAACGTGCGCGCCGCGCTGCTGCTGGTCGCCCGCGGCGAGACGCCGCTCGGCGTCGTCTACGCGACCGACGCGGCGGCCGAACCCAACGTCCGCGTCGTCGCCGCCTTCCCGGCGGACAGCCATCCGCCGATCGTCTATCCCGTGGCGCTCACCAAGACCGCGCCCACGTCCGCGGCCGCCTTCCTCGACTACCTCCAGTCCGCCAAGGCGCGGCCCTTCTTCGAGAAGCAGGGATTCACGGTGCTGAAGTAGCCGGCGGCCGGCGGAACGCCCCCTGCAGCGCGGCGAGCCGCGGGTTCGGCGGCAATGCGGCGGCGGGCGGCAGGGCGTCTGCCGTCCCGATCTCGCGCCAGCGGTGGCAGGCGACCATGTGGCCGTCCGCCGTCGTGTCCTCTACCGGCTCCTCGGTCCGGCAGCGGGGGACGGCAAACGGGCAGCGGGTGTGGAAGCGGCAGCCGGGGGGCGGCGCCATCGGGCTCGGCACGTCCCCCTCCAGGAGCGGCTGCTCGCGCCGCAGCCGCGGGTCGGCGGCGGGGATCGCGGCGAGCAGTGCCCGCGTATAGGGATGCCGCGGGCGGGCGAACAGGGCCGCCTTCGGCGCCTGCTCGACGAAGCGGCCGAGATACATGACGGCGACACGGTCGGCGATGTGCCGGACCACCCCCAGGTCGTGCGAGATGAGCAGGTAGGCGAGGCCGAGCCGGCCCTGCAGGTCCTGCATCAGGTTCACGACCTGGGCGCGGATCGAGACGTCGAGCGCCGAGACCGGCTCGTCGCCCACCACCAGCGCCGGCCCGGCGGCCAGCGCCCTGGCGATGCCGATGCGCTGGCGCTGTCCGCCCGAGAACTCGTGCGGGAAACGGTCGGCGTGCTCGGGCGCGAGCCCCACCAGGCCCAGCAGCTCACGAACCCGGGCGCGCGCCGCCTCGCCTCGGGCGATACCGTGCAGCATCAGGGGCTCGGCGATCATCTCGCCCACGGTCAGCCGCGGGTTGAGCGAGGCATAGGGGTCCTGGAAGATGATCTGCATCTCGCGCCGCAGCGCCCGCATGGGGCCTGCCGGCAGCGCCAGCACGTCCTCGCCCTTCCACGCGACGCTGCCCGCCGACGGCTCGATCAGGCGCAGCACGAGGCGTCCCAGGGTCGACTTGCCGCAGCCCGATTCGCCGACGACCGCCAGCGTCTCTCCGGCCGCCAACTCGAAGTCGACGCCGTCCACCGCCTTCACATGGCCCGCGACGCGCTGCAGCACGCCACGCCGAATCGGGAAGTGCTTGGCCAGCCCGCGGACCGCGAGCAGCGGAGCCGTGCTCATGCCGTGGCCTCGGTGCCCAGCGGCGCCCGACGGCAGGCGACCCAATGCCCGGTCGCGGCCTCACGCAGTTCCGGCGGTGCGACCCTGCATCGCGGTTCGACGAAGGGGCAGCGCGGGTGGAAGCGACAGCCGGCCGGCGGGGCGGCGGGGCTCGGCACCTGACCCTCGATCGCGGCCAGCCGGTCCTGCCTCAGGTGGAGCTGCGGGACCGAGCCCATCAGGCCGATCGTGTATGGATGCTGCGGCTCGGCGAAGAGGCGGTCGGCGGGCGCGCGCTCGACGACCTTGCCGGCGTACATGACGACGACCTCGTCCGCCATCTCGGCGACGACGCCGAGGTCGTGGGTGATGAGCAGCAGCGCCATGCCCGATTCGGCGCGCAGCCGGCGCAGCAGGTCGAGGATCTGCGCCTGGATGGTGACATCGAGCGCCGTCGTCGGCTCGTCGGCGATCAGCAGCTCGGGATCGCAGGCGAGGGCCAGCGCGATCATCGCCCGCTGCCGCATCCCGCCCGAGAGCTTGTGGGGGTATTCCCCGAAGCGCTGCTCGGGTGCGGGGATCCGCACGCGGCGCAGCAACTCGATGGTACGCGTACGGGCTTCCTGCGGGCCGACCCGGCGGTGGCGCAGGATCGCCTCGGCGATCTGGTCGCCGACCGTGAAGGCCGGATTGAGCGAGGTCATCGGCTCCTGGAAGACCATCGCGACACGGTCGCCGCGGATGTCCTGGAGGCGGGCGAGCGGCAGGGTCAGCAGGTCCTCGCCGGCGAACATCACGCGGCCGCCGGCGATGCGCGCGGCCGGACGCGCGAGCAACCCCATGATCGATAGCGCCGTGACGCTCTTGCCGCAGCCCGACTCGCCGACCACGGCCAGCGTGCGGCCGCGCTCCAGCGTGAAGGAGACGCCGTCGACCGCGCGCACGATGCCGCGATCGGTGTGGAAATGCGCCGCCAGGTCCTCGACCCGCAGCAACGCCTCGGCGGCGACGCCGGGCGGGGTCACTCGACGGGCAGGGGCGGGGCGCCCGGCTTGGTCACGACGGGTGGGCCCTCGGCGCGGCAGCCCTGGTAGGGCCCGCCCGAAAAGCCCGCCAGGCTCGCTTCCTCGCCGGTGACCTGCAGGGTCCTGGCGCCCAGGGCGTAGTGCCCCTCGGCGGCGCCTTCGCCTTCGGCCTTGGGCAGCAGCCAGCGCTGCCGGTCGACCGCCACGGCGACGCGGTCCATGCCGGGCCGGACGGTGACCGTGAAAACCCGGCCCAGGGCGCAGCGATAGGTCGTCGTCCGCGAAGCTTCTTCCTTGGGGTCGCTGCCGCAGGCGGCGAGGACCAGGAGGGCGGCGGCCGCTGCCGTGATCGGGAGAGTTCGACGAAGCCCGTTCATCGCCAAGGGGATAGCGCGAAGGGCGGGGGCGGGCCAACCCCCTTCGTCGCCGCACCCGTCAGTGCATGATGCCGGCCAGGTAGAGGGTAGCGAGGGTCAGCAGGCCGATCGCGAGGGCCCTGCCGACGGATTCGATCAGGTCGTGCCTAAGCATGACGGGCACGATGGCACGGGAATGTTGCAGATCGTCGTGCGATCCCGCGGGAAGTCGGCGGCCGAGAGGGAAGGCGGCCGGCTGGCGGGCGACGCAGGCCCGCTACGGTGCCAGCGAGCAGCCCTGGATGCCGACCTGATTGGACTGCGGGTCCGCCGGCGCGTCGTAGACGACCATGAACACCGCCTGCGGCGAGAAGGTCGGATCGGTGTTCTTGGCGAAGGTCCAGGCCGAGCTGCGACTCTTGGCGATCGTCAGGTTCTCCCGGGTCATGTTCCAGAGCGTGAGCGACGGCGGTAGGGCGCCGATCGTCATCAGCTCCACCTTCAGCGCGGCGACGGTGCTGTTGTTGAAGATGCGGTAGTAGATGTCCGTGCCGCCGCCGGCGACGCCGAACTCGACCCGGGCCAGATCCTGGCAGGTGGCCGCTTATACCGCGGTGACCGGCCCCGCTAGTGCCAGTGCAGCCACCAGCCAGCCGGGAACGGTGTGAGACGCAAGTCTGTGGATATTCGCGGTCCGCATTGCCGGCGCTCGCTTTCGGAACAGTGTTCCGGCTAGTTCTGGGAGCAGTCCTGTATCGCCACCTCGAATGGCGTCGCACTTGCCGGCCGGTCGTAAACAGCCATGTACTGCGGCAGCGCGGCGGTAAGATCGGCCGTGCTGGCGAAAGCGTAAGCCGTCGAGCGGCCCGGATTGAGCACGAAATTCTCGGTCATCGGGTTCATCGCGATCAGTGGCGACTCTACCTTGCCGATCGTCAGCATCTTGGTCGTGCTGTCGTTGAAGAGCCTGAATGTCATGTGTCGAATGGGGCTGGCGCTGTTCGCGGCGACCTGGAGCCGGGCGATGCCCTGACAATCGGCGGCCGCGGCGGGCGCACCCGACGCGGCGGCCGTCAGAGCGATGGCCGAGAGCAGCAGCCGGCGGCTGGCATTCTTCATGGTCGTGATCCCGCGTTCGATGGCGATCTTCTGCCCAACCATACATTGAAGAGTGAGAGAGAGGGATAGGGGCTTGTGCCGGTCGCCGCCACGACGATGATGATGCGCCCCGAGCCGAAGGAGCCCGCCGATGCCCCGCGCGCCCAGCCAGCTGTTCGACCGAATCTCGCCGCTGCTGCCGCAGGGCCCCGCGAGCCTGCCCGATCCCTTCGTCTACGACATGTCGCCGGCGGCGCTGCGCCGCAAGGTCGTCGCCTGGGCGGCCAAGCGCTATGTCGACATGCTTTACGTGACCGGCCTCGACCAGACGACCGCCGACCGGCATTTCCGCCTGCGCGCCGCCGGCATGTCGGGCGACCTGACTACCGAGCCGGATCCGAAGGCGTTGCAGGCGGCGGCCGACGCCGCCTGGAAGGCCGGCCACATCACCGTCGTCGCCGACGATGCCGACCGTCGCGTGACGGTGCGCTGGGACGACCCGGAGATGGGGCCGCCCGCCATCGGCCATGCGATCGGGCGGCCCGGCTATGGCGGCATCGTGCTCGGCCCCCACGAGATGCCGGCCTTCGACCCCGCGCCGATCGCGCGGCCCGCGCGGCCGCAGGCGGCGTGGCCGCTCGGAGACGGTGGTGCGGCGCCCGGGCGAAACCGCGGGACCGCCGAGCTGGAGCAGGCGATCGAGCGCCTCTACACGACCTCGTCCGGGGTCTACGGCGTCCTCGTCGCGACACCCGAGACGGTGCTGGCCGAGCGT
>JBFWXJ010000082.1:0-17130 GCA_050187535.1 Alphaproteobacteria bacterium | reverse complement strand
AGGAAGGAATGTCGAGCAGGAAAGCCGGCACCATGGAGCGCAACCTGGCGCTCGAGGTGGTGCGTGTGACCGAGGCCGCGGCCTTGTCGGCGACGCGCCTGATGGGGCGCGGCGACGAGAAGATGGCCGACCAGGCGGCGGTCGACGCGATGCGCCAGGCGCTGAACGCGCTGGCCATCGACGGCACGGTGGTGATCGGCGAAGGCGAGCGCGACGAGGCGCCGATGCTCTACATCGGCGAGAAAGTCGGCACCGGCAAGGGACCCAAAATCGACATCGCGCTCGACCCGCTGGAGGGCACCACGATCACCGCCAAGGGCGGCCCCAACGCGCTGGCCGTCATCGCCATGGCGGAGGAGGGCGGCTTCCTCAACGCGCCCGACGTCTACATGGACAAGATCGCCGTAGGCCCCGGCCTGCCCGACGATCTGATCGACCTCGACCGGACGCCGGCCGAGAACCTGAAGGCGCTCGCCAAGGCCAAGGGCGGGGAAGTCTCCGACCTCGTCGTCTGCATCCTCGACCGGCCGCGCCATGCCGAGCTGATCGCCAGGGTGCGCGAGGCCGGTGCGCGCATCATGCTGATCTCCGACGGCGACGTCAGCGGCGTCATCGCGACGGCGCAGCCCGACAGCGGCGTCGACATGTATGTCGGCTCGGGCGGCGCCCCGGAAGGCGTGCTGGCGGCGGCCGCGCTGCGCAGCATCGGCGGCCAGATGCAGGGCCGGCTCCTGTTCCGCAACGACGACGAG
The DNA here is from genome assembly GCA_050187535.1 of Alphaproteobacteria bacterium. Lineage (GTDB taxonomy): Bacteria > Pseudomonadota > Alphaproteobacteria > ATCC43930 > Allostellaceae > Allostella. The sequence continues at coordinate 16,378 of JBFWXJ010000082.1, read as the reverse complement.
CGCGGCCGCGCCAAGCGTCTCGGCATCACCGACCTCAACCGCAAGTACGGCCTGCTCGACCTCGCCAACGGCGACGTGATGTTCGCGGCGACGGGCGTCACCAGCGGCGCGATGCTGCGGGGCGTGCGGCGCTTCGCCGGCGGGGCGATCACCCATTCGCTGGTCATGCGCTCCAAGACCGGGACGGTCCGCTACATCGAGGCCCACCACAACTTCGACGTGAAGCCGCTCACGTTCTGAGGGGCGGCGCGCGATGGACGGGGGTGCGACGCCGCCGGCGACCGGCCCGGCGGTGCTGGGCGTCGAGCGTTCGTTCACCGGCCGGCGCTGGCGGCCGCGGCTGGCCGACGACCGTGCCGCCTTCGCCATCGCGGACCGGCTCGGCCTGCCGGAGACGGTAGCGCGCGTGCTGGCGGCGCGGGGGATCGACGCCGAGGGGGCGCCGCGCTTCCTGGCGCCGACGCTGCGCGAGCAGCTCCCGGACCCGAGCCATCTGCGCGATATGGATCGGGCGGCCGCCCGCATCGCCGCCGCGGTGCAGGCGGGCGAGGGGATCGCGATCTTCGGCGACTACGACGTCGACGGGGCGACGACCAGCGCCCTGCTGCTGCGCTTCCTGCGCGCCGCGGGCGCGCGGGCCAGCGTCTACATCCCCGACCGCATCGCCGAGGGCTACGGGCCCAACCTGCCGGCCCTGCTGAAGCTGAAGGCGGGCGGCGCCCGCGTCGTCGTGACGGTCGACTGCGGGACGACCGCCTTCGCGCCGCTGCAGGGCGCGCGCGACGCCGGGCTCGACGTCGTGGTCGTCGACCACCACGTGGCCGAGCCGGCGCTGCCGGCCGCCCACGCGGTGGTCAATCCCAACCGTCTCGACGAAGAATCGCCGCACCGCAATCTGGCCGCGGTCGGCGTCGGGTTCCTGCTGGCGGTGGCGGTCAACCGCGCCTTGCGCGTCGCCGGCTGGTGGCGCGACCGGCCGGCGCCCGACCTTCTCGGCCTGCTCGACCTGGTGGCGCTCGGCACGGTGTGCGACGTGATGCCGTTGGTCGGCCTCAACCGCGCCTTCGTGGCGCAGGGACTGAAGGTCATGGGGACCCGCGCCAATGCCGGCATCGCGGCGCTGGCCGACGTGGCGCGTCTCGACGAGCGGCCGGGGGCCTTTCACCTGGGCTACGTGCTGGGGCCGCGCGTCAACGCCGGCGGCCGGGTCGGCCGCGCGGACCTCGGCGCCCGGCTGCTGGCGACCGACGACCCGGCGGAGGCGGCGGCGATCGCGGCCGAGCTCGACCGCCACAACGAGGAGCGGCGGCGGCTGGAGACGGAGGCCCTCGCCCAGGCGTCGGCGATGGTCGATGCGGAGCCGGCGCTGCCGCCGGTGATCGCGATCGGCGATGCGGGCTGGCATCCGGGCGTCATCGGGATCATCGCGAGCCGGCTGAAGGACCGCTACGGCCGGCCGGCGCTGGTGATGGCGATGGCCGACGGCGTCGCGAAAGGGTCGGGACGGTCGGTGCCGGGCTTCGACCTGGGTGCGGCGGTGATCGCCGCGCGGCAGGCCGGCATCCTGGACCAGGGCGGCGGCCATGCGATGGCCGCCGGCTTCGCGTTGCCAGCCGCGCGGCTGGAGGCCTTCCGCGATTTCCTGTGCGGGCGCTTCGCCGCGGCCGGCCTGGTCGCCGGGCGCTCGCCCGAGCTGGGGCTGGACGGTGCGCTGGCGCTGTCGGCCCTGCGGCCGGAGCTGGTGGAGGGGCTGGAGGCGGTCGGCCCGTTCGGCACGGGCATGCCGGAGCCGCGCTTCGCGCTGGGCCATGTGCGCCTGGCCTTCGCCGACGTCGTCGGCAAGGTCCATGTCCGCTGCACGCTCTCCGCACCGTCCGGGGAGCGGGTGAAGGCGATCGCCTTCCGGGCGATGGAAGGTGCCCTCGGGCCGGCCCTGCTGGCGGCCGCGGGCCGCAGCCTGCATGTCGCCGGCCGTCCCGCGATCGACAACTGGAACGGCGGCCGCGCGGTACAATTGCGCATCGACGACGCGGCGCCGGCGGCCTGACGCGGGCCTCTCGGAGGCGCCGCGCCGGCGATCCTACCCCTTCGCCTCGCCGGCGGCAGTTGGGGCTGCGGGCGGCGCCGGACGCGGGCGCATGCGGCGCTCGCGCCAGAGGCCGAGGGTGGCGACGAGACCAGCGACAACGGTGCCGGCATCGGGGGCGGTGGGCAGTGCCGAAGCGGTGGCGGTCATTCCCGGCGATCCGCTGGTGTCGACCGGTCAGACGCGCCAGAAGGTCGTCACGACCTCGTGCTGCACACGCTGCATTCCGATGTCGCTCAGCATCCGGGCTTCGACCGCGGCCATGACGCGGCGCTGCTGCGCGCGCCTGCGCCAGAACGCGACCGTATCGGCGAAGGCGGTGATCATGTCGGCGACGATCGACTGTTGGCCGGCGACGCGGATGCAGTCGTACTGGATGGAAAGGGCGCGCATCGGGAACTCCCTGGATCAAGATCGTCGATAATCCTGGGTCGTCCGGGGCGGGCCCGCGGTTCAGGCGCTCGCGGTTTCAATTGTTTCCGGCGGCGCAAGTCGGGCCCGGGGCGGTAGAGAGATGCGAGGGCCTTCGCCACAGCGGAGGACGGGATGTGCCGCCCGCTCGATTCCACGCGGCGACGCGCCCAATCGGCTTGATTTATCCTGCCGCGGCCGCTACGTGGAGGCGCCTCCTACGGCACCGTCCCCATCGTCTAGAGGCCTAGGACACCGCCCTTTCACGGCGGTAACAGGGGTTCGAATCCCCTTGGGGACGCCAGTCTGCTACACAGCCGGACAGGGCAGCCGGTGACCCGGTCGATTGTGCCCGATTTCGGTGCTGCTCGTCCGCTCTGCCTCGGACGACCGCAAGGCGTGCATGGTCGCCGCCGCGATGGCCGCATCGCTTCAGCGAACACGAGCTGGACCGAGAAGATGAGCGGCATCGCGATCATCACGCCGCCATGAAGACCGGATGCCATACCCAAATGATCGCTCCGGGATCGAGATCGCCCGGGTCGATCCGTTGTCGCGAGTAGCGAAGACCCCCGGCGTGCCGGTGCGGCAATCGTCGGTCCGAACGCGTCGCCAACCGCTCATTCGACATTCCGCGAGGACACGTGCCGCGGCGGCGTCTCCCACAATCCGAGTTCCGGGTCGCGATTGACCTGAGCCCGGTTCGCCAGCAAATTCTCGGTTCCGAGAGGAGTGCCCCGGAAGATGCGCACGGGTTTCGTGACGATCGCGGCGGCGATGGCGATGCTGCCGGCTCTGGCCGGCGCGGCGCGGGCCGACATCACCCTCATCAATCAGGCCGAGGTCAAGCTGACCTTCACCATCAACCCCTATGCCGCGCCGGGGCAGGAGGTGATGGCCGTGATCTGCGGGCAGGTCGATGTCCCGTCGGGCGACAGCGCCACCGTGCCGGTGAACCCGTCCTGCGGCCAGCGCGCGACGATCGGGGCCGGCACCGTTCCCGACATTCGCGGATGGTCGGCGACCTGCCGCGCCGAAGGCCTGTCCTGGGCCGACGGGCGGCTGACGGTGACCGGCGGCGCCCGGTCGATCGTCTGCACCCCCTGACCCGGGAGCGGCCGCCCGCCCGGTCGCCGGTTCGGCCCGGCGGTCAGACCACGAGGAAGTCGTCGGGTGCCAGATCCGCCTTGGCGATCGTGCCGGTCAGCGTCACGCCGTTGCCGGCGCCGAGATCGATCCACACGCCGCCGCCGGCCAGGTCCCAGGCGCGCTGCATGATCGTCGCGAACAGGGCAGCCGGCTGATCGGGGAGAGCGATGCCGTTCAGCGTGCCCTCCGCGCGGATGAACAGCACGTGGTCGAACGCCGTCTCGAAATCCTGGATCTGGTCGTAGCCGTCGCCGGAGGAGATGGAGAAGATGTCGGCCCCGTTCCCGCCGACCATCGAGTCGTCGCCCGCGTCGCCGCTCAGCGTATCTGCGCCCATGTCGCCCATGATGCTGTCGTCGCCCGCGTCCCCGTGCACCAGGTCGTCCGCCTGGCCGCCGCGCGCCATGTCGTTGTCGGGCCCGCCATGCACGGTGTCGTCGCCGCCGTTGCCGTTGACCCAGTCGAGCCCGGCGTCGCCAAAGACGAGGTCGCTGTCGAGCCGGCCCAGCACAAGGTCGTCGCCGTCGCCGCCGTGCAGCGTGTCGTTCTCCGGCTCGCCCGAGAGGTAGTCGTCGCCGGCACCGCCGTCGACGCTGTCGGCGCCGACGCCGCCTTCGACGGTATCGGCGCCCTCACCGGCGAGGATGGTGTCGTCGCCGGCGAGGCCGCGGATGCTGTCCGCCTCGCCCAGTCCCTGAAGGAAGTCCGGCTGCTCCGTGCCGACGATCACGGCCATCTTTCGCCTCCCTGCTGCGCGCCCCTTGCGCGAACCGGCGGCAGGATCGGCCGAGGGCGGCGAGGGCCGCATGACCCAAACGGGTCACGCGCGGCGAGCCGGCGGGGCGCCCGAAAAAGCAGATGTCCGGATCACTCGCGTTCCCGCGGACCGGCTCGCCGCCGCGTTCCACGGCAAGGGCGCCCAAGGCGGGCACGGGTGATCGACCTCGGCTGCCGCGCCCCGCAGTACCGATCGAACGCGGAAGAGTTCGATCATCGTCAGAACTGTTGATGTGCAGACCGCCCGCAGCCCCGAAGGTTGGACTCCGGACCCGGCCCATCCGCGTCGCCGGCGATGTCTCCGCCGATGGTGACGGCCCGATGGCCACACGACGGACCGATGCGACCTCCGGGTCGGCGGCAACCTGCTGCCTCGGGTCGCGCGACCGGTGGAGAAGGAGAAGAACACCATGCGCCCCGTCGCTCGAATTCTGCTGAGCATAATTCTCACGGCCACGGCGGCCCCGGCGTCGGCCGAAAGCGTCGTCGAGATCGAATCCCGCGGCCAGCGCATCCGCGCCCTGCTGGAGGCGCCGGCCAATCCCGTGGGATCGGTCATCCTGCTGGTCGGCGGCCACGGCAAGCTCGACATCGAGCCTTCGGGCGCGATCGGCTGGGGTGGCGGCAACCAGCTCGCGCGCACCCGCTCGTCCTATGCGGCGGCGGGCTTCGCCACCCTGCTGCCCGATATCGCGCCCGACCTGAAGACGCCGGGCGGCGTGGTTGCGGGTTACCGGCTCGGGCAGCCGCACGGGCGCGATCTCGGCGCGCTCGTGCAATACATGCGCGGCGTCAAGACACCGGTCGTCGTGGTCGCGACCAGCCGCGGGGCGCCGTCGGCCGGCGCGATGCTGCGCCACTCCTCCGGGGGCGGCCGGCCGGACGCCCTCGTCATGACCGCGGGGATGCTGATGCCGGCCGGCAACCAGCCCAACTTCCGCAATGCCATCGGCGGCGACGCGGCGCCTGCCCGCCTGCCGCTGCTGCTCGTCGGCCACAAGCGCGACGAGTGCGCCTACACCCGGCCGGCCAGCATCGACGAGTTCCGTGCGTGGCACGGCGGCGCGGTCGACGTCATCATGCTCGACGGCGGGTCGCCCGGCCGCGGCGACCCGTGCCAGGCCCAGTCCGCCCACGGCTTCCTCGGCCTCGACCGCGAAGTCGTCGACGCGGTGACGGGCTGGATCAGGCGCACCTTGCGCTGATGGCGTCCGATGTCGCTCGGCCCGGGTTCATGACGCCCATCGCCGCGAGATCCGGCCGTGGTTGCGTAGACGGTCATCAGTCGTCGGGCGGTGCCGGCCGCCTGACGGCTGGTGCCGGCTTCGCGGCGCCGGGGCCGTGACGAATGGGTGAGCGACCGCGGCTACGCCTTTCCGGCCGCGAGCTGCGCCAGCACCGCCTTGCCCATGCCCACCGTCGTCAACGGCTGCACGCCGCCCTGGACATAGAGGTCGGCGGTCCGCGCGCCATTGGCGAGCGCGCCGGCCACCGCCGCCTCGATCAGCGTCGCCTCCATCTCCATGCCGAAGGAGTGCCGCGCCATCATCGCGACCGACAGGATCGCCGCGATCGGGTTGGCGATGCCCTTGCCGGCGATGTCGGGCGCGGAGCCGTGGACCGGCTCGTAGAGGGCCGGCCGCCGGCCGGTCGCATCCGCCGTGCCGAGGCTGGCCGACGGCAGCATGCCGAGCGAGCCCGCGATCATGGCGGACGCGTCCGACAGCAGGTCGCCGAACAGGTTGTCGGTGACGACCACGTCGAACTGCCGCGGCTCGCGGATGATCTGCATCGCGAAGTTGTCCGAGAGCACATGGCGCAGGGCCACGTCCTTGAACTCGGCGGCATGCAGCGCCGTGACGACGTCGCGCCACAGGCGCCCCGTCTCCATGACGTTGCTCTTCTCGACGGATGCCACCTGGCCGCGGCGCTTGCGGGCGAGCAGGAAGGCGTCGCGGGCGACCCGCTCGATCTCCTCCTCGGTGTAGGTCTGGGAGTCCAGCGCCCGGCGCTTGCCGTTGGGCAGGGTCTCGATGCCGCGCGGCTCGCCGAAATAGACGCCGCTCGACAGCTCGCGGACGATGACGAGGTCGACGCCGCGCGCGACACGCTCCTTGAGGCTGGTGGCGTCCAGCAGCGCGTCGTGGGCGGTGACGGGGCGCAGGTTGGCGTAGAGCCCCATCTCGCGCCGGAGCCGCAGGAGCCCGCGCTCGCGGCGGAGCTTGCGCGGGATCTCCTCGTCGCCGCCGGTCGCCCCGAACAGCACGGCGTCCGCCGCCTTGGCGGCGGCGATCGTCGCGTCGGACAAGGGCAGGCCGGTCGCCTTCCACTCGCCGAGGCCCATCTGGGCCTCGGTCAGTACGATGCCCGCACCGCAGGCGTCGTTGAGCCAGTCGACGACCTTGCGGGCCTCGGCCATGACTTCCGGGCCGATGCCGTCGCCGGGGATGAAGAGGACGTTGCGCGCCATCGCCGTCACGCCAGCCAGGGCTTGTCGGCCCGGTAGCGTTCCTCGAAGGCGTTCATCGTCTTCTCCTGCTTGAGCGTGAGCTGGATGTCGTCGAGGCCTTCCAGCAGGGTCTGCTTGCGCAAGGGCTCGACCTCGAAGGTCCAGACGTCGTTGCCGCGCGTCACGGTCTGGCGCTCCAGGTCGATCTGCAGCTTGGTGCCCGGGCTCTCGGTCAGCGTGCGGCGGATTTCCGCGACCACGTCCGCCGGCAGCACGATCGGCAGGAAGCCGTTCTTGAAGCAGTTGTTGAAGAAGATGTCGCCGAAGCTGGGCGCGATGACGGCGCGGAAGCCGGCATCGTGGAGCGCGTAGACTGCCCCCTCGCGCGATGAGCCGCAGGCGAAGTTGACGTCGCCGACGAGGATGCGGGCGTCCTTGTAGGCGGGCTTGTTCAGCGGGAAATCGGGGATCGGGTTGCCGTCTCCGTCATAGCGGGCGTCGCGGAACAGGTTCTGTCCGTAGCCGTCGCTGCGCCGCGCCTTGAGGAATCGGGCGGGGATGATGCGGTCGGTGTCGCAGTTGGCGATCTCCAGCGGAACCGCCACCGCATCGATGCGGGCGAACTTCTCCATGGCGTCCTCCTCAGAGGCTGCGGAAGTCGGTGAAATGGCCGGTGACCGCCGCGGCGGCCGCCATCGCGGGGCTCATGAGATGGGTGCGTGCGCCCTTGCCCTGGCGGCCCTCGAAGTTGCGATTCGAGGTCGAGGCCGAGCGCATGCCCGCCACCATCGCGTCGCCGTTCATGCCGACGCACATGGAGCAGCCGGGCTCGCGCCACTCGAAGCCGGCCTCGATGAAGACCTTGTCGAGACCTTCCGCCTCCGCCTGCTGGCGCACCAGGCCGGAGCCGGGGACGACGAGCGCGGGGACCCGCGCCTTGCGGCCCTTGGCGACGGCGGCGGCCGCCCGCATGTCCTCGATACGGCCGTTGGTGCACGACCCGATGAACACCCGGTCGACCATGATGTCGGTGACCGGCATCCCCGCCTTCAGGCCCATGTAGGCGAGCGCCTTGGTCTTGCTCTCGCGCCGAACCGGGTCGGCGATGCCCGACGGATCGGGGATGCGCCCATCGATCGGCAGCGCGTCCTCGGGGCTGGTGCCCCAGGTCACCATCGGGCGCAGGCCGGTGACGTCGATGGAGGCCGTCTTGTCGTAGGTCGCCCCCTCGTCGGTGCAGAGCGCCTTCCACTGGGCGACGGCCTTGTCCCAGTCCGCGCCCTTGGGCGCGTAGGGCCGGCCCTTGAGGTAGGAGAAGGTCGTCTCGTCGGGGGCGATGAGCCCGGCGCGCGCGCCCGCCTCGATCGACATGTTGCAGACGGTGAGGCGGCCCTCCATCGAGAGCGCCCGGATGGCCGGCCCGGCATACTCGACCGCGTGGCCCGACGCGCCGGCGGCCGAGATGGTACCGATCACCGCCAGGATGATGTCCTTGCCCGAGAGGCCCGCCGGCAGCGTGCCGTTGACCTCGATCCGCATGGTCTTGGGCCGGCGTTGCCACAGAGTCTGGGTGGCGAGCACGTGCTTCACCTCGGACGCGCCGATGCCGAAGGCGAAGGCACCTATCGCGCCGTGGGTCGAGGTGTGGCTGTCGCCGCAGACCAGGATGATGCCGGGCTGGGTGAAGGCCTGCTCCGGCCCGACGATGTGGACGATGCCCTGGCGCGGGTCGTCCATGCCGAAATGGGTGATGCCGTGGGCGGCCGTGTTGGCGACGAGACCTTCCACGAGGTTGCGGTAGACCGGGTTCGAGATGCCGCCGGCGCGGCCCGTCGTCGGCACGTAGTGGTCGGGCGTCGCGATCGCCTGGCCCGGGCGATAGACCTTGCGCCCCTCGGCCTTGAGGCCGTCGAAGGCGTGGAACGACCCGTCGTGGAGGAGGTGGCGGTCGATGTAGAGGAGGGTCTCGCCCTCCTGCTCGGTGATGACGTGCGATTCCCAGATCTTGTCGATGATGGTGCGGGGCTTGGACATGGCAGGGGTGCTCCTAGGGCGGGAAGGGTGCTCAGCCGGCGGCACCGGTCCCGGTATGCCAGCGCTTCTCGAACTCCCAGACGTCCGGGAAGCCCATCAGCTCGTGCAGTTCCTTGCTGTCCATCAGGGGCACGTTGATGCCGAGCGTCGTGCCCTGCTTGTGAAGATAGCCGTAGGCGGCGGTGACCGCCGCGGAGGCGGCCTTCAGCGCCATGCCGGGATAGATCGCGATACGGAAGCCGAGCGCCTCCAGCTCCTTCGACGGCAGCTCGGGCGTGCGGCCGGTGTTGACGACGTTGCACAGGGTCGGCACGTCGAAGCTGCGGCCGATCAGCTCCAGCTCCTCCTTGGTCTCCGGCGATTCGATGAAGAGGACGTCGGCGCCCGCCTTGGCGAAGGCCTCGCCGCGGCGCAGCGCCTCGTCGATCCCAAGTGTGGTGCGGGCATCGGTGCGGGCGACGATGAGGGTGTCGTCGTGGCGGCGCGCGTCGGCGGCGACCTGGATCTTCTGGACCATCTCCTCGATCGGCACGACGCGGCGGCCCGGCGTGTGGCCGCACTTCTTCGGCATCTCCTGGTCCTCGATCTGGATGCCCGCGGCACCAGCCGCCTCGTAGCCCTGCACCGTGCGGCGCACGTTGAGCAGGCCGCCATAGCCGGTGTCGGCATCGGCGATCAGCGGCTTGGAGGTGTTCTCGACGACGACCGCGACCCGGTCGGCCATCTCGCTGTACGTGGCGAGCCCCGCGTCGGGCAGTCCCAGATGCGATGCGACCGTGCCGTAGCCCGTCATGTAGAGGCATTCGAAGCCCATGCGGTCGGCGATGCGGGCCGTGACGGCATCGTAGACGCCGGGCGCGACGATGATCCGCTTCTCCTTCAGGCGCGCGGCGAGGGAGCGCCGGCCATTGGCACCTGCCATTGGATGATTCCTCCTGCGGGGTATATGTTTCTCGGACGAGGGTGACATTGTAGCGCCCGATCCGGGAGGAAAGTCCATGCGCAAGATCGTTTCGTTGGCCGCCGGCGCCATAGCCGCGACGGTCGCCGCGTCGGCGGCGCTCGCCCAGGGCGTGCAGATCTCCGTGACCCATTGGGGGTCGCAGCTCTACGGCGTTCCCTACGCGGTCGCGATGGAAAAGGGCTTCTTCAAGGAAGCGGGGATCGAGGTCTCGGGAATCCTGACGTCGAAGGGCGGCGGCACGACGGTGCGCAACGTCTTCGCCAGCGATTTCCCCTACGGCGAGGTGGCGCTCCCGGCCGCCGTCGCCGCCGCGGCGGAAGGCTTCGACCTCAAGTTGATCCACTCCGGCGTAACGCAGCACTCCAACGTGTGGATGGCCAAGCTCGACTCGCCCTTGAAGTCGATCAAGGACATCGAGGGCAAGCGCATCGGCTTCACCAGCCCCCGCTCGGTGAGCCAGACGACGATGTTCATGATCCTCGACAAGATCGGGCTGTCTCGGGACAAGGTCACGCTGGTCTCGACCGGGGCGATCGGTGCCGGCTTCACGGCCCTGGAAAGCGGCGGCGTCGACGCGGCGCTCGCCAGCGAGCCGCAGGTCTCGATCTACGCCGGCAAGTATCGCGTCGCCTTCGCAGCCGCCGACCTGCTGCCCCCCGTGACCCAGACGGTGGGTGTCACGACGCCGGAGTTCATCAAGAAGGAGCCGAAGAAGCTGGCCGCGATCATCGCGGGGCGCCGCAAAGGGGTGGAGTTCACCTATGCCAACCCCGAAGAGGCGGGCCGCATCGTCGCGAAGTACTACGAGATGGATCCGAAGATCGCCGTCCAGGCGGTGAAGAACCTCGCGGCCACGAAGTTCTGGGGCATCGGCAGCATGGACATCGATTCCATGAACGAGATGGTCAAGGGGCTGAAGCTGGTCGACGCCATCAAGGGCGATCCGGACTGGAACAAGCTGATCGACCGCTCGCTGCTGCCGGCCGACCTGCGCAGCTGATGCGGCATGACGGGGCCCGCCGCGGCGGGCCCCTGCCACCGTTTACGGGATCGGCATGGTGATGAGCCGTTACGGCTGGATGCGCCTCGGCGTCGTCGTGGCGTTCTTCGGTTCGCTCGAGGGGCTGTCGCGCTTCGGGTACATCAAGCGCACGACCATGATCCCGCCGACCGAGATGGCGCAGTCGCTGGGCGTCATCCTGGCGGGCGGCACCATGAACGACGACATCGCGGCGACGCTGCTGACCGTGGCCGCGGCGTTCGCGGCCGCGGTCGTGCTGGGCTTCGTGGCGGGTGTCGCGCTGCATGCGGTCAAACCGCTGCGGCGCATGCTGGACCCGCTCTTCGCCACCTACTATGCGGTGCCGCATTTCGTCTTCTACCCGGTCTTCATCGTCCTCTTCGGCATGAACCGGGTGCCGTTGGTGATGCTGGGCTTCCTGTTCGCGATCGTGGCGATGATCATCAACACGCTGAACGGGCTCGACCGCATCCCGCGCGTTCTCCTCAAGGTGGCCAGGACGAACCGCATGGGACCGATCGCGACGGCCTGGCACGTCGTCCTGCCGTCGACCGCGCCCTACCTGTTCACCGGGGTCAAGCTGGCGGTCGCCTATTCCTTCATCGGCGTGATCGCGGGCGAGTTCATCCTCTCGGGCTCGGGCATCGGCCACCAGCTCGCCTTCGCCTACGACAACTTCGATTCCCGCACGATGTATGGGCTGCTCCTCTTCATCCTGACGCTGGTCACCATCATCAACATGGGGCTGTGGAGCTACGAGCAGCGGCTGCAGCGGCGCCGGTCGCGGGGCTGAGCGATGCGCAAGCCGGCCCTCAACGCCGTCGCCGTCCTGCTGCTGGTCTTCGTCGTCTGGCAGGGCCTCCACTTCGCGCTGGGCGAGATCGCGATCTCGTCCCCGGCGCAGACGGTCGAGCGCCTGGCCGTCATGATGGGGACCGAGAGCTTCTGGCTGCATGCGCGCGAGACCATGGCGGCATTCGCCCAGGCGCTGGCGCTGGCGCTGTCGGGCGGGCTGCTGATCGGTCTCGTGCTCGGCGGCTACCGGCCGGCGGGGACGGTGTTCGAGCCGATCCTGGTGGCGATCTACTCGATCCCGAAGGTGACGTTGTACCCGGTCATCCTGCTGATCTTCGGGCTCGGCATGTCGGCCAAGGTGGCGTTCGGCGCCATCCACGGGATCGTCCCGGTCGCGATCTTCACCATGAACGCCGTGCGGTCGCTGAACCAGACCTACCTCAGGGCCGCCCGCTCGATGCGGCTCACGCCGGGGCAGACGGCGCTGCGCATCCTCGTGCCGGCGACCCTGCCCGAGATCGTCACCGGCTTTCGCGTCGGCTTCTCGCTGACGCTGCTGGGCTCGTTGATCGGCGAGCTCTTCGCTTCCCAGCGCGGCCTCGGATTCGTCATCATGCGGGCGGTCAACGTCTACGACGTGAAGACGATCTTCGCGGTCACCCTGCTGATCGCGACCATCGCCGTGATCGTCAACTCGGCCCTGCTGGCCCTCGACCAGCGCCTCCACCGGCGGATGTAGCCGCCGATCCGCCTCAATCGGGCGCGCCGTTCCGGCGCTTCCCGCCGGAAGGGAACATTCGCCATGCGCGTCAAGGACAAGGTCGTCTTCATCACGGGCGGCGGCACCGGTCTCGGGCTGGCCACCGCCAAGGCCTTCCACCGGGAAGGGGCCAAGGTCGCGATCCTCGGGCGCCGCGTCGAGGTCCTCGAGGAGGCCGCGCGCGAGGTGGGCGACGGCACGCTGGTCTGCCAGGGAGACGCCACTTCCGTCGACGACATCCGCGGCGCGGTCGCGAAGATCGTGGCTGCCTGGGGCCGCATCGACATCGTCATCCACTCGGCCGGCGGCAACTTCGAACGCACCAACATCGAGGACACGACGCTGGAGGGGTTCCGCTTCACCTTCGAGGCGAACACCACCAGCTCCTTCATCGTCGTGCAGGAATCGCTGAAGGCGATGAAGCCCGGCGGTTCGATCGTGCTGATCGGGTCGGTGGCCGGGATGATGGGCTCGTCGAACCGCATGTCCTACGCAACGGCCAAGGCCGCCATGGTCGGCATGACGCGTCAGCTGGCGCTGACCCTCGGCCCCAAGGGCATCCGGGTCAACCTCGTGGCGCCCGGCATGATCCGCACTCCATTGACGGCCAAGCTGCTCGACAGCATGTCCAATGCCGAGATGGACAAGATGGTGGCGACGTATCCGCTGGGGCGTCTCGGCGATCCGGACGACATCGCCTATGCCTGCCTCTATCTCGGCAGCGATGAGGCGAAGTGGGTCAGCGGCATCACGGTCCCGGTGGCCGGCGGGCGGGTCACCCACTGAACTTCGTGCATCGGTCGTGGAGAATCCTGCCAATTTGGCCTGATCGTGCTAAATTGACCGGACAATCGGTTTAGCGGCCCGTTCCTTGCGTGAGGCGGGCGGCGGCTCCTCGCGCAGGAACCGGCCGTTTCGCCCGTTATGTGGAAGATGGGTGCCTTGAGACGCTGGGTCTGGATCATCCTGCTCGCCGCCGCCGGGGCGGCCGGCTACCAGTGGCGCGACGAGCTGACGAAGCTGACCGGCATCGGCGCGCCGGCGGCGAGTGTCACCGCGGGCCAGCCGGTCGCACGTCCGGAGCTCGTGGCGCTCGGCACGGCGGACCGGCGTGACATGCCGATCCAGGTCGCGACGATAGGCCGCGTACAATCGATCGCCACGGTCGCCGTGAAACCCCGGGTCGACGGAGAGATCGCCGAGGTCGGCTTCCAGGAAGGGCAGGACGTCAAGGCGGGCGACGTGCTCTTCGTGCTCGACCGCCGCGGCTCGGAGGCGGTGCTGCGGCAGGCGGAAGCGAACCTCGCCCGCGATCGTGCCAACGCGGCCCAGGCGCGCGCCGACATGCGGCGGGCGGGCGAACTGGCGCAGCGCGACTTCGTTTCCCGTCAGCGCTTCGACCAGTTGGAGACCGCGGCCGCAGTGCAGGAAGCGGCGGTCCGGGCGAGCGAGGCGGCGGTCGAGAATGCCAAGGTCGTCGTAAGCTACATGACGATCCGGGCGCCGATCGACGGACGCACCGGGGCGATTACCCTGAAGAAGGGCAATGTCGTCCGCGGCGCCGACACCGGCCCGCTGGTGACGATCACGCAGATCCGTCCGATCTACGTCTCCTTCACCGCGACCCAAAAGGATCTGGCGGAAATACGGCGTGCCGAGGATCAGTCGGACATCTCCGTCACCGCCACCATCCCGGACGAGGCCGGCCCGCCGCTTACGGGCAAGGTCACGTTCGTCGACAATGCGATCGACGCGGCGACCGGTACGATCAACCTGCGCGCGACGATGCCGAACGACGAGCGTCGCCTGTGGCCGGGCCAGTTCGTCAACGTCGTGGCGACGCTGCGCGTCGAGCGCGGCGCGATCACCATTCCGGCGGCTGCTCTCCAGGCTGGTCAGGCGGGCGACTACGTCTATGTCGCCAAGCCGGACATGACCGCGACGGTGCGCCACGTGAAGGTTGCCCGCATCATCGGCGACCGCGCGGTCATCACGAGTGGTGTCGCCGACGGCGAGCGGGTGGTGACCGAGGGGCAGCTCCGGCTGACCGAGGGCACCCGCCTCAGGGACAAGTCGGCGTCTGCGCCGGCGGGCCAGCAACGCGCACCCACTTCGTGACGGGGCAATCGCCATGAATCTGTCGGCCCTCTGCATTCGCCGTCCCGTGATGACGACGATCATCACGTTGGCGCTGGTGCTGAGCGGTCTCTTCGGCTACCGGACGCTGCCGATATCGGCGCTGCCGCAGGTCGACTTCCCGACACTGGCCGTCACTGCCCAGTTGCCGGGCGCCAACCCCGACACCATGGCTGCCGTCGTCGCCACGCAGCTCGAGCGCGAGTTCTCGACGATCGCCGGCATCTCGTCGATCACCTCGCAGAGCGGCCTCGGCCAGACCCAGATCATCATCCAGTTCGATCTCGGTCGGGATATCGATTCCGCGGCGCTCGACGTGCAATCGGCCATATCGCGGGCACAGCGCAAGCTGCCGCCCGAGATGACGACGCCGCCGTCGTTCCGCAAGGTCAACCCGGCCGACATGCCGGTATTGCTGCTGGCGCTGAGCTCCCCGGTCCAGCCGCTGTCGAAGGTGACGGACTACGTCGACACCATCATCTCGCCGCGGCTCTCGACGCTGAACGGCGTCGCCCAGGTGCTGATCTACGGTCCGCAGCGCTTCGCGGTCAGGGTTCAGGTCGATCCCGACGAGCTGGCGACGCGCGGTATCGGGATCGACGAGGTGCAGCGGGCGCTGGCCAGCGCCAATGCCAATACGCCGGTCGGCAGCCTCAGCGGCCCACAGCAGGCGGTGACGCTGCAGGCGACCGGCCAGATGGCCGAGGCGGCCGCCTACCGTCCGCTGATCGTCGCCTACAAGGACGGCGCGCCGGTTCGCCTCGGCGACGTGGCGCGGCCGGTCGACAGCGTCGAGAACGACCGGACCGCCAACTGGTACAACGGCACGCGCTCGATCGTGCTCGCGGTGCAGCGCCAGCCGGGCGCCAACACCATCGAGGTGGTGGATGCGGTCAAGGCGCTGCTGCCGCAGTTCCGCGCGATCCTGCCGCCGTCGGTCAATCTCGACGTGTTCATCGACCGCTCGCAGCCGATCCGCGAGGCGATCCACGACGTCGAGTTCACGCTGGGGCTGACGATCGCGCTCGTCATCCTCGTCATCTTCCTGTTCCTGCGGCGGCTGTCGGCGACCTTCATCCCCTCGGTGACGGTGCCGATCTCGCTGATCGCGACCTTCGGCGGCATGTATTTCTTCGGCTTCAGCATCGACAACATCTCGCTGCTGGCGCTGACGCTCGCGACCGGGCTGGTCGTCGACGATGCGATCGTCGTGCTGGAGAACATCGTCCGCCATATCGAGGAAGGAATGAGTCCCTGGCAGGCTGCCTTCAAGGGCAGCCGCGAGGTCGGATTCACCATCATCTCGATCACGCTGTCGCTGGTCGCCGTGTTCATCCCGATCTTCTTCATGGGCGGCGTCGTCGGCCGGGTGTTCTTCGAGTTCGCCGTCGTCGTCGCGATGTCGATCCTGATATCGGCCTTCGTGTCGCTGACGCTGACCCCGATGCTCTGCAGCCGGCTGCTCAAGCCCGAGCCGCCGCTCGAGAAGCAGAGCGCCTTCCATCGCATCGCCGAAGGCGCCTTCGAGGGCCTGATCCATGCCTACTCGAAGATGCTCGACATCGTGCTCAAGGTGCGGCCGCTGATCCTGCTTGTCTCGTTCGGCACGGTCGCGCTGACCTTCCATCTCTTCACGACGATGCCGAAGGGCTTCTTCCCGCTGGAAGATACGGGTCAGCTTTCGGTCACCACCGAGGCGGGGCAGGACATCTCGTTCCCGGCCATGGCCGAGCTGCAGCAGCGGATCGCCAAGATCTTCATGAACGATCCGGCCGTGGCACAGGTCAATGCGTCGG
>JBFWXJ010000081.1:0-17153 GCA_050187535.1 Alphaproteobacteria bacterium | reverse complement strand
CTTGTTGTATTTGACGGTGAGGCCGACCCTGGGCGCGTTCAGCGACGTGCGCCCCAGGTCCTCCACGTAGTAGACGACCGCGCCCGCGACCGCCGCGGCGAACGCGACGTGGAAGCTCCACCGCGGCACCGCGATCCCGCCCCAGATCGAGAACACGACGACCGGCGTCAGGAACAGCGAGGCGGTGCCGCTGACCGCCACGGCGGCATAGAGGTCCTGGCTGCCGACGAACAGGAAGGCGAGGCCGCCCAGCATGAACAGCGCCATCGCGATCCGCCCGTTGCGCAAGCTTGGCGCGGCCAGGCGCATGTCGACCACGCTCAGCTTGGCCGCGCTGGCGAGCGTCGAATCGAGCGTCGAGACGGCGGAGATGATCAGCGCGAGGTTCAGGACGGTGATCGCGGTGTCGCCCAGCAGGCGCCCCAGCGCCGCCATCATCGCCTCCCCCGGCTGCGCGTGCAGCCCGGCGTAGACGCCCAGCAGCGAGAAGGCGAGGACGCACGCCATGCTGAGCCATGCCGCGTGCAGGAAGCTCCGCGCCGTGGTGCGCCGGTCGGCGATGAAGCCGCGGTCCATCATCACCGGGTCGTGCAGCGGATAGCTCCAAACCTGCAGCAGCGCGACGACCAGCAGGTTCCAGCCCTTGTCGAAGTCCGCGGCGCTGCTCGACAGCACCGGCCCGACCGCCCAGCCGTCGCCCGACAGCAGCATCGCCATCAGCACCGCCATCGCGACCAGGAACGCCGCCATCTGCAGCTCGTCGGTCTTCAGCGAGGCGCGCAGGCCCCCCATCGCCGAATAGGCCAGGGTGAGCAGCGACAGCGCGACGATCGCGATCAGATAGGCCTCGGTCCCCGCCGGGCCGAACACCAGCCCGACCACCAGCACGTTGGCGAACACCTCGCTCAAGAGGCGCAGGCCGACGATCGCGTTGTAGCAGGCGACGCCGCCGTCGCCGAACCGGGCGCGCAGGAAATCCTGCACGCTGGCGCAGCCGTGGCGGAAGCGGATGCCGTCCACGATCGCCGCGCCGGTGACGAACGAGAGGTAATAGGCGGTGTAGGCAAGCCCCCCGACGATCCCGAAGGCGTAGCCGAGCAGCGCCGCCGTCAGCAGCGAGCGCGCGAAGATCCACGTCGTCACCTGTGACAGCACCAGGGTCAGCACGCCGGGCGGCCGGGCGCCGGCGGCGTAGCCGCGGTAGAACGCATGCGGTTCGGTCAGGCGCGGCGACACGGCGAAGCTCGCGAGCGCAAGCGCGACGAGGCAGGCGGCGAGCAGGGGGAAGATCATGGCGCGGCTGCGGACCCGGTCGATGGCGCGGCGACCGCCGGCCAATCGCCTCAGTTGACAATAAGGAGCGCCTCGCGCGACGCAATGGATTACCGAACCTTCTTGATTCGATGTGGTCGGCCGGCCCGCAACCTGCCGATCTACTCCGCCGTCCATTCCTCGACGCGAAGGGCACTGTCTCGCTGCGGCACCGCCGGCCGGAACGCAATGAAGGGAAGGAGCGGGTTCGGAAGCCAGTAGAGCCAGCCGAGCGCCCGTTCGACGGCACCATCCGGAGCCCGGTAATCCAGGAAGACGTAAAGGAATTTATAGATGCAGAAGCCCGGCATCCAGTTCGGGCGAAAGCCATTCGTGCGCAAATACCGCCGCCTGATGTAGAAATTGCCTTCGAATGGCGTGATCCCGAACAGGCCGATCGGCCCTTCGGCGATGACCTCGCCGCTCCGCACATGGATTATCCGGACTATTTTCATTCCCTGTCCCGAACCATGCCGCCGCTGAGGCTCAGAGCCAGCTATCCGGTCCGCACGCTTGCCGGCGGGGGCCACAATGGGCGCGCGCAGCTCTGCTATTACGACTCGCGGGCGCCGATCAGCCGCCGCACGCGCGCCTCGACGTCGATGTCCGCGATGGAGGTAATCTCTAGGCCACGGTCCTCGAAGACGTAGGCGCCGGGATGCTGTCGATTCCAGCGCGCAACGGCGCGGTCGCGTTCCTGGAGCAACTGGACGATTTCGGGGCGAAACAGCCGAACCATGGAGGTGATCCACAGGCTCACGAGCCAGTTGGGCCGGACGATGTCGATCGAGAAGCCGTCGATCATCCGGATCACCGAAGCCGCCGGATACCAGGTCTCGCCCGTGACCCAGCGATTGGTCGTGAACAGACGGCGCGGCATGCCGAACCTGTCCATCGAGATGGCGACGATGTGCGACAGCGCGTCGTTGTCGCCGGGCAGCGGCGTGAAATCGGGCACGCTCGCCGGCCGCGTCCCGGCGGGCATGCCCTTCGGACGCATGAACAGGTGGAAATGCCCGTGTTCCTCGATCGGCCGATCCTCGGGCGGATGGGCATGATAGTAATACTGCGCGTGGCTTTCGGGATCGTAGGCGTCGTTGGTCGGATAATGCTCCCATTCTGTGAACGTCCCGGTGCCGCGCAGGATCTCGCCAACGATGTTGGCGCCGGTCTTGGCCAGGACGCGGAAGCACTCCATCACGGCATGGGCCGCCTCGACCGGATCGGACACGTTCCCGGTCCAGCGGCAGGGCGGCGGCGACGCTGCCTCCACCCGCGCCTGCAGAGCGCGGCCACGAACCCGCGCGTCTGACTGGTGAGAGCCGTGCCTGGTCATCGGCTCGCTCGGTAGCGTTCGGGCAGGAAGAACAAGTGGTCATGCTCGGCCGCGGCGGCATGGCACTGAATGCAAAATTCCATCGCCGCAGCGTTCCTGCCCTTGGTCTCGCCGAAGATCGATCCGTCCGGCATGATCATCGTATATTTCCAGTCGCCGCTGTCGGCGTTAAAGCGCGCGGCCATCTTTTCCATGATGAACAGGGGCCCGACCGAGAGCTTGCCCTCCGGCGTCGCCATGAAGCTGTCCTTCACGAGCACCGAACCGGTGGGCAGCTTGCCGGCCCGTTCGTACCGCCCGTAGGCGTTGGCGGCCGGATTGGCGTAATTACGGACATACCGGGCGCCGTGGGTCTCCGATACATAGGCCTGCGTGCTGAAGGCCTTCCATTTGTTGTAGGACCTGGCGGTCCCGCGGCCCGATTTCCCATAGGCCGCCAGCATCTCGTCGATCAGGCAGTCGTAGGCCGCGATCGCCTCACGGTCTTCCAGCGCAACCGCCGGCGCTGCGCCGCACGTGCTGCACGGATTGGCGGCCGCGCACGGGTTCGCCTTCGCCGCGCACGGGTTCGCGGCCTGGTGGGGCGCGCACGGACCGGCAGACGGTCGCGGAGCGCAGGGGTTCGCCTTCGCCGCGCAGGGATTGGCTGCGGCGGCACGCACAAGCCGGGGCACCTCGCACTTGGTGCTGTAGATGGCGGCCGCAGCAGCGCCGCACGGATTGCACGGGTTCGCAGACGGCGCGCACAGATTGCGCGCCGCGCACGGATTCTGGGCCTGCGCCTGCGCGATGAGACCGGACGAAATCGGTCCGGCGCCGAGATGGACCGCGCCGGCCAGCGCCACGGCGGCGATCGCGGTGGACCCAAAGAGGAACAGCCTGAGGGGCCCCATCTTCACTCTCCCAAGTTTCGAGCTTCTAAATCCGCCCGCGTCGGCCCAAGGCGTGTGCCGGCGGGAAAAAATAGCCACGGACCGCGGTCGCGTGACCGCGGGGGAAGGCTGCGGACGGGATTCGCGTCTCGCGGCCCGTGGCCGTGCGCAGCGGGCATCGTGGGGCAGGGCACCACTGCGCGCCGCCGCCGTCGACGATCGGAGGTGGACATCGACGGCGGGGATTCGGGGTCCGCCTACTTCCGGGCCGCGCAGGGGTTGGCCTTGGCCGCGCAGGGGTTGGCCTTGGCCGCACACGGATTTGCCTTCGCCGCGCAGGGGCTGGCTTTCGCCGCGCACGGATTGGCAGAGGTCCTGGTGGCCGGCGCGGCCTTCGCGCCGCAGGGGTTCGCCTTGGCGCCGCACTGGGCGAAGGCGGGCGAAGCGCCGGCGATGGCGATCGGCAGCGGCGCGATGTTGCCGGCGCCGACCAGCATGGCGACAGCCGTGGCGGTACCACCGATGATCCGGGACTTCCGTTGCATGTCATCTCTCCTTCACTGGCAGGGTCATGGTCGTCTGCCTCGCCAAGCGCAGCGGGTGCGTCCTGAAGTCCGAAGGCCGACCATCGACCAACAGTTCGTGACGCCGATCGGGAAGGTTACGAGAATGCCGGCCGGCGCGGCCGCAATTGACCATCGCTTCACCGGCTGTTGATTTTCGCATTTCGTGCACTCTAGGCTAATGGTGTCGGATAATTGCCGGGATCAGTCGTCGTAAGCCGACGCTTCGTCAGTCCCGCATGCATGCGCCTGGCGGCGGCGAATGAAGGATTAGTCGGCACCATGTCATCGAACGACCGGCCGGGCGCGCCGCCAGCTTCAAGTCCAAAGCTCGACTGGTCCGACCTGCTGCGTCGCGCCCAGGACGGCGACCGTGACGCCTATCAGGCCTTCCTTCTCGACATCACGCCCTACCTTCGCCGCATCGCGCGGCGATATCACGATGAGCAGACCGACATCGAGGACGCCGTCCAGGACATCCTTCTGTCCATACATGTTGCCCGACATACATACGACCCTTCGCGACCGATCTCGCCCTGGCTCCGCGGGATCGCGCGCCACCGGATAATAGATCGTCTGCGGCGCTGGGGAAGAACTACGAAGAACGAGACGCCGCTCACTGTCGAGCACGAAACCTTTGACGACCCGGCGCCGAACCTTCAGGAGAACGCGTTGCTTGCGCGCGACTTGAAGAGTGCGATTGCCCAGTTACCGGCGGGCCAGCGACAGGCCGTGGAATTGTTGAAGCTGCAAGGTTTGTCCTTGCAGGAGGCTTCGGACGCGAGCGGGATGTCGGTCGGCGCTCTCAAGGTGGCGACGCATCGCGCGATGCACACGCTGCGCAAGCTCCTGAGCAGGTGACGACATCGAAATGGAAACCGACAAGCTCATCGACGCATTGATCGCCGACGCGAAACCGGTCCGACGGCTGGCGCCGCCCATGATGCGTGCGCTGTGGTGGCTGGTCGTCGCTGCGGTCATCGTTGCCATTATCAGCCTGCTGCATGGGCTACGTCCGGACCTGGGCGCAAAACTCGACGATTCCCAGTTCGTCATGCAGATACTGGCGGCGGCGGCGACCGGTGTGCTGGCCGGCATCGCTGCGTTCCAGCTCAGCCTGCCCGACCGGTCGACGGCGTGGGCCGCGTTGCCTCTGCCTGCCCTCGCCGTCTGGTTCTCGGTTGTGGGATACGGCTGCCTGACCGATTGGGTAAGCCTGGATGCGGACAGCATCCGGTTGGGTCGCGCGGCGGATTGCCTTGCGACCCTGGTCGTCACGAGCGTGCCGCTGTGGCTGCTTCTGATCATCATGCTGCGCCGCGCCGCGCCCATGTCCCGGGTCATCTCTGCGCTGACCGCGAGTCTGGCGGTCGCGGCGGTCACGGCGGCGGCAATGTCGCTTTATCACGATCTCGATGCGACGATCATGGTGCTGATGTGGAATGTCGGCACCGCCGCCCTCGTCATCGGACTGGGACGCGCGTTCGGGCCGCGTCTTCTCAATCGCGCGCAGGCGATGCCGGACTTGCGCGCCGCGTGAGACGCACGTCTGCCCGGAGACTCTTCAAAACATGTTGGCAACCGAATCCGTGGTCACCTGTCCTTTCTGCGCCTTCGCCACGCTTGAACCGATGCCGACCGACGCCTGCCTCGTGATCTACGATTGCCGCGGATGCGGCGCGGCGCTCAGACCGCGACGCGGCGATTGCTGCGTGTTCTGCTCTTACGGTTCGGTCCCCTGCCCGCCGAAGCAGGACGACGGCGCCCTTCCCGTTGGATAGGCGCGCGTGGTATCAGCACGCCCCGACCCTTCATTCTCTGGACCCACATTCGACAGAGTTGACGCTGCGCGTCGCGTTGCCGGAATGCAACACACGCCCTGAATGGCAGTCGGGACGTAACCTCCGTTTTCTTCCGCAAGAATCGGACAACAGCCGCGACGAAGGCACCCTCTCGTGTTGGACCCTGCGGCGACACCAATCCAGAACCGGAGGTTCAATTGAGAAAACAACTGCTGTCGACGACCGCTCTCGTGGCGGCGAGCCTGATCACTGCCGCAGGCACTGCACAGGCGCAGAAGGCGCAAGCGCCGAAGTTCGAGGTCAAGGGCTTCATGGAGCAGACGTTCGGCGCCGCGTTCGGCCTCGAAGAGGGCGCGATCGGTCGCCGGGTCACGTTCGACCAGTTCAACGAGACCGAGATCCACTTCATCGGCACAGCGACCCTCGACAACGGCATCACGTTCCGCGCCGTCGTCGAACTCGAAGGCGACGGCGACGGCACGCCGGCACCCTTCACCGGGGCGGGTGCCGGCACCGACGTCATCGATGAATCGTACCTGCAAATCCGCGGCGCCTTCGGCCAGATCAATCTGGGCTCCACCGACAGCGCAGCCACGCTGGGCACTACCGGTTATCTCGGATCTTGGGCGACGCAGGTCGGCCAGAACCTGCTGTTCGATACCGGCGATTGGATCCCGGCCCCGCCGGGCACACGAATCACGCCCGACGGCGCGATTTCCGACGTGCGGCTGCGATCGAGCGCAGACGATTCCGACATGATCACGTATTTCACGCCGCGGTTCTTCGGCTTCCAGTTCGGCGCGTCGTATATTCCCAACGTCGAGCAGGACGCGAATCTCTCGGTTGCGACCACCGATTCCGTCTACAATAACGGCTATGCCCTTGCCTTAAACTTCGATCAGAAGTTCGACCAGGTCCATATCGGCCTCGCCACGGGCTTCCTGCACTGGTCGGCGCCGGACGCGGGCACCAACCCCGACGCCAAGGCCTGGAACATCGGCGGTTCCGTGGAGTTCATGGGCTTCAAGCTGGCCGGCGCCTACAAGCGGCAGTGGGACTTCCGCGACGGTTTCGGCGCCAGTACCACGACCTCGCTCAGCGGCAATCGGTGGGAAGTCGGCGCGCGCTACACCTTCGGCCCCAACGCGGTCAGCGTGGTCTATGGACGCGGCGAGCAGGAACGGCTGATTTCAAATCCCAACGACGAAGAGCTGCGCAACCTGATGGCGGCGTATCGGCGGGCGCTCGGGCCGGGTGTGTTCTGGTACATGAACTTCACCTGGGCCGACTACGATGGCGAGGACCGGCGCGCCGTGGCGGCGGCCACGACCGACGACAACTCGGGCTACGCGATCTCGACCGGCATCCGTCTCAATTTCTGAGCCTAGAGGAGCCGTCCGAATGGCGCATATGGCAGGGACCTCTCCTGATGCGCCGCTTGAGGCGGCTTTCTCGGGAAGGGGCGGCTTCGGCCGCCCCTTCTTTACCGAGACGGGACGGCTCATGCGGTGGCGTACGGCCGCACCGCAAGGAGTTGAACGAGTGAGACGACGTCGGATGGTTCGATGTGTCCGATGGGCCCGGTGCTATAGGTGGCGGAAAGCACGGTCCGGTCAGGGCCGACGACGAACTCCGCCGGCTGCACGATTCCGCGACCTGAATCCCACCAGGCGCCGACGGCATGGGCAATCTCGCGGGTTACCCCGTAGGCAACGGGGAACGACACCGTCGCCGCAACGTCCTGAGCCCGTTCCGCCGGATCGGCACTGGCGGCGATGATTCCTGCGTCCAGCGATCTTAGTTTCTCGGCGTGGGTCTCAAAGGCCTCGAGCTGGCGCCGGCTGATCGGGCACCAGTAGCCGCGATAGAACAGGATCACGCAGAAGCGGGCGGCAACATCGTCAGGCAGTCGTAGAGCGCCGCCGCCGGCGAGCAGCAGCTCGACGTTTGGCAGTCTGTCGCCCACATCGATCCTCGCCGCGGTCGGGCCCGGAATTCTATCCAAGGCGAATTTCCTTTGTTCTCAATACGCAGGATATTTCGATCGTTCCGCCGGGGAGGTTACGTCCAGAATGAGGTCGCGGTCTCCGGCCGGGCGAGCGCCGCGACCCCTCGGCGCCGGCGGCATCGACGCAATCGCGCATTCGTGACCCCGGCAAGCATGACGGACTTTGCCTGGGTGCTCCGCCAACCTTAAGATCAGTCGTCCTCAACGTCCGGCACGGAGAATGAGATGGAAGAAAAAGAGCGGCTCTCGCTGGAAGAGCGAGGGATGCAGGGGGCGCAAATGACCCCCGAAGAACGGAAAAAAATGTGGCTCGCCATATCCCCCGCTATCACCGAATCCGAATTCGACGCCTTCCAGGCCGACCGCCGGGCGCGGCAGGCCCGGGTGCCGAAGCCGGGCGAAATGGCGCCCGACTTCGAGCTCGACGTCCTGTCGGTCGACCGCAAGCGGACCGGCGAGACGGTGCGTCTGTCGGCGCTGCGCGGCCAGCTCGTCGGTCTGGTGTTCGGCTCGTATACGTGACCGCCGTTTCGTAATTGGGCCGTGCGCCTGAACGAAATCCACGACCGCTACAAGAACGACGTCAGGTTCTTCGTGATCTACATCCGGGAAGCCCATCCGGACGACGGATGGCGCGTGCCGGAGAACCTGCGCGACCGCATCTATTACAACGAACCCCGCACCGACGCGGAGCGCACCGAGGTCGCCTCGGTCTGCCAGGTCGCCATGAGCATCAGGCTTCCGATGCTGATCGACACGATCGACAACGACGCCGAGGAAAAATACATCTCGCAGCCGATCCGGCTCTATCTGGTCGGACGCGACGGCCGGCTGGTCTACTCCGGCGAACAAGGGCCGTTCGGGTTCAATCCGGACACCTGGGAGCAGGCAATCCAGGATGAGCTGGCGCGCAAGGCCTGATCCCTCTTTGGCCGGCGACGAAGGGCGCATCGTCTGCCAACCGGCAGGCGATGCGCCCCCGCGCGTCGCCGCCGGCGCGTTCCTCGGCGTCGGCACAGGCGCTGATTGCGGTCCTATTCCACAAGGGATGACGGGCGGTCGGCGTTGAACAGGACAATCGCCCTCGTGTATTCGACCGTTTCGCCGATGCGTCCGCGCAGTGATGTCGCGAGGGAGCCCCGACCGTTGGCACGGCGGCTGCGCGTCATGGCCGTCGTCCTGTGCGCGCTCCTGTCGGTCCACATTCCGGGGGCGGCGTCGGTCTTTGCGGCATGGGTTCCGACGATCCCTGTTGGGGCGGATACGCCGGTGGCGGCGCAGACGGAAGTCGCCGCCGACACTTGTTGCCACGAATGCGAGCCCGGCTCCTCCGGGCAATGCCACCTGTCCGGATACTGCACGGTGATGTGCGGCGCGCCAGCCGTGCCGGCAGGCGCGGGCGCCCACCACGCGCGATATGAAACCGGGCCGGCATTCGCCACTGTGCCGGCGGACGCCGGCGCCGGCCTTTCTCCTTCACCGACGAGACGACCTCCGCGGCCTGTCTGACCTGTTCGCGCGGAATCAACGGTTCCGCGTTCTCGACAGTGACGACATATCGAGGGTCCGTTTCATGTCTCGCAACACCGCTACGCGCGCGACAACAGTTGTTGCCGCCGTCCTCACTGTGCTCGGCCTTTATGCCGCCGTCCGCGCCGGTTCAGCGCCGCACCGCTTCGAGCCTGTTTCGGCTGAAATTCCCGTCGGCGAGCGCGTGCGCGTCGCCGCGCGCCTGGTCGGACCCGACGAGGCTGCGATGCGGTCTGGGGCCGTTGAGGTGACGTCGGCGCGCCTGGACATGGGGCCGGACGGCATGGCGGCGATGGCGGCGCCGCTCACGCCCGCCAATGCGGAAGATCCCGGCGTCCTCGCATTCGATGCCGACATCGTGATGGCCGGGCGCTGGGCACTGACCGTCGAAGCCAGGGTGCGCGGCGACGACAAGCCTGTTCGCGGCACCGTCATCTTCACCGCCATCGAGGCGCCGAAGCCGCCGACGGCCGCAGTCGGCGCGCGCCGCATCCTCTATTACCGCAACCCGATGGGGCTTCCGGACGTCTCACCGGTGCCGAAGAAGGACTGGATGGGGATGGACTACATCCCCGTCTATGAGGACGAGATGTCCGGTCCGCCGGGCACCGTTCGCGTCAGCTTGGACAAGGTGCAGCGCGCCGGCGTGCGGACGGCGATCGTGAAGCGCCAGCGCCTGACCGCGACCATAAGGGGCGCCGGCACCGTGACCGCCGACGAAGCCCGGCTGTCGCTGGTCACCGCGAAGTTCGACGGCTTCGTGCACCGGCTTGCCGTGCGCACGACCGGAGATGCCGTAAGGGCCGGCCAGCCGTTGATGACGACGTGGATCGAGAGCGGCGACCTGCTGCGCAGGATGGTCGACCTGGCCGGGGCGCGGCCCGACAACGGTCCGCAGGCGGAGACCGCGGCGCGCAATCTGCGGCTGTTCGACGTGCCCGAAAGCGTCATTGCGGAGATTGCGCGCACGCGCAGCACGGTGCGCACCATCCCGTTTGTCGCCCCGATCGCCGGCACGGTGCTGGACAAGCCAGCCATGGACGGAATGCGCTTTTCGGCGGGCGACGTGTTGTTTCGCATCGCCGACCTGACGCGCGTCTGGATCGTGGTCGAAGTGGCCGAACAAGACCTGGGCTACGTTCGTGTCGGACAGAACGCCAGACTGCGATTGCCGTCCCGCCCCGGCGTTAACATCCAGGGCGCGGTAAGCTTCATCTATCCCGAGATCAATGCGACGACGCGCGCCGCGCGAACCCGGATCGTCGTTGCGAACCCGGACGGCACCCTGAAGCTCGGCCTGTTCGCGCACGCTGAGATCGAGGCGCAGGTCGGCGCCGATCCGGCAGTGGCGCTCCCCGCCTCGGCGGTGATCGACGACGGCAGGCGACGGGTTGCGTTCGTCGCCAAGGGCGAAGGCCTGTTCGAGCCTCGCGACCTCACGCTCGGCGCGCGCGCCGGCGACATGATCGAAGTCGTCCAGGGGCTGTCGGAAGGGGATGCCGTCGTCGTCAACGGCGTTTTCCTGATCGACGCCGAGAGCAACCTCCAGGCGGCGCTCGCCGCATTCACGGCCGGGAAGCCGGCCCAATGATTGAGCGTATCATCGAGTGGTCGGGCCGCAACGTCGTCCTTGTCCTAATTGTTTCGGCCCTTGCCGCGCTGGCAGGACTTTTTACGGTCCCGCGCATCGCCCTCGACGCCCTGCCGGACCTTTCGGACACGCAGGTCATCATCGTCACCGATTTTCCAGGCCAGGCGCCGCAGGTCGTTGAGGACCAGGTCACCTTTCCACTCACGGCGTCGATGCTGAACGTCCCCCGGGCGCGGGTCGTGCGCGGATTCTCGTTCTTCGGCGTGTCCTTCGTCTACGTCATCTTCGAGGACGGTGCAGACCTCTACTGGGCACGCAGCCGCGTGCTCGAATACCTCAGCGCCGCGTCGGGCCGGCTGCCGGCCGGGGTGGCGCCGGCGCTGGGCCCTGACGCAACCGGAGTCGGCTGGGTCTTTCAGTACGCGCTGCAGGCGTCCGACCGGAACCTTGCGGAGTTGCGGTCGATACAGGACTGGCAGGTTCGATTCGCCGTGTCCCGGGCCGAAGGCGTGGCCGAGGTCGCGAGCGTCGGCGGCTTCGTCAAGCAATATGCCGTCGTCGTCGACCCGCTCCTCCTGAAGCAGGCCGGCCTTACCCTGGGAGAGGTGCGCGCCGCGGTGCGCTCCAGCAACCGCGACGTTGGTGGCCGAACGATCGAACTGGCCGAAACCGAGTTCATGATCCGCGGGCGCGGCTACCTCGGCGGGCTGGACGACATCGGCAAGATCGTTCTGAAGGCCGATCGCGGCAGCCCCATATTGCTCCGCGACGTCGCGCGGATCGAGATCACGCCCGACGAGCGCCGCGGCGTCGCCGAGATGAACGGCGACGGAGAGGTCGCCAGCGGGATCGTGCTGCAGCGCCACGGGGCGAACGCCCTCGACGTCATCCGGAGCGCCAAGGGCGAACTCGCCGCGTTCGCGGAAAGCCTTCCCGCGGGGACGGAGATCGTCGAGGTGTACGACCGTTCGGCCCTCATTCATCGGGCCGTCCGGACACTGGTCACGACATTGACGGAGGAGAGCGTCGTCGTGGCGATCGTCTGCTTTCTTTTCCTCTGGCATGCCCGCAGCGCCATGGTCGCCATCGTCACCCTGCCTGCCGGAATCCTGTTCGCGCTGACCGCCACCTATGCGTTCGGCATCCCGTCGAACATCATGAGCCTTGGCGGCATTGCCATCGCCATCGGCGCAATGGTCGACGCCGCCATCGTGATGATCGAGAATGCCCACAAGCGCCTCGAACGGGCGCCGCCCGACGCTTCGAGATCGGATGTGCTGATCGCGGCCGCCAGGGAGGTCGGCCCGGCGCTCTTCTTCAGCCTTCTCATCATCACTGTTTCATTCCTGCCGATTTTCGCGCTGGAAGCTCAGGAGGGACGGCTGTTCCAACCGCTGGCGGCGACAAAGACGTTCGCGATGGCGGCGGCAGCCATCCTGTCGGTGACGCTCGTGCCCGCCCTGATGGTGCTGTTCATCCGAGGCCGGATCGCGCCTGAGTCGGCAAATCCCATCAATCGCCTCCTGATCTGGGTCTACCGGCCGGTCATCCGGCTGGTGCTCAAGGCCAAGATGCTCACGATCATGGCCGCGGTCGCCGTGGTCGCCGTCTCCGTCATTCCGGCGAAGCGGCTCGGTTCGGAGTTCATGCCCAATCTCAACGAAGGCACGCTGTTCTTCATGCCGACCACGTTGCCGGGCCTCTCGGTGACCAAGGCGGCCGAGCTGCTGCAGACCCAGAACAGGATCATCAAGTCGTTTCCGGAGGTCGAGTCGGTCTGGGGCAAGGCGGGACGGGCCGATACGGCGACCGATCCGGCGCCGATCGAAATGTTCGAGACGATCATCAACCTCAAGCCCGAAGGCGAATGGAGGCCGGGCCAGACCTTCGACGGCCTGATCGCCGAGATGGATGCCGCCCTGCAGTTTCCCGGCGTCTCCAATGCCTGGACCATGCCGATCAAGGCGCGCATCGACATGCTCGCGACCGGCATTCGCACGCCCGTCGGCGTCAAGGTCTTCGGCGCGGATTACGGAGAACTGGAGCGACTGGCAAAGGAGATCGAGGCCGTGCTGCGGTCCGTTCCGGGGACCACCTCGGCCTTCGCAGAGCGCGTGAATGGCGGATACTTCCTGGACGTTCGGCCGGACCGCGATCGCATTGCCCGATACGGCCTCAGCATGGACGCCGTGCTCGATACGGTCGCCCTGGCGCTGGGCGCGGAAGCCGTCACCACCGCCGTGGAGGGCCGCGAGCGTTATGACGTCGTTCTGCGTTACCCGCGCGCGTTGCGGAGCGATCCTGACGCCATTGCGCGCGATGTGCTGGTGTCGCTGCCCGGCGGCGCCGCCGTGCCGCTCGGCGAGCTGGCGACGATCGAACGAACACGAGGACCGACCATGGTCCGCACCGAGAACGGCCGGCCGGCCGTCTACGTCTTCGTCGACATTCGCGGCCGCGATCTTGGCGGCTACGTGGAGGAGGCGCGGCGGACCGTGGCCGGTCGGGTCGCTCTGCCCCCGGGGTATTCGGTGACATGGAGCGGACAGTTCGAGCATCTGGCACGGGCGCAGGAACGGCTCGCCGTCGTCGTTCCGGCAACATTGCTGATGGTCTTCCTGCTCCTTTACCTCAACTTCCGGCGGGTGACGGAGTCGCTGATCGTCATGCTTTCCCTGCCTTTCGCGCTGGCGGGCGGGCTGTGGTTCATGGATTTCATGAGCTTCAATCTGAGCGTTGCGGCGGTCGTCGGTTTCATCGCCCTGGCCGGCGTCGCGGCTGAAACCGGCGTGGTGATGCTGCTCTATCTCGACCAGGCGCTGGAAGAAGCCAGGACTGCCGCCGCGGCCGCGGGAAGGGAGTTCGATCGCGAGGATCTCCATTCGGCCGTCGTGGCCGGCGCGGTCGGACGGGTGCGCCCGAAGATGATGACGGTCGTGACGATCATGGCCGGATTGTTGCCCGTCCTGTGGATGAGCGGGACGGGTGCGGAGGTCATGCAGCGCATCGCGGTGCCGATGATCGGGGGCATGGTCTCTTCGACGATCCTCACGCTGGTCGTCGTTCCAGCGATCTATGCCGCCGCGCAGGGCGCGCGATCGAGGATCCATGAGCGAAGGACGCGGCGCGTCTCGAATGGACCGCGGGCCTGAAGTTGCCTGCCGCCGGCGCCCGGAACCAGGTTCGTCCGCGGGAGACAGGCTGCAATTTCTTGGCCGGTTGCGAACGGGCTGACGTAACCTTCGGCGTTCCTGGAGCGAATCTGCAGGGTTGGCCCCTGCCCCCAGCGAGCCAATCGCCCGCGGGCGGGCCGAGGAACGCCGTTCCGGGCCGGCGCCGATATCGAAGGCGTCGCCCGCTAATGGAGGATGGAATGTCCGACGACGACTACAACTACAGCATCTTCGAGGCCGACCCCGAGGAATTCATGGAATTCGCCCAGCACGCGCCGAAGGTGACGATGCGCGCGCCGTCCTTTGCGCTGGAAGACCTCGCCACCGGCGCAGCGGTGGAGATGAAGGACCTCTGGAAGACCGGCGTGGCGGTCATCGAGTTCGGCTCGTTCACCTGACCGTTCTGCGCGCTGGCGGCGGAGTCGATGGAAGACCTCGCCGACCGTTACGCGAACCGGGCCGTGCGCTCGGTCTTCATCTATACCCGGGAAGCCCATCCCGGCGAGCATTACCGCCATCATACGTCGATGGACGACAAGCGGAGCAATGCACGCGCCTTCGTGGAGCATTCGAAGCTGCGCCGGCAGATCCTGCTCGACGACCTCGCCGGCACCGCGCACCGCACCTATGGCCGGCTGCCGAACATGACCTGGATCGTCGGTCGCGGCGGCTTCATCCACTACAAGTCGGCCTGGACCGGCACCGCCGACGTCGAGGACGCGCTGCAGGCCGTGCTCGATTTCCAAGCGAACCGGGCCAAGAACCAATGGGTCCCGTTCTACAGCGAACGCAGCGCCTGGAGCACGCGCGACCAGGCCGGTTTCAGGCGGGGACTGGAAAGGGCCGGGCCGCAGGCGGTCGCCGACTACGAGCGGATGCTCAAGTCGAATGCCGCCTCGCGCGGCGCCCCGTCGGAAGACGTCGGCCCGCGGGTGCCGGGTAACTTTTACAAGACAGAGGACGAATCCAAATAGGCTGGAAGTGGGTGCCGATCGGGACGGCGGGCGTTACGCCCGCCGTCCCTTCGCGCGTCCGCTGACGGCGGACCGGCTATGCCCGGCCCGATCGATGGCGCATTCCATCTCAACCGATGCCAAGGCAACCACCAGGAGCCGAACATGGCCATGCCGACAAAAGTGCCGATGCGTGTTTCCGCGACCTGTCCGACGGTCGCGCGTTCGGACGTGCGTATTCGCGACTTCTCCCTGGTCATCGACGAACCCGTCGTCCGGCACGGCCAGGACAGCGGGCCGACGCCGATGGAGGTGCTGATGGCCTCGCTGGCCGGATGCTCCAACGTGATCCTGAACAAGATCTGCGCCGAGCGCGGCGTGAAGCTCGAGGACGTGTCGATCGACATCGTCGGCATGCTCGACGTTCGCGGCATCAATGGCCAGGAGCGGATCAAGACCGCGTTCCCGGAAGTCCGGCTTGCCGTCACCTGCACCGCCCATACGACCCCGGAAACGATGGCGGCGATCAGGGAAGAACTCGCCTGGCGCTGCCCGGCATCCGTGGTGCTGCGTTCCCAGGGCGCCGAATTCCAGGAGACTTGGAACGTCACCTACAGATAGCTGCCGATCGAGGCGCTACGAACGTCATCGAGGGAGGACGAGCATGATGAAGATGCCGAAGCACGGGACCGCGTGGCTGGCGTTGTGCATGCTGTACGCCGCGCCGCCGGCCGTCGCCGAAACCTTCAAGTTCACGATCATCTCGCCGGCGCCGCCCAGCGTGACGCCGACGACCGCCACCAAGGAATACTTCGTCCCGGAAATCAACCGGCGCCTGGCGGCTTCGGGCGCGGACCTCAAGATCGAGTGGAACGAGGCCTACGGCCCCAACCTGGCGAAGTTCAGCGAGATTCTGGAGAATGTCGAAGAAGGGATCGCCCACTTCGGCGTACTGCTGCGGAACTTCGAGGAATCGAAGCTGCCGCTGGAACAGTATCCGTCCATGGTCCCCTTCGGCATCATCGACCCGTACGCGATGCAGAAGGTCGACGCCCGCGTCCGCGCGCGCGTGCCGCAGATGAACGAGATGTTCCTGAAGTTCAACCAGATCATGATCGCCAGCGCGTCCTCGCCGCCGCCGCACATCTTCACGCGGTTCGAGGTCCGCTCGGTCGACGACCTGAAGGGTCGAAAGATCGGCAGCTCCGGCGCGATGGGGCACGTCCTGCGGGGAACCGGCGCCGTCATGGTGACCGCGGCGATGTCGTCGTCCTACTCCGACATCAAGAACAAGGTGTATGAGGGCTACACGATGGGCGAAACCCAGGCCTTTCCCTATCGCACCTTCGAGGTGGCGCAGCACCTGACGCGGGTTTATTTCGGCGTCACCAACGTGCCGTCGCTGGTCGTCAACAAGAAGACCTGGGACGCCATGCCTGCGGCGTTGCGGACGACGATCACCGAGGTCGCCGCACGGTGGGGCGACGAGTACCTCAAGATGGACTCGGCGAGGACCTCCGAGTTCACGGAGAAGATGGTCGCACAGGGACTGAAGGTCAGCGAGATGCCGACCGCCGAGCGCCAGCGTTGGGCCCGGATGATGCCGAACATCGCCAAGGAGTGGGCCACGACAATGGACAAGGAAGGCCTTCCGGGAACAGCGATCCTCACCGCCTACATGGACGAGGTTCGCGCGTCCGGCCAGCCGGTCGTGCGGGATTGGGACAAGGAGTGATCGACGAACGGTCCTCCGCGTGCGGGAAGTCGCCGGCGCCTCGATGCGGACACGCGGCGCCGGCCGCCTCACGGGATGCCTTCATGTCCTCCGGGGAAATCGCGGCCGCCGCGCCCGGTCCCTGGATTTCCAGCCCCGGCCTCGCCCTCGCGGACGCGCGCGGCCGCGCGGCCGCCGCCGGTCAGTGGAACGACCGTCAGGTGCTCGGCCGACGCTGGCCGATCGGCTGCGTCGCGCTGGAGATCACCCAGCGCTGCAACCTGGACTGCGACGCCTGCT
>JBFWXJ010000080.1:0-17164 GCA_050187535.1 Alphaproteobacteria bacterium | reverse complement strand
GAAGTGCTCCTCGAAGCTGGCCCGGCTCGTCAGCATCGGCGAGAAGGTGTTGGTCTCCGTCCCCAGGGACGCGGTGAAGCACTTCATCGGCAGGGTCCTTCGTTCGGGTCCGGGGAGCGGCTCACGCCGCCCAGGGGTTCTCGTCGAGCGGCCATTTCGGCCGCTGGATGCGGGTGTAGGGCACCTTGAGGAAGTCGCGCGGGATGGCGCCGGGCGCGTCGACGTAGAGCACCTCGTCGGCGATCTTCCCGAACTCCGCGTAGAAGTGGTTGGTCGACTTGACCACGACGATGCGCCGCGCCTTGGGATCGATGCCGAGGCCGGAGAAGAGGTCCGTGCCCTTGGCCTGCTGGCGATGCTCGATCAGCACGACGGCGATGCCGTCGATGTCGATCGCGGCCGCGTTCCCGACGGGGATCACCGTGCCGCAGTAGAACTGCGTGTGCGCGCGGGCGAGCTTCGTCACCGTCACCATCGCGTCGATCGGGTCGCCCGATGTCGGGCCCATCTTGCCGCCGAAACGCAGCGCGAAGCGGGTGCCCTCGCCGGCGTTGAAGCACATGCGCACCGCGACCGGGTCCCAGATCGGCCCGAGTGCGGCATCGGTCATCCGCCGCTCGATCATCCGGCGCAGGATGAACGTTGAATCGCTGGGTGCGCCACCGCCGGCGTTGTCGGCCGGATCCGCGATGACGACGGTGCCCTGGTTGCGCGCCGCGCCCTTGTCGAGCGCCGCGTCGATCGACAGGAACGGCGGGCGCACCTGCTCGCGCAAATCCCACAGCTCGCGGCCGAGCTTCTCGGCCAGGGCCGCGCCCTTCTCCGGCTGGCCGTCGGTGATGACCAGCACCTTGGTGCCGAGCTCCGGCACATCGGCATAGGGGAAGCAGTGGGCGACGGAGATCGACAGGATGCCGTCCTTGCCCTCCATCGCCATGATGCGATCGACGAAGCCGCGCATCGGCTGGCGCGAGGTCGGGAAGCTGTTGATCATCCGGCAATCGAAGACCGACTTCACCGGCTTCACCTTGCCGAGGAAGGTCGCCTCGACGAGGTCGGCCAGCTCCTCGCCTCGCTCCATGAAGTCGGTGTGCGGGAACTCCTTGTAGAGGATGACGACGTCGGCCGCTTCCAGCCGCTTCGCGGTCAGGTGGCAATGCGGGTCGAGCTCGACGCCGACCACGACCTTCGGCCCCACGATCGCGCGGATGCGGGCGAGCATGTCGCCCTCGCAGTCGTCGTAGCCCTCGGCGACCATGGCGCCGTGCATGCCCATCAGCACGATGTCGACGGGTATCGCCGCCTGGAGCTGGCCCAGGATCTCGTCGCGCAACTCCTCGTAGACCTTGCGCACCGTCATTCCCGCTGGCGCCGCGAAGGCGCAGGTGCCCTCGACCACGTCCCAGCCCTTGGATGCCGCCCGCTTGCGGGCGGCCCACAGGGGGGCGGTGCACTGCACCGGCCGGTCGGGATGCTCGCCCGGGCGGACCAGGAAATGGCCCTCGTAGCTCTCGCGGCCCGTCAGCATCGGGGAGAACGTATTGGTCTCCGTCCCGAGCGTGGCGGTGAAACATCTCATCGGCAGGGTCCTCAGGAGGGCAGGTCGGCGGGCGGCCGCAGATGGGCGGCGAACGCTATCATGCGGCAGCGGCGCGTCGCCATGGACACGCATGCCGGCGCGGCGCCAAGATCGGGCGAGCGGGAACAAGGCCGGTGGACGATCCCAAGGAGATCCTGGTCTTCGTCTCTTCCCCGGGCGACGTCGTCGCAGAGCGGGAGCGGCTGGCTGCGGTCGTGGCGCGGCTGAACGCGCTGCATGCCCCGGGCGTCCGCCTGCGCACGGTGCGCTGGGAAGAGGCCTACTACACGGCCGACCGCAACTTCCAGGAGCAGATCACCGACGTCGCCGCGACCGACCTCGTCGTCTGCATCTTCTGGCGGCGCATCGGCAGCCCGCTCCCGGCCTCCTGGCGCAAGCGCACGGACGGCACGCCATACGAGAGTGGCACCGTCTTCGAGTTCGAGATGGCGCTCGCCGCCAACGCCGCCCACCGCACGCCCGACGTCATGGTCTACCGCAAGACCGCGGGCGCGGTGCGCGAGACCGGCGACCCGCTGGAAGAGCGCGAGGAGGAACGCCGGCAGGAGGAGGTCCAGCTCGCCGGCCTGCGCGCCTTCTGGCACCGCTGGTTCCGCGACGCCGAGGGGCACTTCACCGCCGGTTTCCACCCCTTCCGCACGACCGACGAGTTCGAGCGGCAGATCGAATCCCACCTCGGCAAGTGGCTGCGCGACCGCGGCCATCTCGGACGCACGCGGGTTCCCTGGCCGATCGACGAGCGTGGCTCCCCCTTCTGCGGTCTCGCCCCGTTCGACGAAAGCCATTCCGATGTCTTCTTCGGCCGGCGCCGGGCCGTCGAGGCGGTGCGCGAGAGCCTCGTCGCGGCCGCCGCGGGCGGTCTCCCCTTCCTAATCGTGCTGGGCCCAAGCGGATCGGGCAAGTCGTCCTTCGTGCGTGCCGGGCTGTTGCCGCGGCTGATGCAGCCGGGAGCCGTCGCCGACGTCGACCTCTGGCGGCGGGTGGCACTGCGTCCGGCCAGTAGCGGGGAGCGCCCGCTCGCTACCGTCGCGGCGGCGCTGCTGGCGGACGACGTGCTGCCCGAGCTGAAGGCGGGCGACCAGGGCAGCGTCGAGCTGCTGGCGCGGCAGATCGAGCGGGATCCGGACGGTGCGGCCATCTCCGTCGCCCGTGCGCTCGACCGCGCGGCCGAGGCGCGTCGGGCGCGCGATGGCTACGACCGGCCGCTCGTCGCCCGGCTGCTGCTGGTCGTCGACCAGGCCGAAGAGCTGTTCGCCCTGGACGAGCCGGCGAGACACGCGTTCCTTTCGCTGGTCGAGGCGCTGGCACGCAGCGGCTCCGCCTGGGTGGTCGCCACGCTGCGCAGCGACTTCTATCCGCGCCTGCAGTCGGAGCCGCAACTCCTGGCGCTGAAGTCGGCCGGCGTGGCCTTCGACCTGCCGCCACCCGGGCCGGCGGAGCTTGCCGAGATCATCCGGCGCCCTGTGGAGGTCGCCGGCCTCAGCTTCGGCAGGCTCGACGACGGCACCCCGCTCGACCTGGCGCTGGAGCACGCTGTCGGGGCGGGCGACGCCCTGCCGCTGCTCCAGTTCGCCCTGCAGCGGCTGTTCGAGGCCCGCGACAAGGCGACGGGCACGCTGACGGGCGAGGCCTATGCGGCGATGGGCGGCCTCGAAGGCGCCATCGGCAACCGCGCCGAGGAGGTCTTCGCCAACCTGCCGCCCGCCGCCCGCGAGGCGCTGCCGGCCCTGTTGCGGGCGCTCGTCCAGCGCGCCGACGAGGGGCGGATGCTGGCGCGCCCGCAGCCGCTGGCGGCCGTCTCGGCCGATCCCGGGATGGCGGCGCTGGCCGAGGCCTTCGTCGCCGCCCGGCTGCTGACGCTGGACGGCGACGGCCCGACGGTGCGGATCGCGCACGAGGCGCTGCTGCGCAACTGGCCGCGCGCGGCCGAGGCGCTCGCCGCCCACCGCGCCTTCCTCGACGTGCGCGCCCGGGTCCAATCCGATGCCGCCGACTGGCGGCGCGACGGGCGCGTCGAGGATCGCCTGCTGCCGTCCGGCCTGCCGCTCGCCGAGGCAGAGGCGATGCTGGCGCGCCACGGCGCCGAGCTCGACGGCTTCGACCCGGAGATCAGGCCGTATATCGAGGCGTCCGGCGAACGCGCCCGGCGCGCAGCGACGCGGCGGCTGCGTCGTCTCGGCGCCGCTGCGGCGGCGCTGGGCGTGCTCGCCCTGGCCGCCGCCGGATTCGGCTGGTGGGGCTGGGATCGCAGCGTGGAGGCGGAGCGCCAGCGCCGGGCGGCCGAGGAGCGCAAGGCCGTCGCCGAGCGCAACCAGGCGATCGCCACCGATGCGGCGAACTCCGTCATCTTCGATCTCGCCCGGCGCATGCAGGCGACGCCCGGCGTCCCGGCGGAGACGGTGCGCCGAACCCTCGACCACGCGAGCGCCATCGTCCAGCGCCTGGCCGAGAGCGCCGGCGCCGACGGCAGGCTGCGCCGGCTCCAGGCGGCGATGCACATCGAGTACGCGTCCGCGCTCGCCGGTCAGGGCGACATCCAGGGCCAGCGGCGCAATGTCGAGCAGGCGCTGGCGATCATGACCGAGCTCGCCGCCGGCGACCCGAGCAACCTCGGCTGGCAGCGCGACCTCGCGATCGCACGCAACAAGCTGGGCGAGATCCTGCTCCTGCAGGGCCTGCGCAGCGAGGCGGGTCAGCACTTCCGCGCAGCCCTCGCCGCATTCGAGCAGCTCGTCGCCGTGGACCCCCGCCAGGAGGAATGGCAGCGCGACGTCGTCATCACCCACAACCGGATCGGCGACCTGCTGGCCGCCGAAGGCAAGCTCGAGGAGGCGCTGGAGAGCTATCAGCGGGGCCGTGCCATCGTCCTGGCCCAGGCCGAGGCTCAACCGGCCGACGGTTCCTGGCAAGCCGATCTCATGGTCGCCGGCAACCGCATCGGCGACATCCTGACGATCCTCGGCCGGCGCCGCGACGCGGCGGAGAGCTACCGGTCGAGCCTGGCGATCGTCGAGCGCTTCGTCAGCCGATTTCCGGACGACCCGCGTTGGCAGCGCGACGCCATGATCAGCTACAACAAGACGGGCGACGTCGCGATGGACGACGGCGACCTCGGGGCGGCGCTGGAGCGGTTCTCCGCCGCGCTCGCCATCGCCGAGCGCTTCGTGGCCCGCGATCCGACCAATATCGGCTGGCAGCGCGACCTCTCGACCGCCCACAACCGGGTGGGCGACGTGCTGCGGGAGCGCGACGACCGGGCGGGCGCGCTCGCCAACTACCGCGCCGCTCTCGCCATCCGCCATCGCATCGCCGACCAGGACCGCGAGAACGCCGCCGCCCAGCGCGACATGATGGTCGGGTACAACAAGATCGGCGACACGCTGATGCTGGGCGGCGAGCGCACGGCCGCGCTGGAGAGCTATTCGACCGGCCTCGCCGTCGTCGAGGCGTTGTTGGCACGCGACCGCGACAACCTCGATCTCCAGCGCGATCTCGCCTCGATCCACGAGCGCATCGGCCACGTCCTCCAGCTCGAGGGCCGCACGGCCGCAGCGCTGGAACACCAGCTCCGCACCGTGTCGCTGCTGGATGCGCTGGTCGCCGCGCAGCCGCGCAATGCGTCGTGGCAGCGCGACCTCGCAGTGGGGCTCAACAAGCTGGGCGACGTGCAGCGCGCCCGTGCCGAGGCGCATGCCGCTCTCGCCACCTATCGCCGCGCCTTCGGGATCATCGAGACGCTGCTGGCGGCCGACGAAGGCAACATGCCGCTGAAGCGCGATCTCGCGATCGGGCACTCGAAGCTGGGCGACACCCACATGGCGCTGCGCGACTGGGGCGCCGCGATCGCGGCCTTCCGCGCCGCCCAGGACATCATGGAAGCCCTCGCCGCCGCCGATCCGGGAAACGGCGCGCGGCAGCGCGACCTGACGATCGCCCGCAGCCGCCTCGCCGACGCGCAGATGCGCAGCGGCGACCACGGCGCAGCACTCGCCACTTTCCGCGAGATGGTGGTGCGGCGCGAGGAGCTGGCGCGCGCCGACCAGGACAGCGCCGAGCGCCAGCGCGATCTCATGTACGCCCACGGTGCCGTCGGCGACGTGCTGACGGCGATGGCCGACCGCCAGGGCGCTCTCGAGGCCTATGGGCGGTCGCTGGAGATCGCGCGACGCTGGGGCGAGGGCCCGCGCGCCGAAGTGAGCTGGCAGCGCGACCTCGCCGTCCGCCACACGCTGATCGCCGAGACGCTGCTGGCCGACGGCAGGGCCGATGCGGCGGTCGAGAGCTATCGCCGGGCGCTGGCGGTGCGCGAGACCATCGCCGCGCGCGACACGCGCAACGTCGACTGGCGCATCGACGTCGCCTACGCCCACTACCGGATCGCCGACGCCTTGCGGTCGACCCCCGATCGCGGGGGTGCGGTCGCGGCATACCGCGCCGCGTTCGCGATCCTCGACGGGCTCGATCCGGCGTGGGCCGACGACTTTCCGCTGCAGCGGGACCGCACGACCAAAGCGGAGCGGCTCGGGGACCTGCTGCTGGACCTCGGCGACACGGCGGAGGCGGAGCGGGTCTATCGCGACATGCTGGCAATACGCGAGCGGTTCGAGGCGCGCTATCCCGACGACGCGGAGTGGCAGCGCCTGGTCACCATCGGCGTCTATCGCCTCGCCATGGCCGCTCGTTCGCGCGGGCAGCCGGACGAGGCGGAGCGCCAAGCGCGTCGTGCCGTCCAGCGCACGGAGGCGGCGGCGGCCCGCTTCCCGCAGGACCGCCGGCCGGCCGACGACCGGGCCTTCCTGCTGCGCTGGATCGCCAGCCTGCGCACGCCCTGACCGTGGCGAGCGAAGGGCGGCCGCGCCCCGCCGCGACGCTGCGCGTCGGCATCCGCGTCGCCGCCGACGATGCGGCCGCGGCCGAAGCGTGCCTTGCGGCGATCGCCGGAGCCGCGGCTGACGCGATCGCCGCCGCGGGCGCTGCCTTCGCGCCGGGCGCTCCGGTGCTGCGCCTCATATGCACGCTGCCCGACGATATCGCGGTCGCACGCGCCGCCGCCGCTGCCGGCTGGCACTCCGAGGGGATCGCGGTCCGAGCGACGGACGACCGGCCGGCCGTCCCGACGATGATCCTGGGCGACGCTGCGACGGACGCCGACGATCCGGCGGCGCGGCGTGCGATGGCCGACCGCATCCTCGTCGCCCACAGCGACCTGATCGTGATCGCGGCGATGGCTCCCGGCTCGCGGCATCTGGTGGCCGAGGCCGCTTGCGCCGGCGTTCCCGTGGTTCGCCTCCGCCCGGCGGACGACACCGCCTGGGCCGTCGAGGATGGTCTCGCCGCCTCGACCGGCGATCTGGCATCGGTCGTCCGGGGACTGCTGGCGCCCCCGCCCGGCGACGGCCTGCGTCGCTTCTACGACGAGCCGTGGAGGGCGGGCTCGCATTGGGTCGCCTACGAGTGGCTGGGGCTGCTGACCGGACGGCGCCCGTCAGGATGGCGGCGGATCGATTACGGTGGTTCCGATGCGGCGCGCTCCGAGGCCTGGGCAGCGTTCCTGGCACCCGTCGCCGGCCGGATCGGCCGCCTGGAGGACGGGCTGCGCGACGTGCTGCGGGAGCGCTTTCTGCGCGCCGACAACCTGGCGCTCCATCTGGGCCATGTCTACCGCAGCGCCTACGTCCTGGGCTTCGCGCTGGCCGCGCTCGCGGTCCTGGTCGGCGTCGTTGCCGCCGAGGCGCAGGACATGGCGCGGTCCGTCCTGCTGGTCCTGGAGCTCGCCATCATCGCCGGCATCACGACGCTCACGCGCGTCGGCCGCCGGCGTCGCTGGCACCGGCGCTGGCTCGACTGCCGCCGTCTCGCCGAAATCCTGCGCCTGGCACGGCTGCGCGCGTTGACCGGACAGGCCCGCCCGCCGGCACCCGGCTCCGGCAGCGACCCCACGGGCGCCTGGGTCGACTGGTACGCGCGCGCGACGCTGCGCGAGCTGCCCCTGCCCGATGGCGAGGTCGATCGGGCGCGGCTCCATGCGATCGTCCACGCGGCGCTCGACGGCGAGATCGGCGATCCGGAGCTCGGCTCCGGCGAGATCGGCTACCATTCCCGCAGCCGCGATCGGCTGGCCCTGCTCGACCGCCGGCTGGACCTGGCGGGCGCGCTCTCGTTCGCGCTCACGGCCATGGTCGCCGTGGGCCTGCTCGCGCTGGCCGCGGGCGAGCGCCTGCGGCCGGGGCTGGGCGCTGCGCTCGCCGGGTGGGAGCCGGCCGCGACGCTGCTGGTAGCGGGGTTCCCCGCCATCGGCGCGGCGCTCGCCGGCATTCGCGCGCAGGGCGAATTCCGCTTCCTCGCCGAGCGTTCCACCGCGACCCGCGCCGCACTGCTCGCCATCCGGGCGCGGCTGCTGCACACCCTGCGGGACCCGACACTGGAGGCGGTCGACCGGGACCTGACGGCAGCGACGGATGCGATGGGCGGCGACGTCGAAGGCTGGCAACTCGTCTACCGCGCCCGCGACCTGACTTTGCCCGGATAGCCGCCCCGCCTTGACGCCTCCCCGCCGCGACGCGACATTCCCGCGGAAGCGACAAATCGGGAATCGTCGGCACTTGACCACCCGCCGCCTCATCGTCGGCATCAGCGGTGCTTCCGGCATCGTCTACGGCGTGCGCCTGCTCGAGGTGCTGCGCGAGACGCCGGTCGAAACGCATCTCGTGATGTCTCGCTCGGCCGAGGTGACGCTCGCCTACGAGATGGCACGCAAGGTGGCCGACGTGCATGCGCTGGCCGACGTAGTCCACCGGGCGGACGACTTGGGGGCCGCCATCTCGTCGGGCTCGTTCCGCACCGAGGGCATGATCGTCGCACCCTGCTCGGTGCGCAGCATGAGTGAGATCGCGACGGGCACCACCTCCGGGTTGCTGACCCGCGCAGCCGACGTGGTGCTGAAGGAGCGGCGTCGCCTCGTCCTGCTGGTCCGCGAGACGCCGCTGCATGTCGGCCATCTGCGGACCATGACCCAACTGGCCGAGATGGGTGCGGTCGTCATGCCGCCCGTGCCGGCCTTCTATGCCCGTCCCGACAGCATCTCGGACCTGGTCGACCACACGGTCGGGCGGGCGCTCGACCTGCTCGGCATCGAGACGGGGCTGGTCCGACGCTGGGGCGAGGAGCCGTCCCAGGGCGAGCCGGTGCGCCGCTTCCGGCGGCCCGCCGCGGGAGCGAAATCGTGAGGAAGATCCTGACCGCCGCCTGTGCGGCCATCGCCCTTCTCGCCGCCAACCCGGCGGCGGCCCAGCAGGGCTTCGAGGATGCCGTCGCCGCCTACGACCGCGGCGACTTCGGCGAGGCGATCCGGATATGGACGCCGCTCGCGCGCCGCGGCGACATCGCCGCTCAGTTCAATCTCGGGCTCATGTACGAGAAGGGCCGCGGCGTGCCCGCGGACGCCCAGCGCGCGGCTCAATGGTACCTCTCGGGCGCCGAATCCGGGCACGCGAAGTCCGCCTTCAATCTGGCGCTGCTGCATTCCCGGGGAATGCTCGGGCCGGACCGCAATCTCGACGAAGCGGGAAAGTGGTTCGAGCTGGCAGCCGAGAAGGGCATCCCGCAGGCGCAGTACCTCTACGCCATGCTGCTGGCCGACCCGGCATACAAGGGCCTGAACCCCAACCTCTCCGACCAATGGATGCGCCGTGCGGCCGATGCGGGCTACGCGCCCGCCCGCGCTCATATCGCGGCCAAGCCAGGGTCCCAGGCACCCGCCGCGGCGGCCGTAGCGCCGCCGGCCACCCCGGCCGCGACGGTCCCGCCGTCGCCACCGCCCCGACCGACCCAGGCCGCCCGCCCGGCGCCGGAGCCGCCCTCCGCCCGGACGGCGCCATCCGCCTCGGCGGAAGCAGCGGAGACGCGGCCGGCGCTGCCGATCCTGCCCGGACGCGGCCGCGCCGCGAGCGCACCCACGGCGGCCACCGAGCCAGCCCTCTCGGTCGCGGTCGAGCCGACGCCGGGCGCGCGCGAGGCCGCTCCCGCGCTAGCGCCGCCACCGGCCGCTGTCGCACCACCGCCAGCAGCGGTGGCGCCACCGCCGGCAACGGTGGCCGAGCCGCCGCCCCGCCCGGTCGCCGCCGCCCCGCCTCCGGCACCCCGTCCGTCGCCCCCGCCGGCGCGACCGGCCCAGCCTTCGGAGGGCGGCTGGCGCATGATCTTCTCCAGCCGTGATCCGGGCTTCCGTGGCCCGGAAGGCGAACGGCTCCCGACGGAGCGCCGCGCGGCGCCGGCGATCGCCGGCGCGACCCCACAGCAACCACTCCCCGCGCCGCCAACTCCCGTTGCACCGCGCGTCGCCGCGCCGACGCCGGCTCCCGCTCCGCCGGTGCCTGCTCCGCCGCCCGTCATCGTGGCACCGCCTCCCGTCACCGCCCCGCCGGAAGAGCGGCCGGCCCTGGCGATGGCGACGCCGCCGCGCCCGCGTCCGGGCTACGTGGCGCTGCAGACCGAGATCTCGGAAACCTACCGCCCGGCCGCCGGCCCGCGGAACTACCGGGTATGGCTCGGCGTGACCGAGAACGAGGCGCAAGCCCGCTGGGAGTGGGAACGACTGGTCGACCGTCATCCGCAGCGACTGGTCGCGGTCGCCGCGGACGCCGAGCTGGTCCTGACCGAGCGCAACCTCCCCTCCTGGCGCATCTACGCCGGCCGGTTCGAGACCATGGCGGCGGCCAGTGCGTTCTGCGCCGACTTGCGGATGGACGACCGAGCCGCGCGCTGCATCCCCTATCACGAACCGCCCTGAGGGCCGTCCAGGGCGACGATCCCCAGCTTGGCGAGGGCTGCGACGCCGCGCACGACATGGTCGGCCCGGTCGGGCGCGAAGCCGGCGATGAGGTCTGCGACGGTGAGACGGCCGGTTCCGAGCCGTTCCAGCATCGCCGTGTATTCGGCGTCCGTCGGCATCAGGTCGCTGTCGCCTGCCGGTCGCCGTGCCGGCGCATCGTCGATCCGGCGAACCCGGGTCGCACGGCCCACGAGGCGCGTCGGGTAGTGGCGGAAGAGCCCATAGGGATCGCGTGACCACGCATTCGACGCGGCGGCGGCGCGGCGACGCTCCGCC
Source organism: Alphaproteobacteria bacterium (assembly GCA_050187535.1). Lineage (GTDB taxonomy): Bacteria > Pseudomonadota > Alphaproteobacteria > ATCC43930 > Allostellaceae > Allostella. Next base: position 6,458 of record JBFWXJ010000080.1, on the reverse strand, counting down.
AGATCAGCCCAGAGGTCACGGTAGGCGGCGACGATTCCCGGCCATTCGAATGTGGCTGCGCGCGCCATGCCCGCGGCCCCCATGCGCCGGCGGAGAGCGGGGTCCGCGACCAGCCGCTCGATCGCCGCCGCCGCCGCTGCGATATCGACGGCGACGGTGCCGCCGAGCGCCGCCTGGAAGCCGGCCGCGTCGAGCCGGCCATCCTCGTAGCGCCGCATGATCTCCACGCCGAGCGGGGCGGCGGGCATCGCCGTCTCGACCAGGAAGCCGTCATGGCCGTCGCGCACGGTCTCGCGATAGCCGTCCCAGGCGGACGCGACGACCGGCAGCCCGCCGGCCATCGCCTCCAGCGGCGTCAGGCCGAACGTCTCCTGGATATTGTCGACGAGCGAGACGAAGATGTCGGCGGCCGACCAGATCGCATCGCGCACGTCCGGCGCGCGGCCGTCCAGGAAGACCGTGTGGACCGACGGGCAGAGCTCGGCCGCGCCGCGCACGAAGGCCTCCCGCGATTCGCGGTCCGCGAACCAGCCCGCCTGCACCAGCCACAGCCGTTCGGGACGGCGGCGCGCCGCCGCCTCAGCGGCGAGATACAGCGCAGCCGGATCCGCCTTCCGCGCGGCGCTGAGGCGGCCGACATAGAGCAGGACGACGTCCCCGTCGGCGACGCCGAGCCGTTGCCGCCACCGGGCGCGATCGCCGGCGCGAGGGGCCCGGGCGGCCGCGTCGATCCCGAGCGGGATCACCGGCAGCAAGGGCAGCACCGGCTGAACCGCCGCGCCGAGGCGGCGTGAGAGGTATTCCTGTTCCGCCGCCAGGATGGCACCGACGACGCCCCGCACCGCCCGGGACGGGCAGACGAGCGCGTCCCAGGGCCCCACCGGTGCGGTCGCCAGGGCGGCGACGGCGTCGAAGGCCGGCAACGTGGCGAGCGCGTGGGTGACGCCGGTGAGCGACCACGCCGTCTCGCCGGCCGGCCGCCGGATGCGCGCGGCGTCGGCCAGCGCGGGGTTCGGCAAGTGCAGGCCGCCCGCCTGCGACGGCTCTGTCACGTCCACCGCACGGTCGATGCCGAGCCGCGCGAGCAGCGCCGCCACCATCGCCGCATGCGCCCCGCCCTGGAGATGCACCGCCAGCGGGCCGTCCCCGCCATGGCGAGCCAGCGCCGCGAGGAACCGCGTCGAGGCCACCGTCGCGCCGAAGGGCTTGCCGGCGCCGGGAACCTCGTAGAGCTGGGGATGGAAGGCGAGCGCCGCCGTGCCGGCGGCCGGCGATCCGCGCTTGCTCATGGCTCCCCATCCCATGGTATCGGACGGGCCAGAGACCCACTTGACCGCCCGAACGGCACACCGACGATTAGTGTCGCCCGAGACGCGCCGCAAGCACTCCCGCGAGGATCCTGGCATGCCCGAAGCCGTCCCGACCGTCCGTGCGTTCTTCGACGAGGCGACCTTCACGATCACCTACCTCGTCTCCGATCCCGCGACCGCGCGCGCGGCGATCATCGACCCGGTGCTGGACTTCGACCCGAAGTCCGGTCGCACGGCGACCCGCAGCGCCGACGCCGTGCTGGCCGCCGTCGCCGAGGCCGGCCTCGGCATCGACTGGATCCTGGAGACGCATGTCCATGCCGACCACCTGACGGCCGCCCCCTATCTGGCGGACAAGACCGGGGCACCGACCGCGATAGGCAGCGGCATCGTCGCGGTACAACGCAACTTCAAGCCGGTGTTCGGCGCCGACGACCTCGTCACCGACGGCTCGCAGTTCGGCCGCCTGCTGAACGACGGCGAGCGTTTCCCGCTCGGCAACCTGACGGTCGAGGTGATGCACACGCCCGGCCATACGCCCGCCTGCGCGACCTATGTCATCGGCGACGCGCTCTTCGTCGGCGACACGCTGTTCATGCCGGACTTCGGCACGGCGCGCTGCGACTTCCCCGGCGGCGATGCGGCCACGCTCTACCGCTCCATCCGGCGCATCCTGTCGCGGCCGCCCGGCAGCCGCATCTTCGTCGGCCACGACTACAAGGCGCCCGGCCGCGACCGCTATGCCTGGGAGACCACGGTCGCCGACGAGCGGGCGCACAACATCCATGTGCGCGACGGCAACGACGAGGCGACCTTCGTCGCCATGCGGACCGAGCGCGACCGCAAGCTGGCGCTGCCCACGCTCATCCTGCCGGCCGTGCAGGTCAACATGCGTGCCGGCCAATTCCCGCCGCCGGAAGCCGACGGGCACGTCTATCTGAGGCTGCCGGTCGACCGCATCTGATCTAGGCGGCCGCAAGCGCCAGCGGCGCGAAGCCGCGTCGCCGGGTGAGCGGCAGCGTGCGCCCGACCTGCTCCTCCGCGAGGACGACGCGCAACGCGTCGCGGCGGCCGCCGCGGGCGGCGGCGTCGGCCAGCATCTGGCGGAAGATGTCGCGCTGGGCGTGGCTGCCGCCGAGCCGGGCCAGCTCGTTGCGGATCGGCCAGAGCAGATCGACGACCTCGTTCCAGTCGCCCCGGCGATGGGCACGCGCGGCGGCGGCGACCGGCCGCGTGACCGTGAGATGGACCGGTGCCAGCGTATCGTCCGCGGCCCCCGCCGCGTCGAGGGCCGCCAGCAGCCGGTCGGCGGCCTTGTCGCGACCGGTGGCCGCCAGCGCCATCATCCAGTGCGGCTGGGTGAAAGCCGAAAGCGTGTCGCCGATGCGCGCCTCCGCCTTGTCGGCCACTTCCGCCCAGCGGTCGCCGACGGCGACACCGGCGCGCTCCAGCCGCCACAGCATCGCCGCCGCGTTCTGGACGTCGATGTAGAGGTCGGGCATCGCCTGGACCAGCGGCGAGGCGAGATTGCGGAAGCGCTCGTCGTAGAGCGCCAGCACCGCGTCGAACTCGCCCAGCTCGTGATGATAGAGGGCGCGGTGCCACCAGAGGTGATGGACGATGGCGGCCGCACCCTCCCAGTTGCCCTGGAGGCCGTCGAGCCAGGCGATCCCGTCGCGGTGCCGGCCCTCCATCTCGATCACGTGGGCGACCGCGTGTGTCCCCCACAGGTCCGCCGGATCGCGCTCCACGGCGGCGCGGCCCGCCGCCTCCGCGGCGCGGTAATCACCACATTCCTCGCGGGCGAAGGCCTCGCAGGAAAGCACGGTGCCGTAGCCGGGAAGATCGTCGGCCCAGCCGGGCTTGGCGCGCAGCACGGAATCGCGCATCGCGCCCGCCTCGCCCATCCAGAAATAGTTGAAGTGCGAAAGCCTCAGCGCCAGCACGTCCGTCGGATGTTCCGCCAGGATCGCCTCCCAGGCGCCGAGCGCGCGCCAGAGATGCCCCTGCGACCACGCTTCGAGCGCGTCCAGGTGCCGCCGCTCGCGCAGCGTCGCCGAAGCCCGCGAAGCGGCGCCGGCCGCTAGCGCGGCACGTGCCGCCTGCAGGTTCGCCTGCTTGTACGAGAGCATGGCGAAGTAGCCGCGCAGGACATGGGCCATGACCATCGCGGGATCGGCCGCCAGCGCCGCCTCGACGTGCTTCGCCCCGTCCAGGCGATAGCGCAGATAGGCATCGACCGCCGCATCGAAGTGCCGGGCGGCATCCCCCGAATCCGTCGATAGCGCCAGCCCGCGGGCGTCGTGCTGCATGTGCGATCCTTCCCCAGCGCGGCCCGCATTCTAGCGGACGCGGCTTCGCGACGTCAGCCGCCGGTCGTTGACAGCCGATGCCGCCCGCTCCATGGGTCGCCGATGCACCCGATCCAGTTCTTCCTGCGCCGCGCCATTGCCACCCCGGACTCCGTCGCGATCGAGGACGGCGGCCGACGCTGGACGTACCGTGCGCTGGCCGAGCGGGTGCTGGCATTGGCGGCGGGCTTCCAGGCGGTCGACCCCGCGCCCGGCGGCCGAGTCGGGCTCTCGGCCTACAACGGGGCCGACCACGTGATCGCGCTGCTCGCGACGTTGGCCGCCGGCAAGATCTGGGTCCCGCTCTATCCGCGCAACGGCAGGCAGGAGCTGGAGCGCATGGTCGACTTCACGGGCCCCTCGATCATCGTCGCGGATGCGGAAAGCCGCGACGCGTTCGATACGGGCGGCGCCCGGCGCCTCGTCATTGCACCGGATAGCGCTGCGGTCGACACGCTGGAAGGCCTCGCCGCGCGCCACGCGGGCAAGACGCCCGAGCCGGACGACCGTCCGCTGTCGGAACCCGCGGCGATCAAGTTCACCGGCGGCTCGACGGGCGCGCCCAAGGGCGTCATGCAGCCGGCCCGCGCCTGGAACGCCAACATCGTCAGCCAGCTCCACCACTACGGGCTCGGCGCGGGCGACCGCTATCTCGGGGCGGCGCCGATCACCCATGGCACGTCGACCTACATCCTGCCGACCTTGGCGGCGGGCGGCACCATCGTCGTCGCCGACCGGCTGAAGTCGCCGCAGCTGCTGGAAGCCCTGCGCCGGTCGCGCGCGACATTCACCTTCCTGCCGCCGACCGCCATCGACGGCATGTTGGACACGGCCGACGACGCGCCCTGCCCGGCGCTGCGCCACCTCATCTATGCCGGCGCACCGATGCGGCCCGAGCGCATCGCGGCGGCGATCACGCGGTTCGGGCCGGTTCTCGCCACCTCCTACGGCCAGACGGAGGCGCCGCAGATCATCACGGTCCTGCCGGCGGCCGAACTGGCTATGCCGGAGAACCGCGCCGGCGTCGGGCGCGCCAGCCTGCTGACCGAGGTCGCGATCCTCGACGGAGACGGCCGCCGCCTGCCCGCCGGCGAGACCGGCGAGGTCTGCGCGCGCGGCGACCTCGTCATGAGCGGCTACTGGCGCAATCCGGAGAAGACCGCCGAGACGCTGGTCGGCGGCTGGCTGCGCACCGGCGACCTCGGCACGCTCGACGCGCGCGGTCACCTGACCTTGCGCGGGCGCTCGCGCGAGGTCGTCATCAGCGGCGGGTTCAACGTCTATCCGATCGACGTCGAGGCGGCGCTGGGCCGCCATCCCGACATCGCCGACGTCGCCGTATTCGGCGTCGAGGACGCGAAATGGGGCGAGGCCGTCCATGCGGCCGTGGTGCTGCGCGCCGGCGCCGGCGCGACCGCCGCCGATCTCATCGCCTTCGCCCGCGACGCGGTCGGCCCGATCAAGGCACCGAAGGCCGTTCACCTGCGCGGCGAGCTGCCGAAGAACGCATTCGGGAAGGTGCTGAAGCCGCAGCTGCGGCGGGAGGCGGAGGGTCGTTGACCGGGAAGCGGGCCGGCCTCTAATATATCAGTCGCATGCCAATGAGCGGCGAGCCTGCGCCGCCTGGAGGAGACGCCGATGACGCCGGAAGAGGTTCTGTCCCACCCGCCGCGCGTGCTGTCCGAGGCGCAGCGCGAAGCGTATTTCCGCGACGGCTACCTGTTGCTCGACCGCATCGTCCCGATGCCGATCATCGAGCGGCTGCGGGCCACTACCGCGTTGATGATGGAGCGTAGCCGGTCGGTCACTCGCTCGGACGCGGTGTGGGATCTGGAGAACGGCCATTCCTCTGCCCGCCCGCGCCTGCGCCGCCTGTCCGCGCCCTGCGACCATCACGAGGCCTACTGGGACTACGTCTCCGGCTTTCTCGGCGACGTCGCGGCGGACCTCCTGGGGCCCGACGTCAAGTTCCATCACTCCAAGCTCAACTTCAAATCGTCGGACGGCGGCACCGAGGTGAAGTGGCACCAGGACATCCAGTTCTGGCCGCACACCAATTACGGGCTGCTGACGATCGGCACCTACATCTACGACTGCGACGTCGAGAACGGGGCGCTCGGCGTCATCCCCGGCAGCCATGACGGGCCGCTCTTCGACCAGTACAACGACAAGGGCCAGTGGACCGGCTGCCTGAACGACGCCGACCTGCCGCGGGTGGCGCTCGACAAGGCGGTCTACCTCTGCGGCGCGGCCGGGTCGCTCACCATCCACAACTGCCGCACGGTCCACGGCAGCGCGGTCAACGATTCCCCGGCCGACCGTCCGCTGTTCCTGGCGACGCTGGCCGCGTCGGACGCCATGGCCTACACCTCCAACCCGATCAAGTCGCGCTACGAGCACTTCCATATCCGCGGGCGCCCGGCGCGCTGGGCGCAGCACGATCCGCGCCCCTGCCTGCTACCGCCCGACTGGTCCGGCGGCTACTCGTCGATCTTCGCGCTGCAGCAGCAGGAGGGTGCCGCCGGCGAGCCGATCCGCGCCTATGCCGGCTGAGCCTCAGCCGCAGCGTCGGCAACGGACCTCCTCGAAGATCGCGGCCCAGTCGCCGTCCGTCGCTGCGTAGTCGAGCAGGCAGCGCAGCGCCTTCGAGGGGTCCGGCATGCCGTAGCGACTGGCGACATCGGACAGCATCTGCAGGGAATCGGGATAGATCTCGAAGGTGACGCGAACCTTCGGCAGCGACGACATGGCGATCTCCACGGATGGTCTGGATCAGGGGACTGGCATGAAGGTCTAC
>JBFWXJ010000079.1:5253-17191 GCA_050187535.1 Alphaproteobacteria bacterium | reverse complement strand
GTTGACGAGCTCGGCCTGCCGGCTGGTCCCGGTCTTCTGCAGCACCGCCTTCAGCTGGTTGCGGACGGTCTCGCGCGACACCCGCCCGGCGGTCGCGATCTCCTCCACCGTCAGCGCCGAACCGATGCCGCGGGCGACGCGCGATTCCGCGGGGCTGAGGTCGAACAGCACCTGGAGGACACGCTCGATCGGCGGGATTTCCCGCGGCTCGACGGGGGTGACGACCAGGATCGCGGCCGTGCGCACGAAGATGTCCTGGGCGACACCGCGCACGGGGACGAGGTGCAGGATCAGCGGCGGATGCGCCTCGCCGCCGGCGATCGGCAGCGAGCGGACGAGCCCCGCCGCCCCCTCATGGAGGGGGCCGATCGACTCCAGCGCCGTGGCGAGGAGCGCGTCCGCCCGCGGGTCGGCGAGCGCGATGCGGTGGCGCCGCTCGACAATCGCCGCGGGCATCAGCGCCTCCAGCCCGGCATTGGCCGCGGCGATGCGACCGCCGGCGCGCAGCACGGCCGCCGGCAGCCCGACCGCATTCAGCGCGTCGGCCGTCGCGCGCGCCCGCTCCAGGCCGAGGCGGGCCGACAGCATCGCGGCCCGTGCGATGTGCGGGCGGAACAGGTCGAGCCGGCGGACCGTCTCGTCGGTGAAGGGGCCGTCGTCGCGCCGGCGCTCCATGTTCACCACCATGCGGTCGCCGTCCGGCAGCTCGATGAAGGTGCCGACGCACCAGCCATAGCCGCGCGGCCTGAGGAAGTCGCGATAGAACGGGTCGGCGGCCATCTCTTCGGGCCGGAAGATGTCGAGATCCTGCTGGAACCCGGCGATGCGGTGGTCGAAGCCGCGCACCAGGCGCGGATTGGGCATCGGCGACGGCAGGCTGACATAGGCCTGGATGAGCGCATCGCTCTCGGGCGTGCCGATCCACCTGATGTCGTTGCCGCCGAAGGCGAACAGGCAGCCGAAGGCGGCGTCGGTCAGCGTCGTCACGTCGGCCAGCACGCCGCGCCACAGCTCGGGCACGGCGGCGGCTTCGTAGATCCTGTCGGTCAGGGTGTCCCAGCCGAATGCGGCCATGGTCGCTCACCGGATCGGGTGCGGGTAAGCGATCCTCGCGGGGCCACGGCCCCGCGGGCATCAGCAGTTCTGATGACGTCCCCCGGGGCTGCCGCCCGCTCACTCGTCGTCCGGCTCCAGTCGCGGCGTGGCGGAGATCACCCGGACGAGGTCGATGAGGCGCGCCGTCTCCGTCTTGGCGAGGATTGCACGGATCTGCGTCCGCAGGGTCGCGAGCGTGACGCCGCGGCCGGCCGCGATGCGATCGGTGCGCTCGCCTTCCGCCAGCGCGAGCGCGACCTCGGCCTCCGCCCGGGTCAGGCCGAACAGGGCCGCGAGCCGGCCTACCGGGAGCGACCGGCGGCCGGCCTCGTCGGTGACGATCGCGACGAGCTGCGCCGGCCGCGCATCGCACCGCTGCGGCGGCAAGGGCGCCACGACGATTTGGAGGTGCCCGCCGCCCGCGACGGGCAGGCGCAGCGCATCGGGCACGCCGCTCGCCGCGACCCGATCCAGCAGCGCTCGCAGGCGTGCGTTCTGGGCCGGCCGTGCCGCGACGAGCCGCGCGTCGATCGTAAGCCCGACGGAGCGCCGATGGAGCCGGCGCGCGGAGCGGTTGGCGGCGACGACCCGGCCGTCGGCGGTGGTCAGGATCACGCAATCCGCGATCTGGTCGAGCGCGGCCGCGAGGTCCGCGCGCTCGGCGCGCAGCTCGCGCAGCCTGTCGTGCAGGCCGACGGCGCGGGCGAGATGGGGCAGGAGGCGTTGCATCGCCGCGCTGTCGGCGGGCTCGTAGAGCGGCAGGCCGACGCCGCGCTGGATGCCGATGGGCATGATGGTGGCACCGTCGACCAGCCCGATGCCGCCGATGACCTCCTCGACGCCCATCACCGGCCGCAGGTACTCCGCATGGAAGGCGCTGCGCCGGAGCGCATCGAGCGGCACCAGCTCGGCGCCGGTCGCGACGCGGAAGGCCGGCAGGCCCGCACAGGCGCGCGTCCACGGGTCGTGCGCCGACCAGTGGGCGCCGTAGGGGGCCATGATGTCCTGCGAGAGCTGCGCCCAGCCGACCACGTCGTAGAGCCCGGTCCGCCGGTCGATGCGGTGGATGATCGCCGAGGTGCCGCGGAAGGCGACGCGCAGCGCCTCCAGCGCATCGTCCCACCGGACGGCGTCCTGGCCGGCCTCGTAGGCGAGGCCGATCAGCCGGTCGATGTCGTCTTCGTCGAGTACCGCCACGGCATCGTGCTGCGCCCGTCTCGGTCGCGGCCCCTCCTTCCGCAGAGGCGCGCATCTCAAGGGTTGAGGCGCGAATGGTCAACTATGCATTGAGTAATCCAAGCATCTTGAATGAAGAGCATCGCTCGCGCTTGGCGTGCGAGGAAGCGAGAATTTCCCCTGAATAGCCCAATTGGGTCATGCGGGATGGCCCGCGGAAGCATTGGATCGTCCCGCCTCCCGCGCTTCGCGGGCGCGCATCGGAAGGAGGGGCAGCATGACGGAATCGAAGTCCACGATCGGTCGGCGGGCGCTGCTCGGCGGAGCGATGGCTACGACGCTCGCCGTGGCAATGGGGGCGCGAGCGAAAGGGTCTTGGCTGTCGAAGCCGCGGACGGTGGATCTTGCGGCCGACGCTTCGTCGGGGGACGCCCCAGGGCATCTGAAGTCATTCACGAACAGAAGCATCGTCGTGATCCAGATCGACGAGGCAGACCTGTTCGCCCTCGTCGATGTCGGTCCGTGCCGGATCGTGCTCCGCGAAGGCGGCGATGTTCTGGTCGAGGTGGTGCAGACAGCCCGGCACGGCTACGTCACCCAGCGCGAATACGCGATCCAGTTGATGGCGCGCACCTCCGCTGGCGCACCACTCGCCGCGATCACGATCCCCGGTTTCAACTCGCAGCGCAACGACAGCGGACGACACTGGACGCCGTCCGGACTCAAGTACGACCCATCGGTACTTCGTTCGATAGACAAATGCACGCTTGAGTTCCCGGCGATGCAGTTCGTCAAGTCATAGGCTGTAACCACCATCATCAGGCGGCATTCGACACATTCTTGGTACCGGGATCGTTCGTAGCCCGGCGCGGAGAGTATCATGTCCATAATCTTTGAGACCGCAATCGAAGAATCGTGGCGTCAAGTGTCCAGGCGATTTCTAAGCAGCCCGACAATGAGAAGGCTGCAGGGTTGTAATATCCTCCGCGATCACTATGCGTCGTACCTTCGAGAAACTTATTTCTACACCAGAGAGAATGCACAACTGCAGGCCATGTGTACGGCGTTCTTCAAATCTGCACAACGCGACATGGTAAAGAGTTTTCTTCGGCATGCAAGTTCGGAAGTGGGCCATGAGAAGCTCGCGCTCGCGGATCTTGACGTTCTCGGCTATGAAACTCAGGGTCTGGCAGAAGATGAGCCGCTCGAATCCACAATACTATTCACGGCGTTCCCTCACTATGCGATTATACATAGGTCCGAAATTTCATATCTTGGTTACCTGTATTTTTTGGAACATCTGCCGACGAGCGTCGGTGAAAGTATAGCAAAGACCTTGACTGATATCGGCATTCCGGTTTCGGCAATGAGCTTTCTCCGAGAACACCAGTCGGTTGACATCGGTCACAACAAAATGATGAAGCACTATATCAGCAGCTTTATCTTGTCAGAGAATGATCTGTATGAATTCACTTATTGCCTTAGCGTCGTCGGACATTCGTTCGAGTACATGTTGAGTGGTGCGTTCAGGGCGGCCGACGAGGGATTCTCCATGTTCAGAAGATCTGCCAGATAGACGTTCTTGGGGGATAGCTATGGCTGAGGATTTCGCTCTCGCGATCGCCAAAGAAGGTCGCGATTTCGAGGCCCTGTTCAGGTTTCGGTATCGCATATATGTTGAGGAGATGAACCGATTCCAAAAGTATGCGGATCCAAATACAAAGCAGATCCGAGATCCGCTTGATGTTCACGCATTCAATATAGTGGCATGGCGTAGTGATGTGATCGTCGGATGTGTTCGTGTAAACCTGTGTCATAATAGCGATGTAGGTTACTATTCTGACATACTGCGTATGCGGGATGTCGGTGATGACTTTCCTGGCCGATCCTCGCTATGCACTAGGCTTATGGTACGCAGTGACTTCAGAAGATCGAGCTTAGCTTGCAGATTAAGTATCGCGGCATTGTCTGTGGGGTTGGAAAACGACGTCGTCTGGAACTTTATTGACGGCAACGATCACCTTGTTCCATTCTTTTCTCGGCTCGGATTTGAGAAAACGCATGAAGTTGTCCACGAGGAATACGGCCGCGTGAACGCGATGCGTCTCAACATAAGGCTGCCGAGCAGGCTCGCCGATCTCCAGCGAACATTTGGTCGAACCGATAGTGCGGGCACTTTGGTCGCCGCCGCGTGACGAACGCTCCTCCAGGAGGCACCGAACGAGCAGAGGCGGTATCCAATTGTAGCTTGCCCCATTGCCATATTTGCGCAAAAAACTGACGCTGTCGGCAATACGGGGTGGCGCGATGGTTAAGAGCTCGATCAGCGTGGCAGTCGGCCTCGCCGCCGGTGCCGCCGCTATGTGCGTGTGGTCGATTGTTGCCCACGCCGCCCCGCCGCCCGACACCATCGTCGTCGCGATGACCGAGGACATCCGCGGCACCGACCCGCAGCGCGAGCGCGATGCGCTGGCCAACGATCCGCACCGGCAGGTCGTCGAGGGCCTGGTCGGCTTTCGCGAGGACCTGGAGGTCGCACCCGTCCTGGCCGAGCGGTGGGAGGTGCGGGACGACGGCCGCACCTACGTATTCACGCTGCGTGACGGGGTGCGCTTCCACAATGGCGCGCCCCTGACCTCGGCCGAGGTCAAGTGGTCCTGGGACTACCTGATGGCCGAGGGGTCGCTGTGGCGCTGCCGCAGCAACTTCTCGGGTCAGGTCGGCTTCAAGGTCCTGGCGGTCGAGGCGCCGGACCCGAAGACCGTCGTCTTCCGGGTGAATCAGCCCAACGGTTCGTTCCTGGCGACCATGGCCCGCGTCGACTGCGCCATGACGCCGATCCTGCACCCGGCCTCGCTGAACGCCGACGGCAGCTGGAAAGCGCCGGTCGGCACCGGCCCCTTCACCATCGGCGAGCGCAAGGTCGGCCAGTCGATCGAGATCGTCCGCTTCCCCGGATACGTCGCCCAGACGACGCCGACATCCGGCATGACCGGGCGGCGCGAGGCGATGGTCGAGCGGGTGCGCTATCTCGTCGTGCCCGACCCCTCGACGCGCAAGGCGGCCCTGGTCTCGGGCGACGTCGACGTGGCGACGCTGACCGGCGACGCCGCCGCCGACATGCGCAAGCAGCCGAACGTCGTCGTCACCTCGAACGAGACGACGTCGTGGTACGGGCTGCTGCTGAACGAGACCGACCCGGTCCTGAAGGACAAGCGCGTCCGCCAGGGGATCGCCGCGGCGATCGACCGCCACGAGATCGCGGCCGCCGTCAACGACGAGCAGGCCAAGGGCACGGCATCGGCCATGCCGACCTTCAGCCGCTACCACTCGGCCCTGCACGCGACCGGCCGGAAGCCGGACAAGGAGCGGGCGAGGGCGCTGCTGAAGGCGGGCGGCTACGCTGGCCAGCCGATCACGATGACGACCAACAAGCGCTTCCCGCAGATGTACGACATGGCGGTGCTGGCCCAGGGGATGCTCGAGGAGGTCGGGGTCAAGGTGAACCTCGAGGTCGTCGAGTGGGGCCTGCAGCTCGCGAACTACAACAAGGGCGCCTACCAGATCCAGTCGTTCGGCTACTCGCCGCGCTACGAGCCGCTCGGCCACTGGGAGCGCATCGTCGGGCCCGAGGCGCGCAAGGTCTGGAAGAGCCCCGAAGCGATCGCGATCCTCAAGAAGGCCGAGGCCAGCAGCGATCCCGCCGTCGTCCAGGCCGGCGCCGACGAGCTCTTCCGCCGCTTCGTCGACGAGGTGCCGATGGTGGCGACGTTTCACGTCCACATAGCGGTGGTGGCGAGCAAGCGCCTGCAGGGGCTGAAGCCGTCGCCCCTCGGCACGCCCTATCTGTGGAACGTCTCGATTGCCCGCTAGGAAGGGGCGCGCGATAGGATCGGGGGGAACGGAGGACCCCATGGACGATCTGGAACGGCGGCTCGACGACATGTGCGGAGCTGAGCCCTTCACGACGGGCTGGTATGTGCGCGACCTCATCGGCGGACGCACGATGGCCCGCGCGGGCGACGTGCCGACGCCGTCGGCCAGCACCCGCAAGACCTCGATCATGATGGCGGCCTTCAAGGCCGCCCATGAGGGCCGCCTCGACCTCGACGAGCCGGTGACCTTCGAGGCCAGCTACCAGAAGGGGGTGACGTCCGGCACCTTCCAGCACATGACGCCGGGCATGCGCTTCCCGCTGCGCGACGCGATCGTGCAGATGATCATCACCAGCGACAACGTCTGCACCCGGCTGGTGGTCGACCGCGTCGACGTCGATACGCTGAATGGCTATTGCCGCGATCTCGGCATGACCGGGACCGTGCATCGCTTCAGCGTGCCGCCGCCCGGCATGGCCTGGGACCATCCGCTCGAGGCCGTCACCACGACGACACCCGCTGACCAGGGCCGGCTGCTGGAGATGATCCTGGCGGGCTGCGAGGACGCTGCCGCCGCCCGGCGGCTCGGTGTCACCCAGGAGCTCTGCCGCTACGCGATCGACATCATGAGCTGGCAGCTCCACCGCTCGATGATCCCGGCCCTGCTGCCCTGGGGCACCAAGGTCGCCAACAAGACCGGCCGCGGCGTGCGCGGCCGCATGGACGCGGGCGTCGTCTTCCGCGGCGATCGGCCCGCCTACGTCCTGACCGCCTTCTGCGATCGCCTGCCGGACACCATGCCGGACGGGCTGCCCGGCTTCTCGGCCGCCTTCGCCCTCATCTCCCGCATGTCACGCGCCTGCTGGGATGGCCTCCCGGGCTGAGCAACCTACCGCGCGGCCTTCTCGCAGAAGGCGGCTTCCGAGCCGCGCGGGCTCCGGAAGCTGACCGTCGGCTTGCCGTTCTTCTCGTGGTACACGGCCACGAAACCGTCCGGCATGACGTCCTTCATGTAGCCGGTGAAGGCGACCGCGCCGGTCGCCGGCGACAGCGTGAAGCGGCCGTTGCTGCCATCGGATGCCCGGTACGCCCCGGCGCCGGTCACGGTGAAGTTCATCAGCATGCGGGCCTGGCCGTTGGCCCAGCATTCGTAGCTGCCGGTCGCGACCGCCTTCACCGCGGCCGTGGCGGCGGCATTGGCGGCGAGAATGCAGGCCGCCGCCGCGATCGCCGTTCGAAACTGGTTGCGCATCATCACCTTCGTCGGAAATCAGCCGTCGCGCGACCCGACCACAACAGCGCATTCCCGGCAACCGGCAAGTGACATCGCCGCCCTGCCGGTCGCCCCCTTGACAGCGGGCGTCATGCAGCCATAAACAAAACTCAATGGTTAAGTATGAGCAGGCCGCGCTCGACCGCACCTTCGGCGCGCTCGCCGATCCCACGCGCCGCGCGCTGCTGGCGCGGCTGAACGAAGCGGACAGCGTGTCGGTCAGCGAGCTGGCGCGGCCGTTCGCCATGTCGCTGCCGGCCGTGATGAAGCACCTGGACGTGCTGTCCGATGCCGGCCTCATCGTCAGGGCCAAGACCGGCCGCACCGTCGCCTGCCGCCTCAACGCCTCGCCGATGAGGGAAGCCATGGACTGGCTCGCCCGCTACGAGCGCTTCTGGACGGACCAGCTCGACCGCCTGGCGGCCTTCCTCGAGGAGGACACATGCTCGCCACCGACACCCGCCCCAGCCTCACCCTCGAGCGCCGTTTCGCCGCGGCGCCGGACGCGGTCTTCGCCGCCTGGACGGACCCCGCGAAGGTGAGCCGCTGGTTCGGGCCGGAACGCGTCGTCCGCGTCGAGCCCGAGATGGACCTGCGTCCCGGCGGGCGCTGGCGCTTCGCCTTGTGGACGAGCGACGGCGAGCAGCACGCGGTCGGCGGCGTCTATCGCGAGGTCGTGCCGGGCCGGAGGCTGGTCTTCACCTGGGCATGGCAGTCGACGCCCGAGCGGGAGTCGCTGGTGACGGTCGAGGTGAAGCCGGACGGCGCCGGCACGCTGCTGACCCTCGTCCACGCGCAGCTCTTCGACGACGAGACGCGCGAGCGTCACGGCCATGGCTGGACCGGCTCGCTCGACAAGCTGGAACGGCTGCTGGCGACCGCCGCCTGACCATGCCGCGCGTCACCTTCACCAAGGCACTGGAGCGCTTCCTGGCCGCGCCGTCGGTCGAGGTCACGGGTGCCACGTTGGGCGAGGCGCTGGGATGCGTGTTCGCCCAGCGTCCGGCACTGCGCGGCTACGTGCTCGACGACCAGGGGGCGCTGCGAAAGCACGTCGCCGTCTTCGTCAACGGCGCGATGGTGCGCGACCGCATCGGTCTCGGCGATGCGGTCGGGCCCGACGACGAGATCTACGTCTTCCAGGCACTTTCGGGTGGCTGAAGGCCCGGGTGGCTGAGGGAGGAACCAATGGCCGAACGTCTTCTGGTCGGGACCCGCAAGGGCCTGTTCGAGTTCGCCCGCGGCGCGGGCGGATGGGACATCGCCGATGTCCGTTTCCCGGGCGACCCCGTCTCCGCCGTGCTGGCCCATGCGGGCGAGGTGTTCGCCGCCCTCGACCTCGGGCATTTCGGCGCCAAGCTGTGGGTGCGCGACCGTGCCGGAGAGTGGAGCGAGCTGCCCGCGCCGGCCTTCCCGCCCAAGCCCGACGACCCCGAGGACCCGCATCCCTGGTCGCTCGGCCGCATCTGGGCGCTCGAGCCGGGCGGCGTGCCGGGGCGCATCTGGGCCGGCACCATGCCGGGCGGTCTCTTCCGCTCCGACGATTCCGGCCGCACCTGGGCGTTGAACGAGCCGCTGTGGCGGATGCCCGACCGGCGCAAGTGGATGGGCGTGGCGGGCGGCGAGCAGCCCGGCATCAGCACGGTCCTGATCGACCCCCGCGATCCGAAGGACATCCGCCTCGGCATATCGACGGCCGGCGTGTGGGCCAGCACGGACGAGGGCGCCTCCTGGAGCCTCATCAACCAGGGCATGTACAACGAGTACATGCCGCCGGGGCAGGAGGGCGACCCGCTCTACCAGGACATCCACCAGCTCGCCCGCTGCCGCGCGAGGCCGGAGGTCATGTGGTGCCAGCACCACAACGGCGTCTTCCGCTCGGAGGACGCGGGCGCCAACTGGACTGAGGTCAAGGCGATCGCCCCCTCCAAGTTCGGCTTCGCCGTCGCCGCCCACCCCCGGGACCCGGAGACCGCGTGGTTCGTGCCGGCCGCCAAGGACGAGCGGCGCATCCCTGTCGACGGCAAGGTGGTGGTGGCGCGCACCCGCGACGGCGGCCGCAGCTTCGATGTGCTGCGCCAGGGCCTGCCCCAGCGCCACGCGTACGACCTCGTCTATCGCCACGCGCTGACGGTGGACGCGACCGGCCGGCAGCTCGCCTTCGGATCGACCAGCGGCGGCCTGTGGATCTCCGAGGACGGCGGCGATTCCTGGACGGCACCCGACGCGCGCCTGCCGCCCGTCGCTTTCGTGCGCTTCGCCGAGGCGTGACCGGCGCCGCCGCGCGCGGCTAGATTGGGGCTCCCTTCCGCACAGGTCCTATCGGGAGCCCCATGAGCGCCCAGCCCGCATCGCAACAGGAACCCTCGCAGCGCCGGATCGGCGACCAGCGCTTCACCGGCGAGGACGCGCGCCGCGTGCTGCGCGGCCCGCGCAACCCGCACCTCTTTCGTCCCGTCACCTTCCGCGGTGTCACGGCGCGCAACCGCATCGCCGTCTCGCCGATGTGCCAGTACTGCGCGACCGACGCCATGCCGGACGACTGGCATCTCGTGCATCTGGGCGCACGCGCCCAGGGCGGTGCCGGCATCGTCTTCACCGAGGCGACCCCGTCGGAGCCGCGCGGCCGCGTGACGAAGCATTGCATCGGGCTGTGGAACGATGCGCAGGAGGCCGCGCTCGCCCGCATCGCCGCCTTCGTCGCCGCCCAGGGCGCGGTGCCGGCGATCCAGATCGCCCATGCCGGCCGCAAGGCCTCCGTCCACCGGCCCTGGGAGGGCACGACGCCGCTGTCGGCAGAGGAGGGGGCGTGGCCGGTGATCGGCCCGACGGTCGAGCCCTATGCCGAGGGCTATCAGCCGCCCCTGCCGATGGACACGGCGGCGATCGACGCCTTCCTGGCGGAGACGGCGGCCACCACGAAGCGAGCGCTGCGGGCCGGCTTCAAGGTGATCGAGTACCACGCCGCCCACGGCTATCTCGCGCACAGCTTCCTGTCGCCGCTCAGCAACCGGCGCAACGACGGCTATGGCGGCGACCTGCGCCAGCGCGCGCGCCTGCTGCTGGAGATCGTTGCGGCGATCCGCTCCGAATGGCCTGATGACCTGCCGCTCTTCGTGCGCCTTTCCTGCACCGACTGGATCGAGGGCGGCCTCACGCTCGCCGACACGATCGAGGTGGCGCGCTGGCTGAAGGAGACGGGCCAGGTCGACCTCGTCGACTGCACGTCGGGCGGCCTCGACCCGCGCCAGACGATCCCGGTCCATCCCGGCTACCAGGTGCCCTTCGCCGAGGCGATCCGCCGCGAGGCCGGCATCGCGACGGGCGCGGTCGGCCTCATCCACACGCCCGAGCACGCCGAGGACATCATCGCCAACGGCCGCGCCGACCTCGTCTTCCTCGGCCGCACGCTGCTCGCCGAGCCGCACTGGCCGCTGCATGCCGCGAACGTGCTGAAGGCCAGCCCCGCATGGCCGCTGCAGTATGAGCGCGGGAACATCTTCTGACGACCGATTCTCCCTCTCTGCCCCATCGGGGCGGAGAGGGTCGGGGTGAGGTGGGGCGTCTGCTGGCGCCCTTCCGCCTCACCCTCCCCGCCGCTGGCGCGGCGGGTCCCCTCCCTCTCCCCCCAATGGGCGGAGAGGGCCATCTGGTCAGAACCGCACTTCCGCCGGCGCTTGCGGCACCGATTTCCAGAACTCCGCGTCGTGGCCGAAGATCAGCTTGGCGCCGCCGTCGCGCAGCGCCGCCAGGCGATCGAGCGACTCCCGCATCGCCGGGCGGTCGAACACGCGGGCGGGCAGGCGGCGCTCGTCGAGCGTCCGGCAGAAGTAACAGGCGTCGCCCGTCAGCACGACCTCGCCGTCGTCGAGGCGCACCTTGAGCGACTGGTGGCCGGGCGTGTGGCCGTGCGTGGGGATGCAGACGACGCGGCCGTCGCCGAACACGTCGTGCTCGCCCTCGACCTTGGTCACCCGGTGCCCGAGCTCGACGTCGCGCCGGTGAAGGCCCCATTTCGGGCCGACCTCCGGGTCCATCGCGACGTCCCATTCGCGGCGCTGGATGAGGATGTCGGCGTTGGGGATCAGGCCGTTGCCGCCGGCATGGTCGAAATGCAGGTGCGAGGTGACGATGAGGTCGATGCGCGCGGGATCGCGGTCGATCGCCTCCAGCCGGCCGCTCACCTCCTCGCCCGGGGCATAGTCGAAGCCGAAGCGGCTCGCCGTCTCGCCCAGATGGGCCGCGGGGTCGGTCTGGATCAGCGGGTGCATGCCGGTGTCGTAGACGAGCCGCCCCTTGGGATGCTCGACCAGGAAGGCCGGCACGGGCACCCGCTCGATGCCCTGGCTGCCCTCCATCATGTTCGCCATGTTCACGTCGAGGCGGCCCAGCGTCATGGCGTAGAGGCGCACGGTCATCGGCATTCTCCGGGGCAGGTGGCGGGAAAGCTTGGCATGGGAGGTGCCCGCGCAGGAAGCTGCGGCCGCGCCATGTCGATTCGCCCGCGATGACCGTTCCC
>JBFWXJ010000079.1:0-5153 GCA_050187535.1 Alphaproteobacteria bacterium | reverse complement strand
GTCATGGCGTAGAGGCGCACGGTCATCGGCATTCTCCGGGGCAGGTGGCGGGAAAGCTTGGCATGGGAGGTGCCCGCGCAGGAAGCTGCGGCCGCGCCATGTCGATTCGCCCGCGATGACCGTTCCCCAGGCCGCCCGCGCGACGCTCAAGTCGGTGTTCGGCTACGACTCCTTCCGCCCCGGCCAGGAAGCGGTGATGGATGCCGTGCTGGCCGGCCGCAACGTGCTGGCGGTGATGCCGACGGGTGCCGGCAAGTCCATGTGCTACCAGCTTCCGGCCTTGCTGCGCCCGGGGCTGACGGTCGTGGTCTCGCCGCTGATCGCGCTGATGCGCGACCAGGTGGGCCAGCTCCGGGCGGCCGGCGTCGCGGCGGGGGCGCTGAACTCGTCGAACGATCCGGGCGAGAATGGTCGCGTCCATCGCGCCATCCGCGACGGCAGCCTGCGCCTCCTCTACGCCGCGCCCGAGCGGCTGGTCCGCGACGACACGCTGGAACTGCTCGAAGGGGCGGGCGTCTCGCTGCTGGCGGTCGACGAGGCGCACTGCGTCTCGCAGTGGGGCCACGACTTCCGGCCCGAGTATCTGCAGCTGAAGCGCATCGACGGCGCGCTGGGCGGCGTCCAGATGATCGCGCTCACGGCGACCGCCGACGCCGCGACGCGCAGCGACATCGTCGAGCGCCTGTTCCCGGAGGCGCCCGAGATCTTCGTGCAGGGCTTCGATCGGCCCAACCTGTTCCTGGCGATGGCGCCGAAGGGCGGCGGTCGGGCGCAGATCGGCGCCTTCGTCGCCGCGCGGCGCGGGCGCAGCGGCGTCATCTACTGCTCTTCGCGCAAGAGCACGGAGGAGCTGGCCCAGCGGCTGGTGGCCGAAGGGCACCGCGCGCTCGCCTATCACGCCGGCCTGGACAAGGCGGCGCGCGACGAGGTGCAGGACATCTTCCAGCGCGAGGACGGCGTCGTCGTCGTCGCCACCGTCGCCTTCGGCATGGGGATCGACAAGCCGGACGTGCGCTTCGTCGCCCATGCCGACCTGCCGAAGAGCGTGGAGAGCTACTACCAGGAGATCGGCCGGGCCGGGCGCGACGGGCTGCCGGCCGACACGCTGACGCTCTATGGCCTGGACGACATGCGCCTGCGCCGCGTCCAGATCGAGGAGAGCGACGCGCCGGAGGCACAGAAGCGCATCGAGCGCCGGCGCTTCAACGCGCTGGTGGCGCTGTGCGAGGCGCCGCGCTGCCGCCGGCAGACGCTGCTCGCCTATTTCGGCGAGACGACGGCCCCGTGCGGCAATTGCGATCTCTGCGTCGAGGGCGTCGCCACCTATGACGGCACGGTCGACGCGCAGAAGGCGATGTCGGCGATCCTGCGCACCGGCGAGCGCTTCGGCACCGAGCACCTCGTCGCCATCCTCGTGGGCTCGGAAACGGACGGCGTGAAGCGCTGGGGCCACGACCGCCTGCCGACCTTCGGCGTCGGCCGCGACCATAGCCCGGACACCTGGCGGTCGATCTTCCGCCAGATCTACGCGGCCGGGCTGATCCAGCTCGACATTGCCGAGCACGGGCGGTGGACCGTCACCGACGCCGGCCGGCAGGTGCTGCGCGGCGCCGAGCGCATCGACCTGCGCAGCGAGATCCTGAAGGCCCGGGCGCGCGGCCGCTCGGCATCGGCGTCGCCGCCCACCGCACCGGCGGCCGGCGACGGCGCGCTGCTGGCGGACCTGAAGGCGCTGCGCCTCGATCTCGCCCGCAGGCAGGGCGTGCCGGCCTATGTCGTGTTTCCCGACCGGACGCTCTTCGACATGGCCGCCCGCCGCCCGGGCTCGCTCGACGCCATGCGCGCGGTGCATGGCGTCGGCGAGGCCAAGATCGACCGTTACGGGGCTGCGTTCCTGGAGGTCGTACAGCGCCACACGGCGGGGTAGGCGGGATCAGGCCGCGGCACCGCCCAGCAGGGAGGTCGTCGGCGCCGCCTCGAAGGCGAACCAGGAGGCGTCGATGTCGGCGCGGTCGACGCCGACGATGCGGATGTAGTTGCCCCCGCCGAGGTCGACGATCGCGTCGCCATGGCCGTCGTCGGTGATGCGGCCGACGAGCGACGCGAAATCGACGATGTTCGTGTTGTTGATCCGGCTCTCGATGCGGAACTGGTCGCCGTCCTCGATGTCGAACTGCAGGACCCGGTCCTGGCCGCTGCCCGACGAGAAGTAGACCCAGTCGATGTCGCCGGTGCCGCCGCCCAGGAAGATCGTGTCGTTGCCGGCGCCGTCGTGGATGTCGTCGCCGCCGCGGTCGCCGTAGACGATGTCGTCGCCCGCGTCGCCGGAGAGCACGTCGTAATCCCTGCCGCCGAAGATGATGTCGTTGCCCTCGCCGCCCGAGATCGTATCGAGGCCGGCGCCGCCCAGCAGCGTGTCGTTATCGTTGCCGCCGTATATCTCGTCGGAGCCGCGCTCGCCCAGCACGACGTCGTTGTGGTCGCCGCCATCCAGCAGATCCTCGCCGTCGGCTCCGTCGATCGAGTCCGCACCGCCGCCGGTGCTGATCGTATCGTTGCCGCCGAAGCCGGCCGCGACGTCGCCGTCGTTGGGGTCTTCGGTGCCGACGAAGCGGTCATCGCCGGCGAACATGTAGCTTGCGAGATCGAGCGGGCGCTGGTCGGCGATGAAGCCGAAGAGGGCGGAGGCGCTGAGGTTGAACTCGCTGGTGTGGAAGATCACGCCGTGCTCGTTCGTCTCCTCGAAGTCGGTGATGGTGCCGCCGACCGTGCCGTCCGCCTTGTAGACGAAGTTCCTCCCGAAGGCGGTCAGGGTGTTGCCGTTCTCCAGCACCATGTCGAACTGTTGGCTGCCCCGCGGGATCAGTTCGAACCCGTGGAATGCGGCGAGAATGCCGTTCTCGACATGGCCCAGAGCCTGCGTTCCGATCACTACGCCCATGTTCCCCCCTCAAACGCGTGAACTCGCGTCGGCGAGGCGAAGTGTAGGATCGCCATTCGCGCGACGGAAGAGACGACGGGCGGCTTGCCCGGGTCGCTTGCGGCAGATGGACGCGAAATCGCGCGAAGTCATTGCAATTGCAACGCACTCGCATTATGTCGCGCGCAATTGACCTACTCCACCCGCCTTTCAGCGAGCGAGCCTCCCCATGAGCCACCTGCGCCAGGAGCGCGTGCTGTCGGTGCATCACTGGACCGATAGCCTGTTCAGCTTCTCGACGACCCGCGACCCGTCCTTCCGCTTCCGCAGCGGGCAGTTCACCATGATCGGGCTGGAGGTGGACGGGAAGCCGCTGCTGCGCGCCTACAGCCTGGCCGGCGCCCACTACGAGGACACGCTGGAGTTCCTGTCGATCAAGGTGCCGGACGGGCCACTGACGTCGCGGCTGCAGCACCTGGAGGAGGGGCAGGAAATCCTGGTGGGCCGCAAGGCGACCGGCACGCTGCTGCTCGACAATCTGCTACCGGGCCGGACCCTCTACCTGCTCGGGACCGGCACCGGGCTCGCACCCTTCCTCAGCCTCGTGAAGGACCCCGAGGTCTACGAGCGCTTCGAGCGGGTGGTGCTGACCCATACCTGCCGGGCGGCGGCCGAGCTCGCCCACCGCGACACCATCACCCGCGTGCTGCCCGAGAACGAGCTGATCGGCGAGCTCGTGCGCGAGAAGCTGATCTACTACCCGACGGTCACCCGCGAGCCGTTCCACAACCAGGGCCGCATCACCGACCTCATCCGCGACGGCAGGCTGTTCGCCGATCTCGGCCTCGATCCGCTGGACCCGGAAGGCGACCGCCTTATGCTCTGCGGCAGCCCGGCGATGCTGAAGGACGCGGCCCTACTCCTGGAGGCGCGCGGCTTCCGGGAGGGGAGCCAGGCGGAAGCCGGCCACTACGTGGTCGAGAAGGCCTTCGTCGAGAGGTGAGTGGAACGGGCTCCCCCGCATGACGGTGAGGAGCCCTATCCACGTCTCGGCGGCGTCAGTTGCGACGGATCACCAGCTCATTGCGCACCGAGCGCACGCCGCTGGTGTCGGCAGCCACGGCCGTCGCCTTCGCCTTCTTCGCGGCATCGTCCACCACGCCGGTAATCAGCACCACGCCGTGATCGGTGGTGACGTCGATCTGGGTGAGGTTGAGATCCTTGTCGTCGATCAGCTTGGCGCGGACCTTGGTGCTGATCGTCGCATCGTCGATGTACTCGCCCACGCTCTCGCCACGACCGCTCGACTGACGCGAGCCCGACATGTTGTCGCACGCCGCGACGGTGAGAGACAGCAGGCCGGCCGCGATCGCGGCGGTCACCATACGGGACTTGTTCATCTCGCCTCCTGGCTGGTCCGGGCGCCCCCGGACGTTTCATGAGCGGGAAACGGCCGAAGCGCGGCTTCGTTCCGCGCGCGGCGATCGCCCACGTTGCCGCGGCACTTTCGCCGACCGGTGGGGACGCGGTATCTGCGGCGCATGCCCGACACCGAAAGCCTCTGGAACGCCACGGCCGAGGCCGCGCCCGACTGCCCCGCGCTGGAGGGCGAGGCGGAGGCCGACCTCGCTATCGTCGGCGCCGGCTATCTCGGCCTTTCGACCGCGCTGGCCGCTGCCGCCGGCGGCCTGCGCGTGCGCGTGCTGGAAGCCGCCGAGCCCGGTGCCGGCGCGTCGGGGCGCAACGGCGGCCAGGTCATACCCGGCATCCGCCATTTCCCCGACGAGCTGGAAGCCGCCTTCGGCGCCGATCTCGGCCGCCGGGTCTACGAGTTCGGCCTCACGACCGCAGATGCTGCCTTCACGCTGATCGATCGCCACGCCATCGCCTGCGACGCGGTGCGAACCGGCTGGATCCAGCCCGCCGACAAACCTTCGGCTCTGGAGACGTCCCGTCGGCGGGCGGCGGAGTGGCGCCGCCGCGGTCATGCCGCCCGTGCGCTCGACCGCGACGAGACGATCGCACTGACCGGCACGCGGGACTACATCGGCGGGTGGATCCACGAGGGCGGCGGCAGCGTGCAACCGCTCTCCTACGCCCGCGGCCTGGCGCGCGCGGCGACGGCGGCGGGTGCCGTCGTCCACGGCCGTTCCGCCGTCGTCGCCATGGCGCGTGCCGGCGAGCGCTGGCGGCTTTCGACTCCGGCCGGCACCGTCGTCGCATCGCGCGTGCT
>JBFWXJ010000078.1:0-17325 GCA_050187535.1 Alphaproteobacteria bacterium | reverse complement strand
GCGCCGCATCTTTGATGACGAGGATGAGGCCGAAGGTCGCCAGAACGTGGTCGAGATGATCGCGCGGATTGAGCGTGCTCAGCGCCACCACCTCGACGATGGCACCCCGCTGCGCCGTGCCGGCGACGGCGATCGCCGTCGCCGCGACGAAGGAGCCCGTATGGGCGTAGGCGGCCGCAGCCAGATACGCGCCCGCCATGTAGAGCGACCCGTGCGCCAGGTTGATCAGGTTCATGATGCCGAAGACGAGCGTCAGCCCGGCCGCCATCAGGAACAGCAACACCCCGAGCTGCAGGCCGTTCAGGGCCTGCGCCAGCAACAGCGCGGCATCCATCTCCGGGCGTCGACCGCGCCCGCCGTCACTTCATCGGGCATTGGGACGCGTAGGCGTCCGCATGGTCTTTGAAGACGACTCCCCGATTGACTTGCTGCAGCGAGCCGTCGGCCGCCTTTATGGTCTCCACGAGGTAGAAATCGTGGATCGGGAAATGGTTGGTGTTGAAGCGGAACTTGCCGCGCACGGAGGCGAAGTCGGCCTTGCGCATGGCGCCGATCAGCGCCTCGCGGTCGCCCACCTTGCCGCCGGCGCCCCTGATCGCCGCGTCGATGAGCCGGGCCGCGTCATAGCCCTGGGCGGCGAAGGCCGAAGGCGTGGCGCCGTACTTCGCCTTGTAGTCGGCGACGAAGCGGCGGTTCGTCGGATTGTCGAGGTCTTCGGACCAGAGTGACGCGGTGAAGGTGCCCACCGCGGCCTCACCCTGTGCCGGCAGCGTCGTGGCGTCGACGGTGAAGGCCGAGTAGAGCGGCACTTCCTTCGCCAGTCCGGCCTGGGCATACTGCTTCACGAAGTTGACGCCCATGCCGCCCGGATAGAAGACATAGACCGCTTCGGGCTTGGCGGCGCGAAGCTGGGCGATCTCGGCCGAATAGTCCGGCTGGTTGACGGTCGTGTAGACCTCGCCCGCGATCTCGCCCTTGAAATAGCGCTTGAACCCGGCCAATCCGTCGCGGCCGGCCTGGTAGTTCGGCGCCATCAGGTAGACGCGCTTGACTCCCTTGGTCTGGAGATGCTGCCCCACCGCCTCGTGCGACTGGTCGTTCTGGTAGGAGGCGGCGAAGAAGTAGGGCGAGCAGAGCTTGCCCGCGATGGGCGAGGGCCCGGAATTGGCGCTGACCATGACCATCTTCGCGTCGGTCAGCGGCTTCAACATCGCCATCATGACGTTGGAGAAGACGACGCCCGCCACGATGTCGACCTTGTCGCGCTCGATCAGCTTGCGCGTCACCTGCACACCGACGTCGGGCTTGAGCTGGTCGTCTTCCTTGACGACCTCCGCCGCGAGCCCGCCGAGCTTGCCGCCCGCATGGTCGATGCCCAGCATGAAGCCCTGGTACATGTGGTCGCCGAGGGCGGCACCCGGTCCCGAGAAGGTGGCGACGAAGCCGACCTTGACGTTCTGCGCCGCGACGGGAACGGCAATCAGTGCGATGGCGGCGGCGACCGCGAAACCCTTCAGCATTCGGGACCTCTCCATGTGACCCGCGCAGGGCCGCGAGCGCGGGACCTTAACGCAAGCGGTACACAGGCCCAAGCCTCACGCCCGGACCCCGCGGGCGGGCAACGTCAGGAGAAGGCCTTGAACGCGATCAGCGTAAAGGTATCGCGTATGCCCGGGATGGACTGGATGCGCTCGGTGACGAAACGGCCGATGTCCATGCCGTCCGGCAGATAGCACTTCACCAGCAGATCGTACTGGCCCGAGATCGAATGGACCTCGGAGACCTGCTCGACGGAAAGGACGGCTTCGTCCGCCACGGCATACGCCTTCCCGAGCTCGCACTTGACCATGACGAAGATGGTCTGCATGGGGCGGGGCGGTCCGTCGTCGAGCCTTCAGGCGCGGCGCGGTGCTGCGCGCAGGAGGAATGCAGGCGTGTGGTCGCCGAAGGCCAGCACCGGAACATCGTCCGGCTCACGCTCCCTGCGCGGGTGCGGACGTGGGCCGCGATCCGGACGAAACTGCACGACGGGCGCCAGCGCCGCAGGTGCGCCCTCTCGCCCGGAATGCTGGCGGACCGGCTGCTGGACCGGCTGCGGCGGGGCAGCGTCGGCGCGACGCTCCTCGCGCCGGCGGTCCGGCCGGCGCTCGCGGCGTGCGGGCCGGGCGTCGTCGCCACGGGCTTCCTGGGGCCGCGCCTCGTCGGATCGGTCTTCCCCGGACAGGGCCTCGGCACGCATGGGCGCAATCTCCTCGGGCTGGCGCGGTGCCGGACGGGCACGGCGTTCGCCGCGCTCCGGACGGCCACCGCTCGCGCGGCGCGGTGCGGTACCACGGCCGCGCCCACGGGGACGGTCCTCCTCGGTCAGCTCGACCGACGGGATGCCGTCGACGTCGATACGAGGGATGGCGCGGCCGATCAGCCGTTCGATCGCGGACACCGCCTTGCCTTCCTCGCCCATCGCCAGGGTGAAGGAGCGGCCCTCGCGCCCGGCACGGCCGGTGCGCCCGATGCGGTGGACGTAGTCCTCGGCGTGATGAGGAACGTCGAAGTTAAAGACATGCGACAGCCCGTCGACGTCGAGGCCGCGTGCGGCCACATCGCTCGCCACCAGCAGGCGGATCTCGCTGCGCTTGAAGGCTTCCAGCGTCTCCGTGCGGCGCGACTGCGGCATGTCGCCGTGCAGCGCGGCCGCGTCGAACCCGTGCTTCTGGAGCGAGCGGAACAGGATGTCGACGTCGCGCTTGCGGTTGCAGAAGATGATCGCGTTCTTGACGTCTTCGCTGCGGATGAGACGGCGCAGCGTCTCGCGCTTGTCCAGCTCGTCGACCACGACCAGCGCCTGGGTGACCGTCGCTGCGGGCGAGGCCGGCGGTGCCACGGTGATGGTCTTGGGGTTGGTCAGGAACGCGTCGGCGAGCCGGCGAATCTCGGGCGGCATCGTCGCGGAGAAGAACAGCGTCTGGCGAATGCGCGGCAGCAGCGAGACGATCCGCTCGACATCGGGAATGAAGCCCATGTCGAGCATGCGGTCGGCCTCGTCGATGACGAGGATGCGCACGTCGCTCATGAGGATCTTGCCGCGCTCGAACAGGTCCAGCAGCCGGCCGGGCGTGGCGATCAGGACGTCGACGCCGCGGTCGAGGCGCTTCTCCTGCTCGGCCATGGATTCGCCGCCGATGAGCAGCGCCTGTGTCAGCTTGTGCTGCGCGCCGTAGCGCTCGAACGATTCGGCGACCTGCGTCGCCAACTCGCGCGTCGGCTCCAGGATGAGCGACCGCGGCATCCGTGCCCGCGCCCGGCCCTGCGCCAGGATGTCGATCATCGGCAAGGTGAAGCCGGCGGTCTTGCCGGTGCCCGTCTGGGCGCAGCCCAGGACGTCGCGGCCCATCAGGACGTAGGGGATCGCCTGCTCCTGGATGGGGGTCGGCTGCGTGTAGCCGGAGTCGGACACGGCCTGCAGCAGTTCGGGGCTGAGCCCCAGATCGGAAAAGCTCGTCAAAACGGTCGATTGCCTCGAAGAATGCGAAATCGCCGCGGAAAATCCGCAGGTTTCGCCGCTTAAGTGGGGTACGCCTGCCGCATTGTCAAATCTTCCCTGTGCCGCAGCCGCCCTATTTCTTGCCGGTGTGGCGTTTTCTGCTATGAGCGCCGCCGACGAGGTGCCGGAGGTTACCGCTTTGAGACAGCCGCTGATCCTGTTGCCCGGCCTGCTGTGCGATGCCGCCCTCTGGCGTCCCGTCATCGACGGCCTCGCCGACGAGGCGTCGGCGGTAGTGGCCGACCTGACGCTGGACGATTCGCTGGCCGCGATGGCCGGCCGGGTGCTCGACTGGGCGCCGCCGACCTTCGCGCTCGCCGGCCTCTCCATGGGCGGCTACGTCGCCCAGGAGATCATGCGCCGGGCACCGGGCCGGGTGACCAGGCTGGCGCTGCTCGACACCAGCGGCCGCAAGGACACCGAGGAGCAGGGCCGGCGCCGGCGCGGGCTCATCGAGCTGGCGAGCCAGGGAAAGTTCAAGGGCGTGACGCCGCGGCTGCTGCCGCTGCTGATCCATACCGATCGGCTGGCCGACGAAGCGCTGGTCGCGGTCGTGATGGGCATGGCCGAGCGCGTCGGCCGTGACGCGTTCCTGCGTCAGCAGTCGGCGATCCTGGGGCGTCCGGACGGCCGCGAGGACCTCGGGCGCGTCGGCGTGCCGACGCTCGTGCTCTGCGGTCGTCAGGACGCGCTGACGCCTCTCGGCGTGCATGAGGAAATGGCGGGCCTCGTGCCCGGGGCCCGTCTCGTCGTGGTCGAGGACAGCGGCCACCTCCCGACCCTGGAGCGGCCCGAACCGGTGCTGGACGCGATGCGGGCGTGGCTCGCGGCGTGAGGCGGGGTCAGATCTGCGAGCCCACGAGGTATCCGATGCCGGCGGCCGCGACGGACAGCACGACCGACAGCAGGATGTAGGTGAGGGCGAGCCAGGGCTCGCCTTCCTGCAGCATCGCGACGGTGTGCAGGGTGAAAGCCGAGAAGGTGGTGAAGCCGCCGCAGAAGCCGGTGACCAGGAAGAGGGCGGTCCGGCCGACCGGCAGCGGGCCGCCCGGAAGGGTGAGCCCCAGGACGATCCCCGCTGCCAGAGAGCCCGCGATGTTGACGGCCAGGGTCGCCATCGGGAGGCCCGCATCGGGCGGGCCATAGGGCCAGGCGAGCTCGGCGCCGTAGCGGGCACCGCCGCCGAGCGCGCTGCCGATCATGACGGCGAGGAAGTCGAGGATCACGGTTCGATCCGCAACATCTCGCGGAACCACAGGCCGTTCGGATTGAAATGACTGTTGGTTCCGGCGATCAGTCCCTGATCGGTGATCCAGTGGTAGTTCGAGCCGGCCTCGACCTCGTAACGCTGGCCGGTCGCCGGATCCTCGAGCTGGACGACGCCGCGGCGCGCCTGAGAGCCGCGCTCAAACACCCGGTCCATGCGCTGCGAGCGGTCGGCGTAGCTCTGGCTGATGATGTTGGAGACGTAGCGATTGGTCTCGGTGACGATGCGCACCGTCTCGGCCGTCGTGCGCTGCTGCGCCCCGACCCAGGCGGGGTTGATTTCGGCACTCGTCAGCATGTGCGTCAGCACGGCCGCGGCCTCGCCGACGCGGTCCTCGGGCGCGACGAAGCCGATGATGGCGGTGACGTTCCAGGTGGCCCCGGCATCGGCCATGCCCGTGCGATTCGTGGCCGCGAAGGCGTAGGCGCGCACCGGCCGGCCGCGCAGCAATCCGCTCGCGCGCGCCTCGCCGACATCGGCGCGCACCTGGATGCCGGCGACGGCGGTGCGCGCCAGAGCGGCGTTCGCCGCCTGCGTCGCCTCGCGCAGGGGCGTGACCGCGTCGAAGCGCAGGCCCTGCACCCCCGCCTGGCCGAGGCGCCACTCGGTGTACCAGCGTGCGAAATGCTCGCCCGGCGTATAGCGCCGGACCATCATCTGCACCGCCATCGGGTTGTACCAGCTGCCCTCGCGCAGCGTGCCCGTCGGCTCGGTGAACGGCGGGATCTCGCCGTCGCCGACGCTGCAGACGATGGCGCCGTCCGGCGATTCGACGCGGATCGCGTGCCGCACGTCGACCGCGGCCTTGCGGATCGTCCCGCCCGCGACCTTCCAGCCCTGCGGCACCTCGGTCGAGAAGGCGCCCTCCACCGGGTCGGTCCAGCGCACGAAGCCGCGACCGCCCTGCTCGGCCGGCGACTGCGCCGTGCCGGCCGCCGGTCGGAAGCTCTCCAGCACGGCGCCGAAGAGCGGCGCCGATTGCTGGAAGCGCTCGGCGCGGGACGTCACCAGCCACAGCATCCCGGCAGCACCACCCGGTGCGGGAAACGCGGAGATGGCGGCGACGTGGACGAGGTCGCCCTGGCGCCCCGCGACCTTGAGCCCGGGGCGTCCGCCGGCCTCGGCGCCGTGCACTGCGCCCCAGCGGGTGCCGGGCGCCAGCTCGGCCACAAAGGCGCTGAGCAGCGCCTGCGCGGTCGCCGCATCGATCGGGCGCGGCAGCAGGAACGGTCGCACCTGCACGGCGCCTTCGGCACCCTGCACCGCGACATGGCCCTTCTGCCGGTCGGTCCTGAGCTGCCACCCCGCCGGCACACCGATCGTGAACCAGCCCGGCTCGCCCTGGCGCTGCAGCTGCACGGCAGCCGGCGGGGGCGGCCCCGCCGGTGGCGGGTTGGGACCGGGCGGGCTGGGAATGGGCGGGTTGGCAACGGGTGGAGCGGAATGTACGGCGGGCGTGATCGCGAAGCGCTCGAACCGGAACACGCCGCGACCGACCGCGCCGATGCCGACCGACATGCCGGTCTCGCCCTCGACGCCGTAGGTGAACAGGCGCGTTCCGTTGACGAGATACTCGATGCCGTCCGCGACCGGGCGCGCCGTCAGCGTGTTCAGGCCGTCGCGCCGGATCGCGGCGTGGGTCCCCTGCAGCGGAACGGTCACGCCGTTCGCACGGCGATGGATCAGGGCGTAGCCCATCGGGCCGACGACGAAGAGCTGGTAGGTGCGTGCCCGCGGGTCGAGCCGGACGAGGATGCCGGCGCCCGACAGCCCGCTCTCGCCGCGCGCATCGACCACCGCCTCGAGGGTAGCCTGGTCGAGACGCGCGCCGGGAGCCCCGGCGAGCGCGTCGAAGAAGACATAACGCAGCGCGCCTTCCTCGCGCGCGTTCGTCAGCTGGTAGGCGCCGTCGACGACGGCTCCCGTCCACGCGCCGTCGGTGCCCAGCGAGAGCTTGCCCTGCAGCATCTGCTCGGGCTGGCCGGCGTCGAAGGTCTCGACATAGGCGCCGGGCTGCTGCGCCGCGGCCGGCATCGCGATCAGCAGGAAAACAAGGACAGCCGCAACCGCCTGACGCATGCGCCCCTCCCTCGCTCGGGCCAGCGTAGGCGAGGGCGACCGCAACCTCAACGGCCGGAGCGTTCGCCGCTCAGACGTCGAGATCGCGCACGAAGCGGGCGTTCTCCTGGATATAGGCGAAGCGCAGCTCGGGCTTGCGGCCCATCAGCCGGTCGACGAGGCTCTCGGTCTCGCCGGCCGCTGCCGGGTCACGGACCTCGTCCGGAATCCGGACCCGCTGCAGGGTGCGACGCCGCGCGTCCATGGTGGTTTCGCGGAGCTGGGCGGCCGGCATCTCCCCCAGGCCCTTGAACCGGCTGATCTCGACCTTGCCCTGTCCCTTGAAGGTGGTCGCCAGCAGGCGCTCGCGATCGGCGTCGTCACGGGCATAGACGATCTGACCGCCGCGCGTCAGGCGGTAGAGCGGCGGCATGGCCAGATAGAGGTGACCCGCCGCAACCAGCTTCGGCATCTCGCGGAAGAAGAAGGTCATCAGCAGTGATGCGATGTGCGCGCCGTCGACGTCGGCATCGGTCATGATGACGACCCGCTCGTAGCGCAGCTTGGCCAGGTCGAACTGCTTGCCGGTACCGCAGCCCAGCGCCTGGACGAGGTCGGCCAGTTCCTGGTTGCCGCGCAGCTTGTCCGTCGAGGCACTGGCGACGTTCAGGATCTTGCCGCGCAGCGGCAGCACCGCCTGCGTCTCGCGGTCGCGCGCCTGCTTGGCCGAACCGCCGGCGGAATCGCCCTCCACCAGGAAGATCTCCGTGCCGATCGCGCCGCTGCGCGCGCAGTCGGCGAGTTTGCCCGGCAGGCGCAGCTTGCGGGTCGCCGTCTTGCGGAGGTGATCCTTGTCCTGCTTGCGCCTGATGCGCTCCTCGGCGCGCTCGACCGTACGGTCGAGGAGAAGGGCCGCCGTCTCCGGGTCGCCGGAAAGGAAATGGTCGAAGCGGTCCTTGAGGACGTTCTCGACCAGCCGTGCCGCCTCGGGGTTCGACAGCTTGTCCTTGGTCTGGCCCTGGAACTGCGGGTCGCGCAGGAACACCGAGACCAGCGCGTGCGTCCCGGACATCACGTCGTCGGTGGTGATCTGGCCGGCCCGGCGGTTCCCGACCAGCTCGCCATGGGCACGCAGGCTGCGCGTCAGCGCGGTCCTGAGGCCGGCCTCGTGGGTTCCGCCCTGCGGCGTCGGCACGGTGTTGCAATAGGAGCTGAGGAAGCTCTCGTCGTCTTCGAGCCAGGTGACCGCCCACTCGACGCGTCCGGCGGCATCGGGGAAGGCGGCCTCGCCGTGGAACGGCGACTTGGTCAGCGTCGCCCGCTCGCCGATCGCCGCGGCCAGGAAATCGACCAGTCCCGCCGGGAAATGCAGCGTCGCTTCCGGCGGCGTCGGATCGCCGTCGGCGATGAGCGCCGGATCGCAGGACCAGCGGATCTCCACGCCCCGGAACAGGTACGCCTTGGAGCGCGCCATGCGGAACAGCGTCGCCGGCTTGAACCTGGCGGCGGCGCCGAAGATCTGGGCGTCGGGATGGAAGCGCACGGTCGTGCCGCGGCGGTTGGGTGCGGCCCCGACCTCGCGCAGTTTCGTGGTCGGCTTGCCGCGCGCGAAATCCTGCGCCCACAGCGTGCGGTCGCGCGCCACTTCGACGGTCAACCGGTCGGAGAGCGCGTTGACGACGGAGATGCCGACGCCGTTGAGGCCGCCCGAGGTGTCGTAGATCTTGGACGAGAACTTGGCGCCGGAATGCAGCGTCGTGAGGATCACCTCGAGCGCAGATTTGTCGCGGAACTTCGGGTGCGGGTCGACCGGAATGCCGCGACCGTTGTCGCGCACCGTCAGCGTGCCGTCGGCCGCCAGCTGCATTTCGATCCGCGAAGCGTGGCCCGCCACCGCTTCGTCCATGGCATTGTCCAGCACCTCGGCGACGAGGTGGTGCAGCGCGCGCTCGTCGGTGCCGCCGATATACATGCCGGGCCGGAGCCGCACCGGCTCCAGCCCCTCCAGGACCTCGATGTCCTTGGCGGAGTATTCTTCGGCCGCCTTGCGGGCGGCATTGCCGAACAGGTCCTTCATGGCGGCGCGATCCTATGAATCGCCGCCGGCCGGGGCAAGCACCACGACATATGGTAGGGTCGCCGAACGGTCCAGGGAGGGGACGATGACCGACGCGAAGCCGCGCCAGCCGCGGGGCGAGCTGCAGATCCGCACGCTCGCGATGCCGGCCGACACCAACCCCAACGGCGACATCTTCGGCGGCTGGGTGCTCTCGCAGATGGATGTGGCGGGCGGCATTTTCGCCGCCCAGCGGTCGCGGGGGCGCGCGGCGACCGTGGCGGTCGACGCCATGACCTTTCACCTGCCGATCTTCGTCGGCGACGTGGTCTGCTGCTACGCGGATCTCGAGCGGGTGGGGCGGACGTCGATGGCCCTCCATATCGAGGCATGGGTGATACGGCGTGGTGCGTCGGAGAGGCTGCTCGTGACGGAAGGGCGCTTCACCTACGTGGCGATCGGCGACGAGGGCAGGCCGCGCCAGGTGCCGGTGGAATGACCCGAGCGTGCATCGTCGGGGCGGGCTCGTCAGGCGTAGCCGCCGCCAAGGCGCTGAAGCAATCCGGCGTCGATTTCGATTGCTTCGAGAAGGGCAGCGACATCGGCGGGATGTGGCGCTACGGCAACGACAACGGCATGTCGTCGGCCTATCGCAGCCTGCACATCGACACGAGCCGCCGAAACCTCGGCTATCCCGACTTCCCGATCCCGGACGACCAGCCCGATTTCCTGTCGCACAGCCAGGTGCTGGCGTGGCTCGAGGCCTATGCCGAGCGCTTCGGCGTCCGGCCGCATGTCGCCTTCGGCACGGAGGTGGCTGCCGTCGAGCCCGACGGGGCCGGCTGGCGCGTCCGGCTGGCCGGTGGAGACGTCCGGCGCTACGGGTGGGTGATCGTCGCCAACGGGCATCTCTGGGACCCACGCCTTCCGGATTTCCCCGGCGTCTTCGACGGACCGACGATCCATTCCCACGACTATCGCACCGCGGCGCCCTATGAGGACAAGGACGTCCTCGTGGTCGGCATCGGGAACTCGGCCGTGGACATCGCCGTCGACATCGCGCGTCGGGCCCGCGGCGTGCATCTCTCGACCCGGCGCGGCGCCTGGATCGCGCCCAAATACATCATGGGCGTCCCGACCGACCGCTGGGTCGCGTTCATGACGCGGCGGCTCAGGCTGCCGACGCCGGTCGCCCGAGCAGCGATCCGCTGGCTGATGATGCTGACCCAGGGGGACCAGAGGCGCTACGGCGTCCCCCGGCCCGCCCATCCGATCTGGCGCGAGCATGCGACGATCAGCCAGGAGCTGCTGCCGGCGATCGGCCATGGCCGCATTCGCATGAAGCCCGACGTGGCCGAGCTGCGCCATGGCGAGGTCGCCTTCGCCGATGGCAGTGTCGGCCGCTACGACGCCATCGTCTACGCCACCGGCTATCGCACCACCTTTCCCTTCCTCGACCCGGCGGTGTTCGCCGTCCGCGACGGCGACGCACGTCTCTACCGCCGGATGCTGCCGCCGGCGCGGCCGGGGCTGGCGTTCATCGGGCTGGTCCAGCCGATCGGCCCGACCATACCGCTGGTCGAGATTCAGGCACGCTGGCTCGCCGCGTGCCTTTCGGGGGCGCTCCGCCTGCCCGCGGCGCACGTCATGGAGAAGGAGATCGCCGATCACGGGCGCCGCCTCGCCCGGCGCTACGTCGGATCAGCGCGCTACACGCTGGAGGTCGACTTCCGCGAGTATGCCCGGCAGTTGCGCGGCGATCTTCGTCAGGGCACGGCCGGCGCCTGAACCCTCCAGGCATCATCGGCGAGCGCGGCGGCCGGCAGGCTGTTCCGGGCGCCGGGAGTGGCGGCGACGATCCGCCGATAGGCCGCCATCGGCAGCTCCTTGCCGAGCTCTTCGATCACCGCGGCCTGGCGTTCGGTCGGGAACCGCACGGTCGCGTTGTTCCAGTGCTGGTGGAAGTGACCGGGCCCGCACTGATTGGCGCCGTGTGCGACGTAGACGAAGAGCCGCGGCAGATCGATCAGCACCACGCGCCGGCGCGCCCGCAGCTTGTCGATCGCCGGTGTGTCCTCGCCGTAGTCGATCTCGGGATAAGGCTCCATCGCGTCGCGACGTGCCAGCAGCGTGTTTTCCCACTGCAGGCGGAGCATGGAGACGACGACCCTCTCCATCGCCGGCCACCAGACGACGACGCGGCGGAGCATGGCGGCCGCCGCATCGGTCCGCGTCAGCGCCTCGTATTGCGTGGCGATGCGCGCGGGGTGCGACAGGTCGTCGTCATCCCAGATCGCGACGAGATCGCCCGCGGCGAGGCCGACCGAAAGGTTCCGCAGCGCCCCCAGCGACCGCCGGTCACCGGGACTGTGGACATGGCGGATGCGCCGGTCGTCGAGGGCGGCGACATGGCGCGCGAGCGCGTCGTCGGGGCTGCTGTCGACGACCACCAGCTCGAGATTGGGATAGGTCTGGCGTTGGAAGCATCGGATAGCCAGCCGCGCCTGCTCGAAACGTCGGGCAGTGACCATGAGGCAGGAGACGAGCGGCCGGAGTTCGGACCGCGGCGCCACGGAGGGTGGGCGGACGCGATTATCGCCCTCGATCACATGGAAGGGCAGCCAGGTGGGGAAGGACGGATCGACGATCGCCCTTCGGCTCCACCAGGTTCCTGCCCAGTGATGCACCACGTACGCGTGCCGCGTCGATTCTTCCCAGAAGGCGAGGTCGTGCAGTCGGCCCTCCCGGCACTGCATCTTGTCGACGGGATAGACCTGACCGGCGGGCAGCAGGTCGATGGTCGCGGGCTCCGGGAAGGCGTCATAGGCGGCGGTCAGGACGCAGGGGCCGGTCGCATCCAGGACGTTCTGCTGTTCGCTGCTGCGCCGCAGGAACGCCAGCAGGTGAGGCCAGAACGCGTGTCCGGGTACCGACGCAACGAGGCTGGGGCACAGCAAGCGCGGCAATCGCCGCTCGGCCACCCAGCCATGGGTCAGGTGGCTGTCCGGCTCCAGGCCGATAGCCAGCGTCGCGCCGGCGAGCATCGGTTCGATCGGCTTCAGGCATTCGCAATCGAGGTCGGCGTAGACGCCGCCCAGCCGCCACAGGATGAGATAGCGCGCAAGGTCGACCCGGCAGATCGGCTCCCGGTAGCCGTCGTACATGGCGAGGAGGTCGGGGAATTCGTCGCGTACGAATGCGCGAAGGTCCTCGTCCGTCCATAGCCGCTGCTCCCACCCGGGATGGCGCGCCATCCAGCCTTTTCGCAGCCGTCGGAGCGGCCGGGGCAGGTCGGTCGTCTTCCACGTCTGGTGGATGATCCGCGGGATCGGGGACATCGGCACGTGCGACGCCGACGTTAGCCGATTCGTAGCGCGTTATGGAGCCGCGATGCGGTCACTGTCGGGAAGGTGGAAATGAAACGGGGGCCTTTCGGCCCCCGTCCCGTCGCTTCGCGAAGTCCAGTTCAGACCGAGTAGTACATCTGGAACTCGATCGGGTGCGGCGTGTGCTCGAAGGCGTAGACCTCTTCCCACTTCAGCTCAAGATAGGATTCGATCTGATCCTTGGTGAAGACATCGCCCTTCAGCAGGAAGTCGTGGTCGGCGGCGAGCGATTCCAGAGCTTCACGCAGCGAGCCGCACACCGTCGGAACTTCCTTCAGCTCCTCCGGCGGCAGGTCGTAGAGGTTCTTGTCCATCGGGTCGCCCGGATGGATCTTGTTCTGGATGCCGTCGAGGCCGGCCATCAGCATGGCGGCGTAGGTGAGGTAGGGGTTCGCCGCCGGATCGGGGAACCGCACCTCGACGCGCTTGCCCTTCGGGCTCGACACATAGGGGATGCGGCAGGAGGCCGAGCGGTTGCGCGACGAGTAGGCCAGCAGCACCGGCGCCTCGAAGCCCGGGATCAGCCGCTTGTAGCTGTTCGTCGACGGGTTCGAGAAGGCGTTGATCGCCTTGGCGTGCTTGATGATGCCGCCGATGTAGTAGAGGCACATCTCCGACAGGTCGGCGTAGAGGTTGCCGGCGAACAGCGGCTTGCCGCCCTTCCAGATCGACTGGTGGGTGTGCATGCCCGAACCGTTGTCGCCCTTCACGGGCTTGGGCATGAAGGTCGCCGACTTGCCATAGGACGCGGCCACGTTGTGGACCACGTACTTGTAGATCTGCATGAGGTCGGCGGTCTTGACCAGCGTCGAGAACTTGACCCCGAGCTCGTGCTGGGCCGGCGCCACCTCGTGGTGGTGCTTCTCGACCTCGACGCCCATCTGCTCCAGCGTCGTCAGCATCTCGGCGCGCAGGTCGGACGCCGCATCGACCGGCGGCACCGGGAAATAGCCGCCCTTGACCGGCGGACGGTGGCCGGGATTGCCGCCTTCCATCTCCTTGGCGGAGGCCGTGATGCCTTCCTCGGAGTAGAGCTCGTAGTAGCCCTTGTACATCGAGGCTTCGAACTTGACGTCGTCGAAGACGAAGAACTCGGCCTCGGGGCCGAAGAACGCCGTGTCGCCGATCCCGGTCGACTTCAGGTAGGCCTCGGCGCGCTTGGCGGTCGAGCGCGGGTCTCGCGTGTAGGCCTGGCCAGTCGACGGCTCGTAGACGTCGCAGAAGATCACCAGCGAAGGCTGCGCGGCGAACGGATCCATCACGGCGGTCGACAGATCCGGCATCAGGATCATGTCGGACTCGTTGATCGCCTTCCACCCGGCGATGGACGAGCCGTCGAACATCACGCCATCGGTGAGGAAGTCCTCGTCGATCGTGCAGATGTGATGGGCAAGATGCTGCCACTTGCCGCGCGGGTCCGTGAAGCGGAAGTCCACGTACTTGACGTCGTGCTCCTTGATCAGCTCGAAGACCTTCTTCATATCCGACATGGCTCGGTTCCCGTCGTTCCTTGGCTTCTGGTGGGTTTGTTTGAACTGTTTTCCGACGCTCAGACCGCTTCCGGCCCGCGCTCGCCGGTGCGGATGCGGATCGCTTCCTCGACCGGGCTGACGAAGATTTTGCCGTCCCCGATGCGGCCGGTGTGGGCTGCCTGCTGGATCGCTTCCACCGCCCGCGGCACGAGAGCGTCGTCCATGACGACCTCGATCTTCACCTTGGGCAGGAAGTCGACGACATACTCGGCGCCGCGATACAGCTCGGTGTGGCCCTTCTGGCGGCCGAAGCCCTTGGCCTCGGTCACGGTGATGCCCGTGATCCCGACCTCGTGAAGGGCCTCCTTCACCTCGTCGAGCTTGAACGGCTTGATGATCGCTTCGACCTTCTTCATGGCCTCTTTTCTCGATCCGGAATATGCGGGCGCGGCTCGCCCGGAAGACCGCCCGCACGCGCCGTACGCGCCGGAATAAGCAGGAGGCGTGCCATGCGCGATGCCGAGCCCGGCGCGAGCTCGCGCATGGCCGACTGCTTCATTCGGGTCATATGGCTAAAAAATAGTCAATGACGCCGCTGCGATATTAGGCAGTCCGGCGCATGGGTGCCGAGAGGCAATCCGCGATCCGTCCCATCGCCGTCCGGATGTTCTCCACCGAGTTGGCGTAGGAGAAGCGCAGATAGCCTTCGCCGAAGCGCCCGAAGCTGGTGCCGGAGATGACCGCCACGCCGGCCTCCTCCAGGAGCCTGGCCTGCAGCGCGCGGCTGTCGAGCCCGGTCCCGGCGATGTTCGGAAAGGCATAGAAGGCGCCGCCCGGCTCGATGCAGCGGAACCCGGGGATGCGGTTGAGCTCGTCGACGATGACCCGACGGCGCTCGGCGAAGGCGGCGACCATCGTGGTGACCGCATCCTGCGGGCCTTCCAGCGCGGCGATGCCGGCATACTGCGCCGACGCGTTGACGCAGGAATGGCAGTTGATGGCGAGCCGCGTCGCCTTGTCCGCCATGTCCTTGGGCCACACGGCATAGCCGAGCCGCCAGCCGGTCATCGCGTAGGTCTTGCTCCACCCGTCCAGCAGGATCAGGCGGTCCGCCATCTCGGGATAGTTGAGCAGGCTGACATGCGGGCGGCCGTCATAGGTCATCTGGCCGTAGATCTCGTCGCTCATGACGACGACCTGCGGATGCCGGGCCAGGCCCGCCACGAGCTTGTCGATCTCCGCCTTGGGCACGACGCCGCCCGTCGGATTGGCGGGGCTGTTGATGATGATGAGGCGCGTCTTCGGGGTGATCTTCTCCAGCACCTCGTCGGCGCTGAACGAAAAGCCGTTCTCCTCGCGCAGGTGGATCGGCACCGCGGTCGCGCCGGAGAACCGGATCACCGATTCGTAGATCGGAAAGCCGGGATCGGGGTAGAGGATCTCCGTCCCGGGCTCACCCATCATCATGATGGCGAAGAACATCGTGACCTTGCCGCCGGGCACGACCACGACGCGGTCGGGGTCCACCTCGACGCCCAGGCGGCGCTTGAGGTCGGCCGAGACGGCGGCCCGCAGCGCCGGGATCCCGTTGGCCGCGGTGTAGCCGTGATGACCGTCGCGCAGCGCCTTGATGGCGGCCTCGACGATATGGTCGGGCGTGCGGAAGTCCGGCTGGCCGATGCCGAGGTTGATGATGTCGCGGCCCTGCGCCTGTAGCGCCTGGGCGCGCGCCAGCACCTCGAACGCGGTCTCGGTGCCGAGCTGGGACATGCGTTCGGCGAGCGCCATGGGAAGCCTCCGGGGCGAAATGCGTAGGCCGCGACTTATGCCCGACCGGGCCGGGCGCGGCAACGGTTCCGGGCCACGTCGCGATGATGGTAGGGATCGACGGAACGCCGAACTTCCCATCGGATTCTCCCATAATGTCGATCTTCTTCGGTCCCGTGTCCGGCATGACGCCGCTGCCGCCGCCCGCCGGCCCCCATCTCTTCCGTCCCGAAGTGGCGGCGTTGCCGGGCGAGGGCTTCGCCGTGGCCGCCAACCAGCCGCAGACGACGGATCCCGACAGCTATGCCAATCTCGTGGTCGGTGCCGTCAGCGACCGCGACGGCGCGCCGGTCGGGCCGACCTTCGCGCTGCCGGCCGCCGATCTGGCACCCCGCTATTTGGGCGACATCGCCGCAAGCCCGTCCGGGACGATCGCCGTAGCCTGGAACGAGGTCCGCGGCCCGGTCCAGCGCCTGCGGCTCGCTGTGCTCGACCGGACCGGCGATCGGATCGGCGACGGGTTCGCCATCGACGTGACCGGTGCCGCCGTTGCCATCCGCGAGGTCGTCGCGCTGAGCGATGGAACCTATGCCGTCGTGTGGAACCAGGGCGACGACAACGTCTCCGACGCCTGGTTCCAGCGGGTCTCCGCAGGCGGAAGCCCGATCGGAACGCCGGTGGCCGTCGCGCAGGAAGCGCTCTGGTTCGGCGGCGCCATGTTCCGGGGCGTGGCCGTCGGCGACACGCTGGCGATCGCCGGGGAGACCGCCTCCGGCACGGTGCTCTGGCGCTTCGGGCTGGACGGCACGCCGGCGTCGGAGCCCGTCGTGCTGCGTCCCGGCGGCGGCGGGGACCTCGTCGATCTCGACGTGCTGGCGAACGGCGACCTGGCGGTGACCTGGGCGACCGGCGACGGCAGCTTCGTCGGCCGCTTCGACGCAGGCGGCGTGCGGGTCGCGGACGACGTGCGCGTCCTCGACCACGGCGATCAGTCGCTGGTGGTCGAGCCGCTGCAGGATGGCGGCTTCGTCGCTGGGTCGATGAGCTATCTCGGCGACGGCTATGCCGTCGAGCTGCGCGCCTTCGACCGCGACGGCGTTCCGACGGGGGAGGCGACGACGCTGGCGGCGGGCGCCCTCCTGTCCTTCGACATGGCCGATCTCGACGACGGTCGCGTCGCGGTGGTCCTCGACCGGATCGTCGCCAACCGCTCGACCGTGGAGATCGCGGTGGCTTCCGACGGGGCATCGAATGTCCCCGTGGGCGGCGGCGAGACGGCGACCGTCGCCCATTGGTGGGAGCAGGAAGCGATCGGCCGCGCCGACGGGATCGACACCCTCGTCACCGCCGATTCCCTGGCGCTGAAGCCGTTCATCGCCAATCTCGGCCTGGCCGGCGCCGACGACCTCAACGCCGACGGCAACGCCATGGCGAACCTGATGGCCGGGAACGACGGCGACAACATCCTCGTCGGCTATCTCGGCAATGACAGCCTGGACGGCGGCGGCGGCGACGATTTCCTCGCGGCCGGCCGCGGCGACGACACCGGCGTCGGCGGGGCGGGCGACGACATCGTATGGGGCGGGCAGGGTCGCGACCTGGCGCTGGGCGGAGCGGGGGCGGACACGCTCAACGGCGACCGCCACGACGATGTCCTCGATGGCGGCGACGGCGACGACGTGCTGAACGGCGGCGAAGGGCGCGATCTCGTCCTGGGCGCGGACGGGCGTGATCGGCTCACCGGCGGTCGCGGCGCGGACACGCTGTCGGGCGGAGGG
>JBFWXJ010000077.1:0-17794 GCA_050187535.1 Alphaproteobacteria bacterium | reverse complement strand
CGCGTCGTCATCCAGCCGATCATCGACGCCGAGCCGCTCGCCGCGGCGATCGAAGCGGGCGACATCCAGCTCATCGGCGGCGGCACCATCGCGCCGGAGCTGATCGACCGCCTGGTCGCCAACAAGGAGCTCGTCGTCAACGTCCAGTCGTCGCCCGGCTTCGAATCGATCTGGCTCAACCCGCACCGGGATCCCTTCAAGGTGCCGAGCTTCGACAAGCCGATCGCGGAACTGATGAAGGAGAAGGGCTTCATGGTGCGCCTGGCGATCGCCAAGGCGCTGGATCGCGAGACCTTCATCAAGCAGTCGGAGTTCGGCCGGGGCATGCCGGCGCATGGCTCGGTCAACCCGGCCATGGCTTTCTACTTCGACAAGGACCTCGGCAAGACCAGCCTGCAGCGCTTCGATCTCGCGGAGGCCAAGCGCCTCATGGCGGCCGCCGGCTACCCGGACGGCAAGGGCTTCCCGCGCCTCAAGATCCTGCTGACGCCGCCGCTTCGCCGGCAGGTCGAGGTGGTCCGCGCCATCCTCAAGCGCAACCTCGGTATCGAGCTGGAGCCGGTGGTGAAGGACGTTCCGGTGGCGCTCGACGAGTTCGCCACCATGGAATGGGACATGGTCCGCATCGGCTCGGGCGGTGACTACGACCCGGACGACGCCATCGTCGACTGGATGCAGACGACCTCGCTGTTCAACGCGCAGAAGCGCGACAAGGCGAAGTATCCCTTCGGCTACTTCTCCGAGAAGGAGGTCGACGCGCTCGTCGAGGAACAGCGGATCGAGGGCGACCTGCAGAAGCGCAAGGCGCTGGTGCAGAAGGCCGACAGGATCACGTCGGACAAGGTCGCATCCGCCTTCCTCTATCACCCCGCGACGATCCTCGTTCACCGCAAGTCGGTGAACTTCCCGGACGCCAGCAAGATCCCCGCCCTCGTCGACCTCGATCGCACGACGCTCGCGTGAGCCCGGTGCTCCCGCGGTGCGGAAGGCCCTCTCCGCCCGCAGGGGGGAGAGGGAGGGGACACGTCGCGCTGGCGACGGGGAGGGTGAGGTGGGCGTCCGCCGGCCACTCCCCCCCTCACCCCGCCCCTCTCCGCCCCCAAGGGGCAGAGAGGGAGCTGCCGACCGTGGCCTGACCGATGGCGGGATACCTCGCCCGGCGCATCCTCGGTGCCGTCGTCGTCATGTGGGCGGTGGCGACCTTGGTGTTCTTCATGATGCGGGCCGTGCCGGGCGACCCGCTGGCGGCCATGCTGTTCGACGTGGGCGACCCGTCGGCGGCGGAAGACCTGCGCAAGCAGCTCGGCATGGACCTGCCGCTCTGGGAGCAGTATGCGCGCTGGCTGTGGCAGCTGCTGCGCGGGAACTTCGGCACCTCGATCTACGGCAGCCAGATCCCGGTGGCGCAGCTCCTGGGCGAGGCCTTGCCGCGGACGCTGTCGCTCGCCGGCATCTCCTTCGTCGTGGCGCTGGTGCTGGCGGTGCCGGCCGGTATGGTGGCCGCCCTCAAGAAGAACAGTCCCGCCGACAACACGCTGACGCTCATGGCGTTCCTCGGCCTCAGCATGCCGGACTTCTGGTTCGCCATCATCCTCATCATCGTCTTCGCGGCGAACCTGCAATGGCTGCCGGCGATCGGCTACACGCCGATATCCCAGGGCATCTGGCCGTGGCTGTCGCACCTCATCATGCCGGCGCTCGCCGCCGGCACGACCTTCTCCGCGATCATCGCGCGCATGATCCGCTCCTCGATGATCGAGGTGCTGAAGACGGACTTCATGCGCACCGCCCGCGCCAAGGGCCTGCTCACCTGGCGCATCCTCGTCGTCCACGCGTTGCCCAACGCGCTCATCCCCGTCGTCACCGTCATGGGGATCGCGCTGGCGCTGATGCTGGCCGGCACCGTCGTGGTCGAGAACGTCTTCGCCATCAAAGGGCTCGGCCGCACGCTGATCGAAGGCATCCTCAATCGCGACTACCCGGTCGTGCAGGGCGCCATCCTGGCAGTGTCGGCGATCTTCATCGGCGCCAACCTCGTGGTCGACGTCCTCTACACCGTCATCGACCCGCGCATCCGGTACACCTGATGGACCAGAGCATGACGATCGCGGCCGACGAGGCCGTCGTCCCCGCACGCCGCCGCTGGCTGCGTCCCTTCCGCACCGACCGCAAGGCGCAGTTCGGCATCGCGTTCCTGACGCTGGTCGTGCTCTGCGCGATCTTCGCACCGTGGATCACACCGTTCGACCCGACCGAGACCTCCTTCGACCTGACGCTGTCGCCGCCGCAGCTGGGCCACCCGCTCGGCGTCGACGACCTCGGCCGCGACGTGCTCTCGCGCATCATCTACGGCGCGCGCGTATCGATCTTGGTCGGCCTCTCGACCGTCGCGATGGCGCTCGTCGTCGGCGTCGCGCTCGGTCTGCTCGCCGGCTATTTCGGCGGCTGGGTCGACTTCCTGGTGATGCGCTACATCGACCTGCAGTGGGCTTTCCCGAACTTTATCATCGCGGTCTACCTCGTCGCCGTGTTCGGGACCGGGCTCGCCAACGTCATCGTCGCCGTGTCGCTGGCCTATCTCGACGACTTCGCGCGCATCGCCCGGGGCA
Organism: Alphaproteobacteria bacterium; assembly: GCA_050187535.1. Lineage (GTDB taxonomy): Bacteria > Pseudomonadota > Alphaproteobacteria > ATCC43930 > Allostellaceae > Allostella. Next base: position 15,185 of record JBFWXJ010000077.1, on the reverse strand, counting down.
TGGTGCTGACCATCAAGCAGGAGCAATACGTCGACGCGGCCCGCACGGTCGGCTGCTCGCATCTGCGCATCATGCTGCGTCACATCCTGCCCAACGCCGCCGCGCCGCTGATCGTCCAGGCGACGGTCAGCGTCTCCTACGCGATCCTGGCCGAGGCCGGGCTCTCCTTCCTCGGGCTCGGCGTCGACGCGGACACGCCGACCTGGGGCCTGATCCTGGCCGAAGGACGCAGCTTCATCTCGCGCGCATGGTGGCTGGGCGTCTTCCCCGGTCTCTTCATCATGCTGACCGTGCTCAGCATCAACTTCGTCGGCGACGCGCTGCGCGACGCGCTGGACGTGCGGGAGACGGCCTGAGGCCGATCTCAGGCGGCCGCCACCTCGGGGGCGTTGCGGAAGCACGCGACCGCGTGGCCGGGCGCCACGTCCGTAAGCTCCGGCCCTGCGGTACCGCAAATCGGGATCGCCGCGCGGCAGCGAGGACGGTAGCTGCACCCCGCCCCCAGTCTGGCGAGATCGGGCGGCTGGCCCTCGATCGGCAGCAAACGGTCGCTGCGCTGCCGGTCGAGCCGTGGCACCGAGGCGAGCAGCCCGCGGGTATAGGGGTGGCGCGGGTCGGCGAACACGGCCGCCGCCGTTCCATGCTCGACGATCCGGCCGGCGTACATGACGTTGACGCGGTCGGCGTAGCGGGCGACCAGGCCGAGATTGTGGGTGATCAGCAGCAGCGCCACCCCCATGTCGCGCGTCAGCTCCTTCAGGAGCTTCAGGATCTGCGCCTGGATGGTGACGTCGAGCGCCGTGGTCGGCTCGTCGGCGATCACCAGCTTCGGCCGGCAGGCGAGCGCCATGGCGATCATGACCCGCTGGCGCATGCCGCCCGAGAACTGGTGCGGATACTGCGTCAGCCGGGCCGCCGGCTCGCCGATCCCGACCAGGCGCAGCAGCTCGATCCCGCGCTCGCGCGCCGCCGCCCGCGAAAGGCCGAGATGGGTGCACATGTGCTCGGTGATCTGGGTCCCGATCGTCATGAGCGGATTGAGCGAGGTCATCGGTTCCTGGAAGACCATGCCGATGCCCGTTCCCCGCACCCGGCGCATCGCCGCCTCGTCGAGGGTCGTCAGGTCGCGGCCCGCGAAGCGCACCGCCCCGCCGACGGCAGCCGGCGGCCGCGGCAGCAGCCCTGCCACCGCCAGCGCATGTACCGACTTGCCACACCCGGACTCCCCGACGATCGCCACCGTCTCGCCTTCGTCGATGGCGTAGGAGATGCCGCCGACCGCCTGGACCGGTGCGCCGTCGCCGGGAAACCGGACGGTCAGGTTCTCGATCTCCAAGAGCGTCGCCATCGCCCTCCCCCGTCGCTGTCGGAGAGGGCAGAGGCAAGCATCCTGCCAAGCAGCCGGACGCCGCCTCAGATCATGTTCTCGTACTGGCAGTTGACCAGCAGCTCGGCGACGGAGGCGGTGTTCGAGAGGCCGACGACGGCCGCCACCAGGTCGGCCAGCTCCTCGGGATCGGTCATCTGCGCGGGCGGGAAACCGGACGCGGCGGGCATGTCGGTGTTGACGAAGCCCGGGCACAGCGCAACCGCCCGCACGCCGTCGTCCCAGCCGGCGCGCCGCACGGCATGGGCCAGCGCCACCATGGCGAACTTGCTCATCTGGTAGCCGACCTGGAGATTGCGCACGCGCTTGCCCGAGAGCGAGGCGACGTTGACGACCCGGCCGCGTCCCGACGCGCGCAGATGCGGCATCGCCGCGCGGATCAGCCGGAACGGCGCCTTGACGTTGATCGCCAGCATCTCGTCCAGATCCTCCTCCGTGCCGGAATCGATCGTGACGTCGCGCAGGATGCCGGCGTTGTTCACCAGCACATCGATGCGGCCGAAGCGCGCCATGGTGGCGTCGACCCAGCGCTGGGCGGCAGCCGGCTCCGCGGCCTCGTAGGGGAAGACCTCGACCACGCCGCCCGCGGCATAGCGGCCGCGGCCGGCGAACTTCGCCGGCGTGCGGATGCCGAGCGCGAGGCGGTAGCCGGCGCGATGGAGGCGGCGGGCGACGGCGTCGCCGATCCCGCGGTTGGCGCCGGAGACCATGGCGACCGGCGCCGCGTCGTTGCTGCTCATGTCGGGGTGCCCCTCGAAGGATGTCGTGGCGAGCGTGAGCGCCCGGCGCGGGCCGTGTCAAACGCCACGGGCTGGTACCATGCGGGCTCATCGACGAGTCGCCGTGACGGAGGGAATGAGAGATGGCCGAGCTGACCGCGACCCTCGCGATCGACATGGCGTCGCCGACCGGCCTCTATCCGTTCCTGCCACCCTACGCGGTCACGCGGTCGGTGGCCGCGATCCAGATCACGACCCCCAACGGGGCCACGCAGATCGTCAGCGGCAGCTTCACCTACACGCCCGAGGGCGTGCTGACAGGGGGCCTGATCGAGGGCATCGACGCCTCGCCCGGCTATGTCGCGAGCGGGCTCGGCCTCAGCTACGGCGCCTATGCGACCCTGCTGGCCGGCAACGACGTGTTCGGCGCACGCGCGGCGCTGTTCGCGGGTGACGACGTGATCCGCGGCAGCCAGGCGCCCGACCGACTGCTCGGCTTCGACGGGAACGACCTTCTCGAGGGCGGCTTCGCCGGCGACGACATGAACGGCAACCGCGGCAACGACACCGTCCGCGGCGGCGACGGCAACGACACGATTCATGGCGGCCAGGGCAACGACATCGTGCAGGGGGAGGCCGGCGCGGACATCGCGACCGGCAGCCTCGGCAACGACACGGTCGACGGCGGCAGCGGCGCGGACCTGCTCTACGGCGGCCAGGGGGATGATCGGCTGGCCGGCGGCGACGGCAACGATCGCCTCGCGGGCGATGCCGGCGGCGACGTGCTCTACGGCCAGCTCGGCGCCGACACCTTCTTCTTCGGCGACGCCAGCGGCGCCGATGCGATCGAGGACTGGTCGCCGATCGAGGACGGCGACCGGATCGCCGTGGCCCGTCACGTCAACGGCACCGACATCGAGACGCCGGCCGACGTGGCGGCGCATCTTCTGGTGCACCAGGACGGTTTCCTGCTCGACCTCGGCGGGAAGAACGTGGTCCTGATCCGCTACTACATGAGCGGCGACATCTCGGCCGAGCACTTCGTCGTCGTTTGACAGGCTGCAACCGGCGATTGACCGGAGACGCCCGCACGCCCGATCATCCCTCCTCCGCTGAGGGGGAACCGCAATGGGACAGCTCGTCGTAAACGGCTCGATCGACATGACGGTGAACGTCGGCTTCTACCCGCTGACGCCGGATTTCGTCTTCACCGCGTCGTCGACCGCCATCCAGCTCAACACGCCGTTCTCGACGATTCAGACCTTCTCGGGCTCCTTCACCTCATCGGCCGGCACGGTCACGTCGGGCGTCATCACGAGCCTGCGCGAGACCTTCCCCAATTCCGGCCTGTCCAATTACGAAGGCACGGGCTTCTCGATCGACCTGTCGGTCTACAATGCCAAGGTCGCCGCCCTCGACAGCTTCGGCCTGCGGCAGGCGATCTATTCCGGCGACGACACGATCTCCGGCGGCTCCGGCGACGACAAGCTGCTGGGCTTCGACGGCAACGACCTCATCACCGGCAGCCACGGCAACGACGAGATCAACGGCAACCAGGGCAACGACCAGGTCTACGGCGGCAACGGCAACGACAGCCTGCACGGCGGCCAGGGCAACGATGTCGTCTCCGGCGACAAGTTCGACGACTTCGCGACGGGCAGCCTCGGCAACGACAGCGTCCTGGGCGGCGACGGCAACGACTACGTCTACGGCGGCAAGGGCGACGACTTGGTGACCGGCGGTGCCGGCAACGACTATCTCTCCGGCGACATCGGCGACGACGTGCTGGTCGGCAATGACGGGCGCGACCTCTTCGCCTTCCGCGACGGCAGTGGCCGCGATTCCGTCGAGGACCTGCTGCGCGCCGAGGGCGACCAGATCGGCATCCAGATCAACATCAACGGCACGGGCATCCAGAGCTTCGCCGACCTGACCGGCGGCCGCCTCGTGCCCCAGGCGGACGGCGTCAGCCTCAATCTCGGCGACAACAATTTCGTCTTCCTGCGCAACCGTACGACCAGCGACCTGGCCGCCCAGGACTTCTTTTTCTTCTGACAGGGAGACTCGCCGTGGCCCGCGCCGAAACGCCGTCCGACGTCGATCGCCTGCTGTTCGAGGCCTACAATCGCGGCGACCTCGATGGCATGGTCGCTCTCTATCACCAGAACTGCCGCGTCGTGACACCGGACGGCGTGAAGGAAGGCACGGCCGCCGCCCGCGCCTTCCTCGGCGGCCTCGTGGACCTCAAGGGCAAGGTGAGTTGGACCGAGGCCTACGCGGTCGCCGCAGGCGATACGGGCATGGTGTCCAGCCGCTGGTCCGTCGCCTTCAAGGGTCCGGACGGCAGTAACCAGACGCTGGCAGGGACCAGCGTCGTGGTCGTGACGAAGGGGGCGGACGGCTGGAAATACCTGATCGACCATCCCTTCGGCGGCGGCGTCGGCTGATCAGGCGGCCCTGACGTCCGCTCCGCCCCGCTCGTAGAGATCGCGGCCCGCCACGAGGGCCGCGATCTTCCCGTCGGCGATCGAGCGCTTCAGCATCCAGAAGCCGCAATCGGGGTGGACCCAGCGCACCCGTCCCGGCCCCAGGATGTTCTCCGCCCGCTCGATCGCGCGCGCGATCTCGTCGGCGGTCTCGACCTCGGTGCGCTTGATGTCGACCACGCCGAGGCCGAAGCCGATCTCGGGCCTCAGGCCCCGGAAGACCGCCAGTTCCTCTGCGGGCCGGTGGGCCATCTCCATGACGATGTGATCGGCATGGAGGGCGTTGAGGTAGTCCATCAGCTTGTTCCAGGCGCCTTTCTGGATCGACTGGCCGCCGTAGTTGCCGAAGCAGAGATGGACGGCCGCCTTGCCCTGGACGGCATCCAGCACGCGATTGATCGAGCGCGCGGCCCACTGCCACTCGTCGGGATGGCCCGGCAGGTTCGCCTCGTCCACCTGGATCACGTCGGCATGGCAGTGGCGAACCTGCTCGGCCAGCACCGCCGCCAGCCCGTCGGCGACGCCCTCGACCGAGCCATAGTGCTTGTCGATCAGCGTCTTGGCCAGCATGTGCGGCCCCGTCAGGGTGAACTTGAGGGGCCGCTGCGCCAGCCGCGCGGCCCGCCCGCAGGCGGACGGCAGATCGAGCGTGCCCGCACCGATCGCCGCCTCGACGACGCCGGGCGGCCGGGCGCGGAAGGCCATGCCGCGCTGCTGGCGATACGCCATCATCTCGTCGAAGCCGATCGCCGTGCGGATGCCGGACATCGGCCGCACGAAATACTCGATCATCCCATTGGTCTCGGGATGGTTCACATCGAAGCGGTAGAGCTCGCCGTCGCAGACGAGGTCGATGCCGGCCTTCTCCTGCGTGTGCAGGACGACACGGGTGGCGTCGGCCAGGGCCTGCTCGGTCGGCAGCGCTGCGAGCCAGTCGGGGATGGGATAGGACCCGACGACGGTCGTCTGGATGCGCGGCGCGGCCATGGCGTTCCCCTAAGTATCCGACTGGTTACTTGCTGTCCAAGCTATCACCGCCGAGACGCGGCGGGCAACCCGGCTATGCGGCGGGAAGAGGCGCTGCTTTAATCGCCGCCCCACCGCCGCCCGGGATTCCGCCATGGCCCTCATCACCTACCTCACCCGCATCCAATTCGACTTCGGCGCGCTGAAGCTGCTGCCCGACGAGCTGGCGATGATCGGCATGAAGCGGCCGCTGGTCGCGACCGACAAAGGGGTGATCGCCGCCGGACTGCTCGACCGGGTGACGGAGGTGCTGCCGCCGGACATCGCGGTCGCGGTCTTCGACGGGACGCCCGCCAACCCGACCGAGCGGGCGGCGCTGGCCGCACTCGACGCCTACCGGGCCCATGACGCCGACGGCATCATCGCCATCGGCGGCGGCTCGTCGATGGATCTGGCCAAGGCGGTCGCGATCCTGGCGACGCATGCGCCGCCCCTGGTCCAGTACACGGCGGCCGAGGGCGGCATCCCCAGGATCACGGCGAAGGTGGCGCCGGTCGTCGCCATCCCGACCACAGCCGGCACCGGCAGCGAGGTCGGCCGCGGCGCCATCATCATCTTCAACGATGGCCGGAAGATCGGGCTCATCAGCCCCTACCTCCTGCCCAAGCTGGCGCTCTGCGACCCCGAGCTGACGCTGGGCCTGCCGCCCCTGATGACGGCCGGCACCGGCATGGACGCGCTGACGCACTGCGTCGAGACGTATCTCTCGCCCAACATCAACCCGCCGGCCGATGCGATCGCGCTCGACGGCGCGCGCAAGGCGGCGCGCTACCTCGTGCGCGCGGTCGAGGACGGGCAGGACCGCGAGGCGCGCTGGAACATGATGATGGCGGCCATGGAGGGCGCCATGGCCTTCCAGAAGGGGCTCGGCGCCGTCCACGCCATGTCCCATCCGCTGGGCAGCCTGGAGGACCTCAGGCTGCACCACGGCACGCTCAACGCCGTCATCCTGCCGGCGATCCTGCGCTGGAACGATGGCCATGTCGGCGACAAGTACGATCGGCTCCGCGAAACGCTCGACCTCCCCGCGGGCGCCGACCTCGCGCGCTATGTCGAGGACATGAACGCGCGCATCGGCCTGCCGAACGGGCTGGCCGCCATGGGCGTGCCTACCCAGGTGCTGCCGCGCATGGCCGAGGCGGCCATCAAGGACCATTGCCACCTGACGACGCCGCGCCGGCCGACCGTGCCGGAGTACGAGATGCTGTTCCGGCAGGCGATGTGAGCCCTCCGGCGGTTGACTGGAGGACCTCGGCTGGTAGCGTAGCCGGTCAAGGCGGCGGACGACCGCGCAACCGCATCGGGGAGAGAACGACCATGGAGATTCGCAAGCTCCATCCCGTCTTCGGGGTGGAGATCGTGGGCGTCGACATCCGCTCGGTCAGGAGCGCGGACGATTTCGCGCCGATCAGGGCCGCCTTCGAAGAGAACGGATTGCTGCTCTTCCGCGATCAGGAGATCGACGACGACGAGCAGGTGCGGTTCAGCGAGCTGTTCGGTCCGCTGGAGACCACCTTCAGTCAGAACCCCGCCGGCGGAACCCTGTTCGCCCGGCAGTCGAACCTCGACATCAAGACCGGCGAGACGATCCCGATCGACGACGTCCGCATGGTCTACCAGCGCGCCAACATGCTGTGGCACAGCGACAGCTCGTTCAAGCGCGTGCCTTCGCTCTGCTCGCTGCTCTCAGCCCGCATCGTCCCGCCGGAGGGCGGCGATACCGGCTTCGCCGACATGCGCGCCGCCTACGATGCGCTTCCCGACGAGACGAAGGCGCGGCTGGAAGGCCTGGTCGCGGAGCACTCGATCGCCCATTCGCGCGCGCAGGTGGCGCCGGACATCCTCAACGAGCATCAGAAGCGCGTCGAGGCGCCGCCGATGAAGCAGGTCATGGTGCGCACCAACCCCGTGACCGGCCGCCGCTCGCTCTTCGTCGGCGCCCACTGTTCGCATGTGGTGGGGTGGCCGATCGAGGAGGGAAGCAGCTTCGTGCGCCACCTCATGGAGACCGCGATCAAGCCGGAGTTCTGCTACACGCACAAATGGCGACAGGGCGACATCATCGTCTGGGACAACCGCGCGCTGCTCCATCGCGCGACACCCTATGATTCGCTGCGCCACCAGCGGCTGATGCAGCGCACGACGGTCGCAGGAGACGGCCCCACCGTCGTCCAGTAGCACCCGCGGCCCCGCTGCCGCGGCAACCAATCATCAAAAGACAGGGAAGGGAGTGATCGCCATGTCCAGGTTCACGCTCGCAGCGGCGGTGGCCGCCGCTGCCGTTCTCGCCGCGTCGCCCGTGGCCGCCCAGATGGCCGCACCCAAGCAGCAGTTCATGTCGATCGCCACGTCCAGCGTCGGCGGCAGCTGGTTTCCGCTGGGCGGCGCGATGGCCAAGGTGATCACGGAGGCCTACCCGCAGCTCAAGATCACGGCCGAAGTGACCGGCGGCACCGCCGACAACCTCAAGCTGCTGAAGAACGGCCAGGTCGAGCTGGCGCTTTCGACCAACGACCAGGCCTATCTCGCGCGCAAGGGCGAAGGCGCCTTCGCGAACGGCGCCGTCACGAACTTCAAGGGCCTGCTCGGCGGCCACGCGATCATCTGGCAATTCTACGTCCTCAAGTCGAGCGGCATCGCCTCGCTCAAGGACCTCAAGGGCAAGCGCGTCTCGTTGGGCGCGGCCGGCTCGATCGGTGGTCCGACCGGCCAGATCGTGATGAACGCCTACGGGCTCAAGATGAGCACCGACTGGCGTCCGGAATACATCGGCCACGGCGACGGCCCCGGCGCCCTGCTCGACGGCCGGGTCGACGGCGTGCTCATCATCAGCTCCGCGCCCACGGCGGCGGTCACGGACATCACCAGCCGGCGCGGCGAGGACGTCGTCTTCCTCAACCCCGAGAAGGCGATCCTCGACAAGCTGTTCGTCGAGCATCCGTACTGGTTCCCCGCGGTCATCCCCGGCGGCGTCTACAAGGGACACCCGAAGGACATTCCCAACTCCTTCGGCAGCTCGACCATCCTCGTCGCCTCCGACAAGGTCGCCGACGAGGCCGCCTATGCCGTCGTGAAGGCTCTGATCGAGGGGCATCAGAAGCTCGTGGCGGCGAACGCGCTCGCCAAGGAATGGACCCGCGAGAACGCCACGCGCGGCATCGTCGGCGTGATGCCCTTCCATCCCGGCGCCGAGAAGTACCTGAAGGAAGCGGGAATCCTGAAGTAGGGCCGCCTGACGCGTCGGGGAGGGTGCGATGGACGTGCCGCGATCCTGGAACGACCGGCTCGCGGCATGCGTCGCGGTCGCCTTCACCGCCTTCCATCTCTGGTCGAGCTTCGGGGGCACCCTCGCGACGCTGCAGCAGAACTACATCCATCTCGCCTTCGCGCTGGCGCTCGTCTACCTGACGCGTCCCGCCCTCGCGCCGGGGAAGGCGACAACCGCCACACGCTGGGCGATCGACCTGCCGCTGGTCGCGCTGACGGTCGTCGCCGGCGTCTATCCGGTCGTGCATTTCCTCGACATCGCCATGCGCGGCGCCGGCGACCCGACCGTGCTGGAAGTCTGGCTCGGCGTGGCCATGACGGTGCTGGTGATCGACGCGACGCGGCGCGTGCTCGGCTGGGCGTTGCCGATCCTGGCGATCCTGGCGCTCGGCTACGCGTTCCTCGGCCCCGATCTGCCCGGCATCTTCGCACACCGCGGATTCAGCCTCGAGCGGGTCTCCGCCACCCTGTATCTCACGACGTCGGGCATCGGCGGCACGCCGTTGCAGGTCTCGGCCACCTACGTCGCGATCTTCGTCATCTTCGCGGCATTCCTCGACGTCTCCGGTGCCGGCAAGTTCTTCATCGACTGGAGCCACGCGGCGCTCGGCTGGATGCGCGGCGGCCCCGCCAAGGTCGCGATCGTGGCGAGCGCGCTGATGGGCACGGTGTCGGGAAGCGCCGTCGCGAACACGGTCGCCACCGGCACCTTCACCATCCCGATCATGAAGCGGGCGGGGATGCGCCCGGCCTTCGCCGGCGCGGTGGAGGCGACCGCGTCCTCCGGCGGGCAGATCATGCCGCCGGTGATGGGGGCCGCCGCCTTCATCATGGTCGAGATCCTGGGAACCAGCTACACGCAGGTGATGGTGGCCGCGGCCATCCCGGCGGTCCTCTACTTCATCGCCGTATTCGCCATGGTCGACTTCGAGGTCGCGAAGAACGGCATCCGCGGCCTGTCGCGGGCCGAGCTTCCGGACGCCTGGGCGATCTTCCGGGGCGGCTGGCACCTGCTGGCGCCGCTCGTGATCCTCATCTACCTGCTCGTCGGCATCGAGTACACGCCGACCAAATCCGCCTTCTTCGCGATCGTCACCGTCGTGGTCGTGAGCTGGATCAGCGCTGCCACCCGCATGGGGCCGCAACGGCTCTGGGAGGCGATGCGGCAGGGCGGGGTCGCAATCGTCGAGACCGCCTGCGTCTGCGCATGCGCCGGCATCGTCATCGGCGTCCTGATGCTGACCGGGCTGGCGCTCCGGCTCTCGGGCATCATGATCGAGCTCGCCGGCGGCAGCCTGCCGCTGCTCCTCTTCATCACGATGATCGTGTCGCTGGTACTCGGCATGGGGCTGCCGACCTCGGCGGTCTACGTGATCCTCGCCATCCTCGTGGCGCCGGCGATGATCGAGTTCGGCGTGGCGCCGCTGGCCGCCCACATGTTCATCTTCTACTTCGGGGTGCTGGCGAACGTGACGCCGCCGGTGGCGATCGCCGCCTATGCCGGTGCCGGCATCGCCGGCGCCGATCCGACTCGGACGGGCCTCATCGCCTTCCGGCTGGCGCTGGCCGGATTCATCCTCCCGTTCATGTGGGTCTACGAACCGTCCCTCCTGATGCAGGGCGAGACCATTCGCATCGTCATCGCCTGCGTCAGCGGCGTCGTCGGCATCCTCGCGCTGGCGGCGGCGCTCCAGGCGTATCTGTTCGGCGCGCGGGCGCAGTGGTGGCAGCGCATCCTGCTGGGCGCGGGCGCGCTCTGCCTCATCAAGCCCGGCTGGATCACCGACCTCGTGGGCGTCGCCCTGCTCGTCGTCGTGCTCGCCTCGCGGTTCCTGATGGCCCCGCGCGGCGTCGCGGGCGCCCCTGCGGGAAAGTGACCGGGCCCCGTTGACGGCCCTGTCATCGCCGGAGGCGCTCGAGGCCGACGTCCTCGTGATCGGCGGCGGCCTCGCCGGCCATCAGGCCGCCGTCACGGCCCGCGCCGCCGGCCGCAGCGTGGTGCTGGCCCATCTGGCGCGTGGCGCTTCGCCCTACGTGATCGGCGCCAACGTGCCGCTCGGCCATGTCGACCCGGCGGATTCGCCCGCGGCCTATGTCGACGACATGGTGGCCGGCGGCTACGGCCTCAACGACCGGCGGCTGGTGACGGCGCTGGCCGGGCGCTCGGTCGGCGTATTCGAGCGGCTGGCGGCGCTGGGCGTGCCCTTCGCGACCGCGGACGGGCGCTTTCGCCAGCGCCATCTTTCCGGCAACCGCTATCCGCGTTCGGTCTACGTCCCCGAGGGCACGGGCCGCGCGATCCTGGAGCGGCTGGCGGCGCACGCGGCGGAGATCGGCGTCACCGACCTCGCCGGCTGGCGGGCGGTGGCCCTGCTCCACGACGGCGACGGCGTGCATGGCGCCCTGCTCTACCGCCGGACGGACGACCGGCTGGTCGCCGTGCATGCCGGCGCCACGGTGCTGGCGGCGGGCGGCATCGGGCGACTCTACGACGACAGCACCTACCCGGCCGACGTCGCCTGCGCCTCCTACGGCCTGGCGTTCGACGCGGGCGCCACGCTGATCGACATGGAGTTCGTGCAGTTCGAGCCGACGGTGACCGTGCATCCCGAGGGCTGCCGCGGCATGGAGATGCCGACCGCCATGCTGGGTGACGGCGCCCACCTGCTCAACGCCGCCGGCGAGCGCTTCATGTTCCGCTGGAACCCGGAGCACGGCGAGAAGCGCATCGAGAAGGCGCGCATGTCGCTCTGCATCCAGGCCGAGATCGACGCCGGACGCGGCCTGCCCGACGGGACCGTCTCCTTCGACGCCACGATGCTGCCGGCCGAGAAGCTGGAAAGCTACGTCGCCCATTGCCGTCGCCTGCGCAATGCCGGCCTCGACCCCGCGCGCGAGGCGCCGCGGGTGCGCCCGGCCGCACACAGCCAGATGGGCGGCATCCGCATCGACGCGACGGGCTTCACTGGCGTCCCCGGCCTGTTCGCCGCGGGGGAGGCGACGGGCGGCGTCCACGGCGCCAGCCGGCTCGCCGGCAACGGCGGCGGCGAGACGATCGTCTTCGGCGCGCTGGCCGGCGAAGGGGCGGCGGCCGCGCCACCCTCGTCTTCCCGCGACCGCGCCACCCTGGTCGCTGCCGCATGCGACACGTTGCGCGCCCCCGTCGGCCGCCGCGGCGACGCCACCTCGGTGGAGGTGCGGGCGGCATTGCGGCGCGCGATGAGTGCGGGCGTCGGGCTGCGGCGCGATGCCGCCGGGCTCGACCGGGCGCGGGCGGCGATCGGGGATGCAGCCACCGTCGCGGCGGACGGCGTCGCGGTATCCAGCCTCGCCGATGCCGTCGCGGCGCTGGAGACCCGGCACATGGCGCTCGCCGCGGGCCTGATCGCTACCGCCGCCCGCAAGCGCACCGAGAGCCGAGGGGCCCATCAGCGCCGCGACCATCCCGACCGCGACGATGCGGCCTGGCTGCGCCACGTCGGCTTCCGCAAGGGTACGGGCTCCGACCCGGAGATCCTGGATGTCGCGATCACGTGAGCATGCGCAAACCCGAGGAGAGCGCCCCATGACCACCCAACCGTTCGACGAGAATGCCGGATTCATCGCCGGCCGCGACGTCTGGTTCGAGATGCGCGGCGCCAAGGCGGCGCAGGCCGCCCTCGACGAGGCGGCGCGCGACCCGATGACCCGCGACCTCAGGCAGTTCCTCTTCGAGCACTGCTTCGCGGCCGTCTGGGCACGGCCGGGCCTGGAGCGGACGACGCGCAGCACCATCACCATCTCGGTGCTGTGCGCGCTCGGACGCCACGAGGAGCTGAAGTCGCACATCAAGATGGGGCTCAACAACGGCCTGACGCGCGACGAGCTGAAGGAGATATTCCTGCATGTCGGCGTCTATGCCGGCGTGCCGACCGCGGTCGCCGCCGTGCGCGCCGCCCAGGAGGTCTTCGCCGAGATGGACAAGGCGCCGCCCCCCGCGGAGTGAAGCGGCCGCTATTGCCCCCGGCGGCCGCTCCTGGGATCATCCCGGCACATCCCGTCATCGCCAGGAGCGCCGCCGGACCATGGCCGACATCCGCGACCCGATCGCCTTCGAGCTGTTCAAGAACGCCATCTTCTCGATCGCCGACGAGATGGCGCTGACGGTGTTCCGGACGACCTATTCCGGCGTGCTCAAGGACAACATGGACTATTCGACCGGCTTCGCCGACGCGAACGGCAAGCTGGTGGCGCAGGGGCTGACCCTGCCGGGCCATCTGGGCTCGGTCCCGACCGCGCTCGAATCGATCATGCGGCACTTCGGCAAGGAGATGCAGGAAGGGGACGTGTTCATCATGAACGACCCCTTCGACGGCGGCATGCACCTGCCGGACATCTTCGTCTTCAAGCCGCTCTACCATGAGGGCGAGCGGCTGGCCTTCGCCGCCACCGTCTGCCACCACACCGACGTCGGCGGCCGCGTCGCCGGCTCCAACGCTTCGGACTCGACCGAAATCTACGCCGAGGGGCTGCGCATCCCGCCGCTCAAGCTCTACGAGGCGGGCAAGCGCAACGAGACGATCATGGCGTTCATCGAGAAGAACGTCCGCCTGCCGGTGAAGGTGTTCGGCGACCTGCGCGCCCAGCTCGCCGCCTGCCACATCGCCGAGAAGCAGTTCGCCGAACTGGTCGCGCGCTACGGGGCGCCGACGGTCAAGACCTACATGAACGAGACCATCGACTACGCCGAGCGCCTGACGCGTGCGGCCCTGTCGAAGTTGCCCGACGGCGAGTGGACCTTCGAGGACTGGATCGACGACGACGGCGTCGACTACGGCAAGCCGATCCGCCTCTTCGTCACGCTGAGGAAGAAGGGCGACCACATGGTGGTCGACTGGACCGGCACCAGCCCGCAGGTGAAGGGCGCCATCAACAACACGCTGTCCTTCACCAAGGCCGCCTCGTACACCGGCGTGCGCTCGGTCCTGCCGCCCGGCATCCCCAACAACGAGGGCGTGTTCCGCGCGATCGAGGTCGTGTGCCCTCCCGGCACCGTCGGCAACGGCGTGCTGCCGGCCGCCTGCGCGGCACGCGGCCTCACCGGCTTCCGCATGACCGACTGCGTCTTCGGGGCACTCGCCATGATGCTGCCGGACAAGGTCTATGCGGCCGGCGACGGCGGCAACACCGGCATCTCGATCGGCGGCTACTACGCCGACCGCTCGCCCTTCATCTATGTCGACTTCACCTGCGGCGCCTGGGGCGCCAGGCCCTGGGCCGACGGGCTCGACGGCAACAGCCACATGTTCGCCAACATGGCCTCCCACTCGATCGAGGTGACCGAGGCCGAGCATCCGATCCAGCTGCTGGCATACGAGTTCGTGGCGGACAAGGCGGGTGCGGGCAAGTTCCGCGGCGGCGTGCCGTTCCGCCGCGACTACCGCTTCCTCGAGGAGGAAGGGATGCTCCAGGTCCGCTCGGACCGGCGCACCCACCGCCCCTTCGGCCTCTACGGCGGCAGCCCCGGCCAGCCGTCGGAGAACTACCTCAACCCCGACGGCGCCAACGAGACGCTGCCGTCGAAGCTGACCATGACCATCCGCAAGGGCGACGTCTTCCGCCATGTGCTGGCCGGCGCCGGCGGCTGGGGCGATCCCCTGGAGCGTGAACCGGGGAAGGTGCTGAAGGACGTGCGCAACGAGCTGCTGTCGCCCGGCAAGGCGCGCGCCGACTACGGCGTCGTCGTCGACACCGCGACCTGGACCGTCGACACGGGCGCTACCGACCGGACGCGCGCAGAGCTGCGCCGCAGCCGCGGTTGGACCCAGGTGCCGGCCGTGCAATGGACCGACCCCGTATCGGTCGCGCAGGCGGCGGAGTGAGCGGGATGGGCATTCGCTATCGCGTCGGCGTCGACATCGGCGGCACCTTCACCGACATCGTGCTCCTCGGCTCGGACGGGTCGATCCACACCAAGAAGATCTCCTCCAGCGTCGACAACTATGCCCGCGCCATCGTCGAGGGGCTGGCCGAGGTCTTCCAGGAGAACGGCGTCACCGGCGCCGATATCGAGGAGATTCGCCACGGCACCACCGTCGCCTCCAACGCCATCCTGGAACACAAGGGGGCGGCGACCGGCCTCATCACCACCAAGGGCTTCCGCGACGTGCTGGAGATCCGCACGCTGCGCATGCCCAAGCTCTACGACATCGGCTGGACCAAGCCCGAGCCCCTGGTGGAACGCCACCTGCGCCGCGTCGTCGACGAGCGCATGACGGCCGGCGGCACGGTCGACCGGGCGCTCGACCCGGCCGATGCCGA
>JBFWXJ010000076.1:0-17810 GCA_050187535.1 Alphaproteobacteria bacterium | reverse complement strand
CCGCCGTGGTCAGCGCCTGCTGCACCGCCTTCTGGCGCTCGGCCGCCTGGGTGTCGGCGAGGCGCTTCTTCGTCAGCTCGTCGTAGGACGCGATCTGCTTCTGGGCGGCCTCGCGCGTGCCGTCCGTAGCCTTGGCGAGCTGCTCCGCGGAGAACTTCGCCACCTCGTTCTGCCGTGCCACCTCGGCCTGCGCCTCGGCCGACAGCCCGGCCGCGGCCGCGACGGCCGACTGCGCCGCCACGAGCTGGCGCAGGTCGTCGACCGCCTTGCCGCCGGCGATCAGCTGCTGGGCGGCCGCCTGGTCGAGCAGGCGCTGCGTGTACTCCTCCTCGTCGATCGACGCGTCGCGCAGCTTCGCGAGCCGCGCCTGCATCGCCGCCGTCGCCAGGTTCGCCGCGCCGGCGCCACCCTCCCACGCCGCGGCGACCTTCAGCGCCTCGACGGTCTCCAGGGACGCGGCGTCGGCACTGTCGCGCAGGGCGGCCGCCTTCCGCGCCTCCCATTCCGAGATCTTCGACGCGACGTAGACGCGCTGCTCGTCGACACGCATGCCACGATGCTCGGCTTCGAGCTGGGCCTGTGCCGCCACACGCGCGCGCTCCCGCTCGCCCTGGGCGACGCGCGAAACCCTGATCTCGACTTGCGCCTGCTCGGCCGCCTGCTGCGCGGACGTCTTGAGCGCCTTCTGCTGGGCGATGTTCTGCTCGAGGGCCAGCGCACCAGCGGCATGGCGCTTTGCTGCGTCCTCCGCGGCCTTGCCGCCCTTGGCGATCTCCTCGTTCAGCCGCTCCAGGCCGATCCTGAGGATTTCTTCCTTGTCCTTGAGTTCTCTCAGCTGGGCGGCGAGCGGGTTGTACGCGTCGATGGCCGCGTTGATCTGCTCGGCCGTGATCTTCCGCTCTTGGGATCCGCTCTGCCCCCCCGACGCCGACTCGTAGAAGCCGGGCGGGATGCCGAGCTCGTCGTCGCCAGCCGCGCGCGACGCGAAGGCGGTCGCCATCGGCGGTGCGGTCGCGGCCGCTTCCCGCGCCTGCACCAGGTCACGGATCTTCCGAGTGAGGTCCTCGATCTCCCGGCGATACCGCTCGGCCTCGTCCGTCTGACGCTGCCATGCCGCCTCGGCTTCCCTGCCACCGCCCGGGCCGCGCTCCATGAGAGCGGAGAGGTCGGCAGCGGCGCGCTGCGTGTCCTGCAACTGGCGGCGCACGCGCGCCAGGTCCGCCTCGACATCGCTCGTGTCGATGCGGGTGCGCGGAACGGTCTCCTTCTCCCCCGGCACCTTTCCGGTGATCAGCGCCTGAGCCACGACAGTCGGATTGACCAGCGCCCCCAGGTTGACCGGACCGAGCTTGACGATCTGGTTTAGGACGCCGAGCCACCCCTGGAGCGCCGCCAGGGACGCCTGCACCGGCGTCGTGTCGGCGAGGCTGTCCATCAGCTCGTCGTAGTTCTTCTTGACCCCGTCGAGCGCCCTGGCCAGTGGCCCCTGGGCCGTCTCGGCAAGGCCGGCGAGGCGCGGGCGCAGGGCGTCCAGCAGGATCGCCTGGGCGCCGGCCTTTAGCCCGACCGCCTCCAATCTGCGGGCGGTGTCCAGGAGCGACGGAGACACCTTGAGGTCGAGCTGCTTATCGAGCTCGATCAGGGTCTGCGTCGGCGACGTCATCGCCTTGTCGAAGGCGGCACCCGCGGCCGGGATGTCGACGCGCAACGCGGTCGCGAAGTCCGAGACGGAGGCGGCCAGTTGCTGGAAGCGCGCCGGCCCGATGTTCGGGTTCGCCCCCCACAGCGCCGCCAGATCGCGTGCCGCCGCCCGCGTGACGTTCGGCAGCCGCGCCATGGTGTCGATGGCGCCGTCGATCTGCTGCGCGGTGATCTGGCCCGTGCGGCCCGTCGCCTGGAGCCCCACCGCGACGGCGCGGATGGCGCTTTCGTTCGCCGCCGCCCGGGCGGTCAGCACACCGAGGCTGCCGGCGAGAGCCAGAGCGACGACCGTCGTCGGGCTGATCGCCGCCCGCAGCAGCGCCACGGCATTCGATACGCCGCCGACCGCCGACGTCGCCTGCGGGCCCTGCTGCACGAGGATTGTGAACGGATTGGTCCCGCCCTGGAGCTGGACGGCGACATCCTGGAGCTGCTGGAAGAGATTGTTGACCTGATAGGCCTGGAGGCGGACGGCGCCGGTGTGCGCGTCGGCCGCCTGCTTCGCCCCGGCCATCGCCGCCGCATGGGTGCGGGCCGCGGATGCGCCCGCGATGTAGCGCTGGCGCGACAGCTCGAGCAGCTCGTTGTGCCGCTGCAGCGAGATGCGGTCGGCCGCCAGGAGCTGCCCCAGCTTCGCCTCGTCGGCCGCGAACGCACGCGTGCCGCGGGCGACCGAATCGAGCCGGTTCTCCAGTCGCTGAAGGTCGCGGTTGGTCGGCTCCAGCTGCTGCTGAAAGCTGCGGACGATGTTGGAGCCTTCGCCGAAGGTCGCCTTGAGCGCGGCCAGGACCTGCGGCGCATCCTTGACCGCCAGGCGGACGGCGAGACTGCGATCGGCCATCGTCACCCTCCGATCTGCGAAGCGAGGTCCGCGTAGAGCCGGTCGAGCCAGCGTTGCGGCGGCGTCCGCAGGTCGAGACCGCCGCGACGGCGAACCTGGCGGACGAGAAGGAAGATCGGCTCGACCCGGCCGGACGGGCCGCGCAGCCCGACCAGCACGCGCCCCGACGACAGTGGGATGCGCGCCACGCCGCGCAGCTTCAGGATGCGGTCGAAGGCCGACCACTTCCGGGGCCGCCCGAAGCCGCCCTCATGCGCCGCCAGGTGCCAGCCCCGGGCGACCGCACCCGGCAGCGGCACCACCAGCCAGCGGCCGCCCCGCGCCACGATGTAGCCGGACTGTGCATAGGCCGCGTGGAGCCGGCGTGCCTTGCTGTAGACGTAGCCGGCCGCCCCCATGCTCGTCCGGCGGGAGGGATAGAGCTTCTGTTGCCAGGCCTTCTCCAGGCTGGCGCCGCCCGACAGGCGCAGCCCGCGCACCTGGCCGCGCAGCTCGTCGCGCAGCCCCAGCGAGGCACGGTTGACCGCGTCGGTGACGACCCCCGACATGACGTCGACCGACTCGCCGACGATCGCCAGGAGATCGCCCTCGACGACCACGCCCAGCCTCACCGACGCTTCTCCCTCACCGGCGCTTCTCCGCGGCCCGTAGCTCGCCTTCGGCCGCGTCCATCGCCAGCAGGGCGTCCATCATGATGGCGGCCTGATCGCCGGTGCCGCCCGCCTCCGGCAGGTGGCCCGCTCCCATCCCGCCGCCGCGGTACTGGTTCCAGATGCGGACCATCGTCCAGTCGTCTTCGGTCAGGCGGAGGCGGGGATTTCGCTCGTGGTATTCGCCGAAGAGCTCCCATCCGCTGCCATCGGGTGCATCGGGTCCGCCGGCGAAATCTGCGGCTCGCCGTGCGACGGCGACGGCGATCCGGAGTTTCCCAGCTGGGCCTGCGTCGGGATCATCAGCATCATGATGCGGGTCCCGATCTCGGCGATCTCCTCCTCGGCCATCGCCGCCAGCTCCTCCTCGGTAACGAGGCCGTTCTTGCGGCGATAGACGTGCTCGGGGTTCTCGCGGGCCTTGAGAAAGTGCCGGCAGGCGATGTAGGGGGCGATCGCCATGTAGTGCGCGCGGTCGGCGCACATCTCGGCGAAGGTGGCCGACGAGCGCCGGACCACGTCCTGCAGGCGGTTGAACTCGGCCGCCTCTTCGGCCGATGCTTCGCCGCGGGCGTAGGCGTCGATGATGCCGATGATCCGGTCGCGGTCGGGATCCTCCGTCTCGTAGGCGGCCGCGACCTGGCGGCGCAGCTCCACGATCAGCGCATCGTCGCTGTACATCTTCGCCCCCGCCGAGCCGACGTCGCGGCGCCAGGCGGCCCGCTGCATCAAGGTCGGCACGGTGACGATGTAGGCGGGCGGGTCGTCGAAGCGGGAGAGGTCGGCGTCGCCGGCGGCCTCGGCAAGGGCGCGCGCCGCCGGGCCATAGGCTGCCGGGACGACACGCTGCGTCGTCTTGGCGCTGATGGGGATGGTCATAGTCGCCACCCGCTCAGACCGGGACATGCGGCAGTGGCGCCGCGTCCATATACCGGATCAGGCACGCGGCATCGGCAGGCGCGCGCTCCTCGACGGGCTGCGCGTCCGCATCCTCATGCGACATGAAGGCGGACGGGTCGGCGCGGCGGGCCTCGGCCCACGCGCGAAAGCCGGCCTCGATCTGGCCGGCCGTATAGGTCTTCTCGATCATGGGATCACCTTTCGGGAGGTGAGGGTGTGGCTGGCGGCGACCCGAACCGCCGCCAGCCGTCCGTGCGCACGAACCCGGTCGGGCGGGGCCTCAGCTCACCAGAAGCACATGAAGGCGCCGGCATCCTTTCCGGCGCAGAAGAACGGCACTTCCTCGGTCGCCAGCCCCTCGCGGTCGCCGGGCGTGTAGTTCTCCGGGTGCGCCAGGGGGATGGTCAGGCCGATGCGGTTGCCGGCGACGGTGCCGATGCGCGAGTGGACGAGACGCTGGGTCCCGTTGCGGAAGTCGTCCATCAGGTTGCGGGTCGCGACGAGGGTGGCCAGCGGGTCCATGCTGCCCGTCATGCGCCGCGACGCGATGACGGTCGGCTGGAAGCCCTCCGCCTCGTTCGGGTTGTCCGGGTAGACGTTCTGGTTGCCGTTGGTGAAGACGAACTGGCGCAGCGCCGCCTCGACCTTGCCGATCGAGAAGTGGCCGGACGCATCGCCGTTGGGATCACGCCAGATCGGCGGCCGCGTCGCGTCGAAGGTCCCGGCGACGACCGCCGCATCGGTCTTGCCGCCGTACATGCCGGTGAAGGTGAAGGCGATCTTCGCCGGCTGCCCCGCGACATGGGTGATGACGAAGGTGCCGCGGGAGCCCAGCATCTTCACCAGCACGCCGTCCATGTAGAAGTACATCGACACGGACTTGATCAGGCTGTCGTCGCTGGTCGGCCGGTAGAGGACGTTGGCCGGGATCTGCCAGAGCGTCGCGGTCGTGAGCGCGGGCGAGAAGTTGCGTGCGAGCGTCGCCACCTTGCCCGAGGTGTAGTTGGTGATGAACGTTGCCGCCGGCGTCGCCGGGTTGCCCGACAACACGATCGGCATGCCGCGATAGGCCTGCGCCGTCGTCGTGGCCGACGTGCCGAGCGTCACGGTGCCGGTGGTGCCGGCCGACGCCGTGGTCGGCGCGCCGATCGCGGCGCCGGTCACCACCTCCTGCCAGCCGCAGGCCTTGAAGAGCGGGCCGAACTCCGGCGCCGTGCCGGCCGAGCCCGAGCCCTTCAGGTAGACGTCGAAGGTGACGCTCGCCTTGAGGCCGCCGACGATCGGCGCCTCGGGGTCGAGCGAGCCCGTCATCTCGTTCGTGGTCACGAGGCCGGGATCGAAGGTGAGCCGCAAGTTCTCGGCGAGGATCGCGTCGCCCGCGGCGGGGGCGGCGTCGACGCCCTCAGTGCTCTCGATCTTGGCCAGGATGGTGCCCCGGCGCGTGCGCATCACGGCCATCGTTCGTCTCCTATGCTGGGTGGTGGCGCGATGGACGGCTCGCGCCCGGCCGGGAACACGGGTGCCGGAGGGCTCAGGGACCGGTAGCGTACGGGTCGCCTTCGCGGGTGAAGAACTCGACGGTGAAGTCCGTCTCGATCATCGCCACCGGCGCCTTGCCCTCGCCGCGGTCGATATCGACCCGGCTTTCGCCTTCATGGACGTCGACCACAACGCCACCCAGTGTCGGGTCGGCGAGCAGCGCCTCGACGATTCGCGCCTGCAGGTCGGAGATGGCCGGACCGATCGCGGCGTCGTTCGCCGGGTCGACATAGCCCTGGACCGAGAACTCCATGTCGTAGCGGGTGAGACCGAGCGTCTCGTCGTCGGCCTTCATCCCGCCGTCGACGAGGTTCACCGCGGGAAGGCTGACGATTCGGCTGGAGCGATTGCGGTAGACGGTGACGCCGCCGAGCGTCTGCATCGCCGTCTCGACGGCGGCCAGCGCCTGCTCGCGAACGGCGACGGGCGGCGGCATGGCTCAGCCGTTGGCGGGATGGGCGATGCCGAGATGGGCCTTGGCCCAGCCCGCCATCCACGGCTTCCGCATGCCGCGGAAATGCACCACCGTGGGCCAGCCGGCCCGGTCGAGCGGCCCCTCGGGCGCCCAATTGTGCGCCTGGCAGGCGACGCGCCAGACGGCGAGGTCCGAGGACTGGATCGCGGCGTAGAGGCAGGTCTGGTCGTCGCCCCATTCCTGCGGGCGGAGGTCGAGCGCCCGCTGCCACACCGGCGCGCAGCGCGGGCCGTCGGCGCACCACACCATCCAGGTGTTCATCTCGCAGTCGGCGAAGGGGCCGATCGTGATGGTGACGTCACCGTTCATGAATGGCGTCGGGTCGGCCGTCAGCAGGCAGTCGGCGCCGACCAGCAGCACCGGGCCGGACGTGGCGGCCAGGAACTGGCGCTGCCCGTCCAGACAGGCCCGCATCAGGTTCTCGGGCAGGTTGAAGCGGGCCGTCTCCAGCGGCGCCGGCCGCCGCTCGTCGCTGATGACGACATGGCGCAGCCCGAGGCGGCGGCAGGACGCGTCGAGCAGCAGGAGGAGCCGGTCGTAGTCGCAGCCCGGCCAGCGCTCGTAGCGGGGCGCGAAGAACGAGGCGACGACCGGGGGCGTCGGCGTCGCGCGCAGCGCCTCCACTACGCGGCCCTCGGCTTGCGCGCCGGCGTTCGCTCCCCGGGTGCCAGCTGAGCGCGGATGCCATCGGCGGAGGCCGGATCGAGCGCGACGGCCCCGGGCGGGCGGGCCGGGATCCCCATCACGGTGACGCCGTCCTCGACATCGTGCGTGACCAGCGCCTGGGCACCGATGATCGCCCGGTCGCCGATCCGGATGCCGGGAAGGATGCAGGCGCCGGCGCCGATGAAGACGGCCGCGCCGATGTCGACGCCGCGAACCTCGTCCGACCGGAACTCGTAGGCGTCGGCGGCGAGGCGCTGAGCCAGCGCGCTGTCGTTCGCCGTCGTGACGTGCTGCGCGATGAAGGTGCCGCGGCCGATGCGGCTGCGCCCGGTGATGTGGGCGTTGTCCATGATGCGGACCTCGTCCGCGATTTCGACCTCGTAGCCGACGGTGACGCCCTGGCCGACGATGCACCGGGCGCCGATGTCGACCCGCTCGCGGATCACCGCGTGGTCGCCCACCAGGGATTCTGCGTCGATCTCGACGCCGGCATAGATTACCGCGCCGGCGCCGACGACGATGCCGGTTGCGAGCCGGAGCCCGCCGACGGGGTCCGGGCGGCGGGCGATCGCCGCGGTCGCCACCGGGGGGCGCCCGAGGACGGCGCCGGGGAAGATCTGGCACGCCTCCTCGATGAGCACGCCAGGAAGGATCGTCACGAAGGGATGGATGATCGCGCCCGGGCCGATATGCGCGTCGCGCGCGACGGAGGCGAGGGGCGAGACGGTGGCGCTCTGGTGGATCATGGCTTCGGGTCCATGTCGAGTTGCCAGACGAGGGCTTCCTCGTCGGGTTTCCAGGAGGTGACGGTGAACGTCTCGGATCCCACCGAGAGGGTGGCGCCCTCGATCGGGGCCGGGACCTCCGAGACGCGGACGTCGAAGGCGTTCGCCGGCCGCACGGCGCCGGAGAGGCCGATGGCGATCTCCGACGATTCCGTGCGGCGGATGACGCGCACGGGGACCGACGGCGCGCCCGAGGTGGGCGCGACATAGGTCCCGTCGACCGCCAGCGGGCTGTCGTAGAGCGTGTCGATCATCGCGGCGAACACGGGGCGACGCCGCTCAGCGCTTGACGTGGTTGAGGAGCGCCGTGACCGACGTCTGGGCCGACGTCGCGGCGACGATGGCGACGCCGAGATAGGTGTTGCCCGTGGTGGCGGCCTTGGCCGCATGGGCGCTGTCGTCCCACTGGATCGCGGCACCCTGGGCGAAGGGCACGCCCGTCGCCTTGTCGATCGTCCAGACGCCGCCGAGCGCCACCTGGCAGGCCTGGCCGGACGTCCCGCCGTTGACGGCGACGCCGATGATCTGGCCGACCTTGACGACCTTGCCCGGGGTGATGGTGCGGGGCGCCGTCAGCGTGACGACGTCGCCCGGCTGGACGTAGTTCTTGGCCATATCGGCCTCCTGTCGTTCGCGGATGAGGAAAGGGCGGCCCCGGAGGGCCGCCGGTCGGGGACGGTCAGGCGCCGTTGCGGTAGAGGCCGCGCCAGTCGATCGCCTTGGCGCCGAAGTCGTGGCGGGCCTTGATCTCGACCCCGTCGACGTCGAACCCGACGCGGGTATCGACGAAGACGCCCTCCGACCCGTCGAGGCTGCCATACTCGATCGTGTCGATCTGCGCCGGGTCGGCCGAGAGGTACCAGGCAGCCGTCGATGCGGCGGAGAGCCGCGGCTCGACGATCTGGGTGAGGCTGCCGGCGAAGGGGTTCACCGCGGACGAGGTGTTCGCCGTGATCGCGGCCAGCAGCTGCTGCACCACGGTCTCCAGCTCGGCCGGGACCATGATGAACTTCGGCATGACGTTGATCAGGTTGCCGTCGATCGACGTCTGCTTGCGCATCGCGGTGCGCGCCACGCTCAGCGAGGAGACGGCCGGCGCCGAGGTGGGCGAGGCGAGGTTGCCGTGCGATGAGTGGAAGAGGGCGTTGCCGTCGGCCATCGCGGCGTTCGTCGTGACGATCGACCAGACGACGTCGCTCTCCAGGTCGGCCGCGCGGCGCCCGAAGCCGGCGGGGATGCGGGTGAAGGCATCCAGGTCGTCGTTGATGATCGCCTGCCGGGTGATGGCGAAGATCCGGCCATAGGTCGAGAGCGACCACACCTCGCGCGCCTCGCCTGCGGTCCCGCGGGTGAACTCGCCGCTCTCGGTGACCTTCAGCAGCTGCGGCGCGTCGCCGAACTGCGTGCGCTGCACCTCCTTGAAGTCCGGCAGGTTGGCGCGCCGGGTGAACGGCTTGAACGTCTGCGGCGTCGCCTCGTAGGCGCGGCGCAGGGTCTTCGTCGCGACGTTCGCCAGGATGTAGGGGAAGTCTCCGGTGCCGTGCATGCCGCCGGCGTTGCGCTCCAGGCCCAGGACGGCGGTCGCGCGCTCCATGCGGCCCTTGCCCTTCAGGCTGATGCCGCGGCGCCCGAGGATGTCCGCCCCCATCTCCATCAGGGTCAGGCCGCGGAACTGCCGGGCGCCGTCCTCGAGCTTCATGCCCGGGTCGTGCCGATGCATCAGGGCGTTCTCGGCCAGCGCGCGCAGCTTCTCGCCCTCGTCCGCAGTGACGATGACGCCCGAGCGCGTGGGTGCCGCTTCCGCGCGGGCGGCCATGGCGTCGAAGGCGCGGATGCGCGCCTGCTCGACGGTCAGACCGTCGTTGACCATGGCGTCGATCTCGCCCGCGTCCATGCCGGCCTTGGTGCCGAGCTTGCGGACTTCGGCCGCACGGGTGCGCTCGGCCGCGACCGCGGCGGCCGCGGCATCGGCCGCCGACTGCCCCGCCGCCGGCTGGCCGGCCGGGGGAGTAGCAGGAGTGTTGCGGGCGGCGTCGCCGCCGGTGACGGAATCGTCGGCGGGCGACCCGCCGCCCGCCGGGGTCTTTTCGGTCATGTCGGTCTCCTTCGTGTGGGCGGGTGCCCGGTCATGGACGAACTCGCAGGGATGGCGGCGATCGCCGCCCTCGGCGCGGGTCCCTGCGCCCGCGTCGGCCCCGACGGGGACGAGGCTGAGCTCGTGGGGCTGCCAGTCGACGGCGCGGTAGACCGGCGGCTTTCCCTCTTCCTCGGTCACCTTGTATTTCCGCACCTGGTAGCCGACGGAAACGTTGCGGATGATGCCGCCGCGGACGTCCTGCCAGACCGGCGCCAGGTCGGCGCGCTCCGAGAAGCGCACCGTGGCGTGGCCTTCGCCCTTCTCGATCCAGGCCCGCTCGACGACGCCGAGGATGCTGCCGAGCCGCCAGGTGCCGTGCGTGTCGAGGAGGGGCGCCCCGCCGTTGAGGCGGGAGAGGTCGATCGACTTCTCGTCGACCGCCAGCTCCTCGTCGTAGACGCGGCCGTTCCACCAGTCGAAGCGGCGGACGCGGGCGCCCGTCGTCCAGACGAGGTCGATGGTGCGCTTCTCCTCGTCGATCGACGCGGGCGTGAACGTGCCCGCCCGGACCTGCATCGGCAGGTCACGCGTGATCGCATCGGGCATGGAGCCTCCTCAGGTGGCGGGCTGGGCTTCCGCCTGCTGTCCGGCCGCCTTGGCGGCGGGATTTCCGTTGCGGGCCTGCCGGCGCGGGTCGACGTCCAGCACGATGCCGGCGTCGTCCAGCTTCTTCAGCCAGGCGGCCATCGCCGCCAGCTGCTCGTCGGGGTCGTAGCCGCGCTCGGCGACGGCCTGCTCCCAGGTCTTGGTGCCCATGCGGATTTCGAGAAGGTCCGCCTCGGCGTCCTTCTGCGGCTCGACCGATTCGAAGCGCTGCGGCGACCACTTCGCTGCGATCTCGTCGGTCGGCACGGCACCTGCCATCCAGGCGGCGTCGACGAACCACGACCAGATCGTCTCGCAAAGGATCGGGATGACGATCTGCCAGCGCGCCGTCTCGATCTCGCGACGGAAGTCGAGGTGGCCGGCGCGGTAACTGCTGTAGTTGACCCCCGAGAGATCGGCCGTCAGCTGCTCATAGGTGACGCCAGCGCCGACCGCGACCATGCGATGGCGCATCTTCAGGAAGTCGGTGGCACCGGACGAGGGGGCCGGATTGTTGAACTCGATCCCTTCGCCCGGCTTCAGCCGCTGGATGAGGCCAGGCTCGAACGTCTCTACCTGGTTGCCGTCGGCGTCGGTCTTCACCGGGGCCAGGGCCGCGCCGGTGCCGCTCTCGTCCGACGTCACGAAGCCGACGACACAGGCTTCGATCTTCTTGCGGACGATCTCCGCCTCGCTGTAGTCGGCGATCTCGCGCGTCTCGGTGATCACGGCCGCGAGCCAGGGCACGCCATGGATCTGGCCGGGGCGCTCGACGCGGTAGAGGTGGACGATGTCCTCGGCCGGGACGCGCCGACTGATGAAAGACAGCTTCGCCAGCGACACGGCGGCGTCGCCTGGGTGGTGGTCGAAGAGCCAGTAGGCGACGCGCCGGCCGCGGGCATCGAACTCGACGCCCTGGATGATCCGGCCGCCGTCCGACAGCTCCTCCGTCTTCGCCATGTCGAAATAGTCGGGCTCCAGCACCTGCAGCTGGAGCGGCACCGCGCCCGCCATCTCCCCGGGCCGCCGCGGAAGCCGGCGGACCAGCGATTCGCCCGAGACGATCATCGTGCGGACCGCGAGCAGCTGGATGCCGTAGTCGTCGCAGCGGCCGTCGACGTCGCAGGCCCGCGGCGACCACTCCGCGAAGGCCGTCATGGCGCGCGTGGCGGAGCGGCCCTGCGCGGTCGGCAGGATGCCGGTGCCGACGATGTTGCCGGCGAGGATGGCGACGGCACGGCGAACCAGCGGGTTGTTGCGGTCGAGGTCCCGCATCCGGTCGCGCAGGATCGCCAGCTTCGGGCCGATCTCGGCGTTCGCCGAGGTTCCTTGCGTCCACCAGCCGTCGGTCTGGCGGCCGTGCTTGGCGCCGTCGTAGCCGCGCACCAGCCGCGTCGCGGCGCGCGCCCGGGCTCGGGCGAGGCCGCGCGCCGGCGACACCCATTCGATGGTGCGGTCGAGCCAGTTCACCCGGTCACCCGCGCCGGAAGCCGGCGAACGAATATCGCGGCGGCGGGTCGGCGCCGGTCGCAGCAGCGATCTCCGCCTGCATGGAAGCGCGCAGGCGCATCATCTCGTCGACCGTGTGGTATTCGACCTCCTTCCGGCCGTTGCCGCTGCCATAGGTGACGCGGCGCGCGCCACTCTTCAGCGCGCGATCGAGGGCGTCGAGATCGGACTGGGTCCAGGCCATTACATGACGCCCCGGACGGCCTCGTTCATCTGGTCCGGCCGCCTGGCGAAAGCGACCGCGAGGCTGTCGCCGACGACCTCGACGACGCCGACGAGGATCAGCTTCGCGACGTGGATGGCCGCGATCATCAGCGTCGGCTGGGTGAACCAGGTCCGGCCGTCGAGCGCGCCGCCGTCCTGCACAATGATGACGCCGCGGCCATGGGCGCCGAGACTGCCCCGGGCATAGTGCGCCTCGCGGTTGCGGGACCCGAAGTCGACGCCGGTCATGGTCACGCGGCGGACGCCGTGCCGGTCGAGGGCGACATCGAGGATGCGATTCGCGACGGTGGTGCCGCCGGTCGCGATCCAGCCATCGCCGCCGAAGTGGTGGGCGTAGAAGTCGGACTCCGACCGCCAGGGGCCGGGCGCGGCACCCATGAAGGAGTGGTAGACCTCGACCGGGCACCCGGCGCCCAGGATCTTGTCGTAGAGGCCGGGGCAGCAGCACGACGCCAGCAGGTACGTGGCGCCCGGAACGATCGGCATCTTGTCGATCTCGTCCGTGACCGGGTCGCAGCTCGCGACGTAGTGAACCGGGATGCCGTGGCCACGCAGCAGCGTCGCCGCCCCCTTCAGCGCATAGACGACGGCGCCGCGCTCGGCCGCCCGCTTGATCGCCCGCCAGTTCTCGCGGCGCTCCAATGATGGGCCGGTCCCGACGATGACGGCGTCCCGGCCCTCGTGTGCGCCCCAGCGCACCATCGGCAGCCCACGCGCGGCGCTCGCCAGGACGTTCGGCGTGACGCTCGCGGCCTGGGGGTTCTCCAGGACGATGTTATTCAGCGTGCCGTCGGGGCCGATCGCCGGGACGCGGGGCGCATCGGGGGCGGGCGCATTCAGCGCTGCAGCCATGACTTCCTCCTGTCGCCGAGCCAGTCGCCGCGCCGGCGGTCCGATGGGGTGGTCGGAGCGGTCGGCGGCTTCGCCGGCGGTGGATCGAGCGCGGGGTCGGGCGGTTTCGGCTCCGTTGCCGGCTCGATGCCGAGGGCCCGCTCCAGCGCGATCCAATCGCCTTCCTTGAAGCGGTCGAGGCCCACGGCGGCAGCGGCCGCGCGGGCGTAGTTCCGGCAGTCCAGCACCTCGTTGCGCTCGCGCATCTTCTGCCACTCGGTGCGCGAGAAGCCCTTCACCTTCCTCGTGACCAGGCGCTCGGCGACGAGCTGCTTCACCTGCTCCTCTGTCGTCCACTTCGAGAGGTGGACATAGCCGGCCGGAAACGGATCGCCGCTCTCGTCCGTCGGCCGGTCGAGGCGCAGCCAGCCATAGAGCTCGGCCTTGGCGATGCTGACACCGACCGGCCAGAGGTTGACGCCGGGCACCTTCTTCCCGGCGCGGTTCGTGTCGATACGCGAGACCTGGCCCAGGATCGCGGAGAGACGGTCGCGGCCGTCGACCGCCATGACGGCGCCGCGGAGCCGCGCGAAATCGTAGACCTGCGTCGTGGCATGGCCGCTGTCGACCGCGACGCGCAGCAGCCGCATCTCGACGCCGGATGCCGTCGGCCAGACCTCGACGATCATCGCCTGCAGGTCGTCCCACACCTCTGCGCGGGCCGTGTCCCCCATCAGGACGCGGTGCTCGACCAGCCACGATTCCTTGGCCCGGCCCCAGCCCCAGATGCTGACCTCGATGCGGTCGGCCTGGACGTCTACGCCGGCGGTGAGGAAGAGGACGCCGGATGGCACAGTGCCGAAGGGCCATTCTTCGCGGCGGTCGTAGAGCCGCTGCCACTCCGGCGCCTCGGCCTTCTCCTTCCAGGTCTCGGCCAGGATCGTGTTGACGAAGGTCTTGAGCAGCTCCTGGTCGCCCTGGGCTGCGATCCATGCCGTCGCGATCTCGACCCAGGACAGCCAGCCGACCGGCGAATAGAGCGACGACAGGTGGAAGGCCCAGGACGTGCTGTTCGGGTCGCCGTCCGGGAACCAGTCGCCCCGCTCCAGCATCTCGGTCTTGTGCTCGTCGCCGAGCGACGCCTCGCAGGCCTCGCAGATGTAGCGCGCCGTCCGCGGGTCGCTTCCCGTCCATCGCAGCTGCTGGAAGCGCAGTGCCTGGAACGTGCCGCAGGTGGGGCACGGAACCTGATACGTCCAGCGCGTCGCGGCGGCGGCGTGCTCCCGCTGGATGCGTGACCGGCCGTCGATCGTCGGGGTCGACACCATCAGCACTTTCCTGCGGCTGAAGGTCCGGCTGCGCGCCTCGGCAAGGGCGATCGGGTCGCCCTCGCCGTCGACGTCACCAGGGTACGCGTCGACCTCGTCGAGGAAGAGGTAGCGGGCCGGCATCGAGCGCAGGTCCGCCGCGCTGTTCGCCCCGGCCAGCACCAGGATCCCGCCGGGGAATTCTTTCGCCAGAAGCGTGTTGCCGCTGTCGCGGGCCCGCGCCTCGCTGACCAGGTCGGCCAACTCCGGGGTCTCCGCGATCATCGGGGCGATACGCTGCTTCGAGTTGCGCTTGGCCGTCGACGTCGTCGGTTGCACCGCGAGCATCGGCCCCGGCGCGTGATGGATGACGTAGCCGATCCAGTTGAACCCGGCTTCGGTGCCGCCGAGCTGCGCCCCCTTCATCAGCGCCACGCGGACGACCGGCGACGAGGCCGAGAGCGCGTCCATGATCTTGCGCAGGTACGGCGTGCGGACCGTCCGCCACTTGCCCGGCTCGGAGGCCGACTTCGGGCTGAGCCGCCGGTATTCGTCAGCCCACTCGGAGACCGTCAGGGACGGATCGGGCCGTGTTCCCTGGCCCCATGCCAGGTCGACCACCGCGATCGCCTGCTGCGTCCACGGATCGGGCGGCGGCTCGCTCCTCGAGGTGCTGTCGAACATGCCGCTCCAGCTCCGAGGTCATCACGCCGGCCTCGACGCCGAGCGCGGCCGCCATCTGCGCGCCGACCCGCGTCGGCCAGGACAACCATGCGTCGCGGTCGATCCGCGCCAGGTCGAACACCCGCTTGCGCACCGCGGCCGCGTTGACCAGCTCGCCAGACCGCTCCCGCAGGTCGAGCTCGTGCTTCTCGGCGAGTGCTACGGCCTTCCGGCGTTCCGCCTCGACCTGCGACACCTGCCTGGGCTGGCGCGTGCGCTTCTGCCGCTTGCGGGCGTCCAGCACCTTCCGCGCGGTCGCGAGGCTCACCTTGCCGTCCGGCAGTGTGGGGATCACGCCGCGCAGCGTCAGATTGCTGATGAGGGTCGACGAAACGCCGAGCTTTCGAGCGATCTCGCTCTTGGACAGGCCGCGAGGGCGCGTTTTGCCCATCAACAACCCCTTTTTCGACCCCTGTCGCTAGCGAACCCGCGCGGCTTTGCTACCCGTATCGCGGCGGGCCGGGGAAGGACCCGACGCGAGCAACCATCGCCGCCGCGCGGCGCGGTGGATGGGGCCAGCGCGGCGCGCGCCTGATGGCCTCGGCGCCGGCCGCCGACCCCTCAGACGCAGCGCCTCTCAGTGGGCTTCCTGTTGGCCTTCGCGGGCGTGACGGTTACGTGCCGCTGGGCAAAGGCGATGAAGCGGTCGACGTCGAGGCGGAACCCGAGGCGGTAGACGACTGCGGCCGCGATCACGAGCGGGCGCCACCACCATGGGATCGTGAAGCGTACACCTCGCAGCTGGCCAGCCATCGGCGCTCCATAAATATTGTCCGTAGTGCGGAGATATTTATTGACGATATCCGCCGTGCGGAGTATATTTTCTCAGTCAGCAGCGAGGCGGTGATGGCTCGGTTCCCCAAGCGCAGCAAGGTTGAGATCGTGGTTCGGGGCAACGACCACAACCCGCCGCACTTCCACGTCGTCGGCCCGGATGTCGCTGCCCAGGTCGAGATCGAGACGCTGAAGGTGCTGCGTGGCTCGCTTCCGAAGAAGGCGCTTTGGGTCCTGGAGTGGGCCGCCGAGAACCGCCCGGCGCTCTATGCCGAGTGGAACCGCCGCAACCCGCACCTCAAGGTGGAGTAGACGATGACGAACGAGACGAACAGCGGCCGCCCGTCGAAGCGGGTGGCGAAGGTCGGCACCGAGCCCGGCCTGGTCCTGGTGGTGCAGTGGCGAGGTGGTGGCGCAGCACGCGTCGAACTGGCGGGATGGATCGAGACCGGTCCCGCACCCTTCCATGCCCTTATGGCCGAGGCCGTGTTCTCGAAGCCCCGCATCATCGACCACGGCCTGGCCGTGGCCTGGGGTGACGACGACGACCTGGCGATCGACACTGACCACATCGAGTTGATCGCCGAGCGGCAGCGTCCGATGGAGGCGCGGGATTTCGCCGCTTGGCAGAGTGAAATGGTCCTGTCGAACCGGGAAGCGGCCGACCTGCTCGGCGTTGCGCAATCGACGTGGAGCGCATTGAAGGCGGGTACCGCGAGCGCCCCAACCGCGCTTCAGATCGCCTGCCATGCGCTGAAGGCCGACCACTCGCTATTCGCCGCCCTCTACAAGCCGCGTCGGGCAGCGGGGCGACCGAAGAAGGTGGCCTGAAACGACGGCGCCCGCGGCCGGTTCGGCGCGGGCGCACGTCTGAGCAACGCTCGATCTAGTACCTCTACTCGGACTTGCGGTCAATATGTGGCGTCGTCCTGCAATGGGATAATCCCATTCGGCGGCGAATCGTCGTTGCGCCACAGCCGGTTGCGCCTTCCGATGTCCACCCCGGCGCCAGCCGAATTCAATGCGTTGCCGGCACCATCAAGGGCTTGAGCCCCGTCCCGATGTCCACCCCTACGTCGTCCCGTAGTGCCGGACGAGTGCGTCCAGGGCCAGGCGCAGCGTCACGAGGCCGGCGGTTGCGGTCGCGCTGCGCGCGGTGGTGGTCAAGCCCGGGAAGCTGGCAGCCGCTTCGTTGTCGATCACGACGTGCACGAGGATCGGCGCCAGCGTCGGTCCGACCGCCTCGATCGCCGCCTCATAGCAGGCTCGACCCTCGGCCGCCGTGTACGGCGGGCTGAACGGCCCGCCGGCCGGGGGCGGCGCATCGTGGTAGCTGGCGACGAGGCGCCCGATCACCGCACCGCCGTGGCCGTGCAGATAATCGGTCCGGAGCGTCTCCGCCGCGTTGGCCTGCGCCTTCGTCAGTTCGCCCCGCTTGCGGTAGCGGTCGACGATCCAGGCCGTCGCGACGTCGGCCTTCGACTCCCTTTCGGCCGTCGGCTTGATCGTCCGCCCGCGGGTGCGCAGCGCGTGGTCGACGTCCCGCTCGCGCAGCTCGCGCCGCCGCTCCCGCCCGGCATCCTTCGCGATCTTCGCCTGCTGCCCCACCGCATCGAGCAGCGGCTGCGCCATCGCCGGCCAGTACGGATGATCGGGCTGCACCAGGTCGAGGACGGAGCCGAGCGGCGCCTTACTTCTCGCCATGGGCCGCCTCTCGCCGCCACGCCGCGCGCAGGTCGCGGATCAACAGCTTCGTCATGTAGCGGAGCGCCGCCATGTGGGCGTGACCGGGCCCCCAGCCGCGATCGACATACTCGGCCCGCTTGGTGCCATAGGCCTCGCCGTAGGGGCCGATCGGATGGGCTGGCACGCCCTCGCGCTCGCCACGCCATTGCGCACGCAGCAGCGGCTCACCGATGCAGGCATGCACCTCCGCGCGCCGACGGGGCGAGTACCCGTGCGCCGCCGCCTTCTCGGGGTCCGTAAACCGGCGCTGCCTCTCGCCGTCCACGAGGGCGAGGCCGAGGCGCTTCCACAGGCCCCGCGTCGACCGGTAGTCGCCGATCGGATCGCCCGCCTCCGCCTGCGTCACCGCGAACCCGAGCTCGCCGAATCCGGCCACGCCATCGACGAAGGCGAAGCCGGGCAGCCGGCGCGCAAGG
>JBFWXJ010000075.1:0-17917 GCA_050187535.1 Alphaproteobacteria bacterium | reverse complement strand
CTGCGCAAGCACTCCGTCGTCATCGCCGGGCACCGTACCAGCGTCTCGATGGAAGCCGCCTTCTGGGAGGCGCTGCGCGCCATCGCGGAAGCCGATGGCCGGTCGGTCGCGGGACTGATCGCCGACATCGACCGCAGGCGCACCGGCAATCTCTCGGGCGCCATCCGCGTGTTCGTGCTGCGGCGCTGCCAGGGGATCGCGATCAGCCCGTAACGGGCGGCTGCTTCAGCTCCTGGTCCTCGAAGGCGAGGAAGGCGGCGAGGTAGCGGTCGGCGTCCTCCAGGAAGAGGCTGCGGCCGATCCCCTGGGCGAGGCGCTGCACGCCGTAGGGCATGCCGTTGATCCCGGCACAGACCGGGCCGACGCTGGGCACGGCGGCGACGCCATAGGCATGGATGCGCGCGACCCAGGCATCGGCCGGGCGCCGCGGAACGAACTCGAAGCGACGGCCGATATAGGGATGGGCGCCGATGACCGGCTGTTCCTCGCCGGGCGGCGGCCGGAAGCGGTCCGACCAGCGCGCGGCGGCCGCCACGATGCGGGCCAGCTCCGGCCGGCGGTCGAGATCGACCGAGAAGCCGGTGGCCGCGATCAGGAAGTCGTAGTCGTGGTCGCCGGCCGGTGTGCGCACGCGCACCCCGTTCCCCGAGGGCGCCGCGTCGAGCCATGGACTGGCCAGCCGGATCGTGAAGTTCGGATGGCGCGTGCAGCGCTCGATCGAATGGGCGGGCGGCGGCACCGGCAGGTCGAAGACGCGGCGCATGAAGCGCCAGCGATGCAGGTCGCTCAGCTCCGCGAAGTTGCGCATCAGTCCGGCGAACTCCATCCAGCGCAGGCTGTTCACCCCGGGGATGGCAGGGCGGCGGACATGCAGGTCGACCGCGGCGGTCCCCCCTTCCAGCGCGGTCGCGGCGTTATCGAAGGCCGATGCACCGGCGCCCAGCACGCCGACGCGGCGGCCGGCGAGTGGTGCGAAGTCGATGTCGTCGGCGCTGTGCGCCCAGAGGCGCCGCGGCAGGCGCGCGACTTCTGGCGGCACCCGCTTCTCGCCGAACCCGTCGATTCCTGTCGCCAGCACCAGCCGCCGCCCGAGGAAGCGGCGGCCGTCCGCGGTCGTAGCGGCCACCAGATTGCCGTCGGGCGCGATGTCGACGACGCGCGCATCGTTCTCGACGGGGATGGCGAGGTAGCGCCGGAGCCAGTCGAGATAGTCCATCCACATCCGCTTGGGGATGCGGACCAGGTCGCGCCAGGCGTCGGCGCCCCATTGGGCGATGAACCAGTCGGGAAAACTCAAGGCCGGCAGGCCGGCGTCCGGGCCGGTCAGCTCCTTGATGGTGCGCAGCGTGCGCATGCGCGCATAGGTGACCCACGGCCCCTCGCGCCCCGCCTCGGCCTGGTCGAGGAGGACGAAGCTCCTGATCTTCTCGCGCATCAGGGCGACGGCCGCGGCGATGCCATTCTGCCCCGCGCCGACGATCACGACGTCGGGGACGACGGCATCGCCGACCCGGCGATGCATCACCCAGTCGCGCGAAGGATAATTGAAGAGGGCGAGCTGGCGGCGCGCCTCGGCCTCGAGCGCGGCGAGGGTCACGCCGCCGCCCCGGGGCGGCGCAGCTTGGCCGGCGGCCCGGCGCCCAGCCGCGCGCCGCCGTCGACGGTGATGATCTCGCCGGTGACGTGCTTTCCGCCGGACAGCAGCCAGACGATGACCTCGGCCATGTGCTCGGGCGCTCCGGCGCGCTTCAAGGGCGTGCGCTCGGCGGTCTTGGCGCGCACGTCCTCATAGCGCGCGTCGCCCCAGCCCTGGCGCAGCCACTCGCCCTCGATGAAGCCGGGCGAGACGACGTTGACGCGGATCTCCGGTCCCAGCACGCGCGCCAGCGCCCGCGACATGACGTCGAGGGCGGCTTTGGAGGCACCGTAGGCGATCGAGCTGCCGGTCGCCTGGGTGGCGGCCACCGAGGAGACGTTGACGACCGAGCCGTCGCCGCTGTCGCGCAGCGCCGGGGCGGCGGCACGGATCATCTGAAAGGGACCGGTCACGTTCATCGCGAAGATCGCCGCGAAGTCCTCGGCCATCAGTCCGTCGAGATCGTTGTGCGCGACGAACTTCGTGGTGGCGGCGTTGTTGACGAGCGCGTCGATGCGGCCCCAGCGGGCGAGCGTCGCGTCGACCGCCGCGCGGCAGCCTTCGTCCCTGGTGATGTCCGCGGCGATCGCCAGGCCGCCGATCTCGCCCGCCAGCGCCTCGGCCTTGGCCTTGTTGCTGCGGTAGACGAAGGCGACGCGCCAGCCCGCGGCGGCGGCCTGGCGGCAGATCTCCGCGCCGAGGTTGCCGGTGCCGCCGGTCACCAGGACGACGCGGTCGGAAGCCCGTTCGGTCATGTTGTCATCTCCCGGCCGTGCGCGGCCTGAGGCGTGGATTGAAGGCGTCGTTGAGGCCCTCGCCGACGAGGTTGAGGGCGAGCACGGTGACGACGATGGCGAGGCCGGGGATCGCCGTCAGGTACCAGGCGTTGCGCAGCGAGGTGCGTCCCGCCCCGATCATCGTGCCCCAGCTCATGACGTTGGGGTCGCCGAGGCCGAGGAAGGAGAGGCCGGCCTCGATCAGGATCGCGGTCGCCACCATGATCGAAGCGGTCACGATCACGGGGGCGAGGCAGTTCGGCAGGATTTCGCCCAGGATGATCCGCGCGTCGCCCATGCCGATGAGCCGGCAGGACTGTACGAACTCGCGCTGGCGAAGGGTGAGGAACTCCGCGCGCACGAGGCGTGCGAGCGACGGCCACGAGACGGCGCTGATCGCCAGCACGATGGTCGCGACGGACGGCTTGAAGATCACCACCAGCACGATGATGAAGATGAAGTTGGGGATGGTCTGGAAGACCTCCGTCACCCGCATCAGCGCGTCGTCCACGATGCCGCCGTAGTAGCCGGCGGCCGCACCCACCAGGATGCCGATGCCGAGTGCGGCAGCGGTCGCCGCGATGCCGACCAGCAGCGAGACGCGGGCGCCGTGGAAGAGGCCGGCCGCCACGTCACGCCCCAGCGTGTCCGTGCCGAGCGGGAACAAGGGGTCCTCGCCCGGCCACGAGTAGGGTGCGCCCGCCATGTCCCAGGGGTCGCCGGGGAAGAGGATCGGCGCCGCCAGGGCGCCGGCGATCACCGCCGCCAGCAGGACGAGGCCCAGCACCGAGGCCCAGCGCCGCGAGAACCGCCGCCAGAAGCCCATCGCCCGCCTCAGCGCACCGCGATACGCGGATCGAGCCACGCATAGGCGAGGTCGACCAGCATGTTCACGACGATCACCAGCACCGAAGACATGAGCAGGATACCCAGCAGCAGGTTCAGGTCGCGCGCCAGGATCGCCTCGAAGGCGAGGCGGCCGAGGCCGGGCCAGCCGAACACCATCTCGACCATGACGGCGCCGCCGAGCAGCGAGCCCACCTGCATGCCGATCATCGTCACCATCGGCAGCAGGGCGTTCTTCAGCACGTGGCGCCAGATCACCTTGCGCTCCGACAGGCCCTTGGAGCGGGCGGTGCGCACGAAGTCCTGGCCCGTCACCTCCAGCATCGAGGCGCGCATCAGGCGGGTGTAGACGGCCATGTAGAAGAGGGTGAGCGTCACCGTCGGCAGCACGGCGTGGCGCGCCACGTCGACGACATAGGCGAGGCCCGCCTGATCGACGCCGACGGTGCTGATGCCGCCGGACGGCAGCCAGCCGAGCACGACCGAGAACAGCACGATCAGCATCAGCCCCAGCCAGAACAGCGGGATCGCGTAGGAGAGCAGCGCCACCAGCGCGATCGCGTTGTCGACGATGGTGTTGACCCGGCGCGCCGCCGCCACGCCCAGCAGCAGGCCCATGGCGAAGGCAGCCGCGATGCTGGAGACCATCAGCAGCAGCGTCGCGGGCACGCGAGCGAGGATGAGGTCGAGCACATCGGTGCCGTGGCGGAACGAGTAGCCGAAGTCGAGGCGCACGACGTTCCAGAGATAGAGGAAGAGCTGTTCCCACAGCGGCCGGTCGAGCCCGAAACGGGCGCGCAGCCGGGCGACGTAGCCGGGATCGCCCGCACCGCCTGCCTCGCCCGCCAGCACCTCGACCGCGTCGCCGGGTGCCATGTGGACGAGCAGGAAGTTGATGACGGCGATGCCCAGCACGACGCCCGCCGCCTGCACGACGCGGCGGGCGAGGAACCGGGCGACGCGGGCCATGGCGAAGCCGGCTGCGGCGGCTACGGCTTGATCCAGGTGTCGGCGAAGTTGCCGTGCGGGCCGAGCGGCGGCACCACCATGTTGTGGACCTTGCGGTTGGTCACCGACAGCCATTCGAGGTCGACGAGCGGAACGTTCGGCACGTCGCGCATCACCAGTTTCTGCATCTGGTGGAACTGCGCCGCCCGCTTGACGGGGTCGACCTCGATCGCGGCTGCCTCGAAGGCACGGTCGACGTCGGCATCGGCGTAGCCCGAGCCGTTCGAGAAGGCGACGCCCTTCACGATGTTCTTCGACCAGTAGAAGCGCTGCACGCCCATCGTCGGATCGGCGAGGTTGAAGGCGGCGTAGTTCGACGTGTCGAAGTCGTTGTCGGTGTAGATGCGCCGGTACCAGGTGGCGAAATCGGCGCTGCGGATTTCCACTGCGATCCCGATGCGCTGCATCGCCTGGCGGAAATACTCGGCCGTGCGCACGTAGAACTCGTTGCCGGGCAGCGGGTCGTGGGTGATGCGCGCGCGGATGCCGTCCGCGCCGCGCTTGAGGCCGGCCTCGTCCAGCAGCTTCTGGGCGAGCGCCGGATCATAGGCATAGGCCGGCACATCGGCGGTGTAGAAGCGCTTCAGGTCCTTCGAGACAGGGCCGGTCGCCGGGGTGGCGAAGTTGAAATAGACGTTGCGCGCGATGAAGCTCCTGTCGACGGCGTGCGCGATGGCGCGCCGCACGCGCACGTCCTGGAACAGCGGCCGGCGCAGGTTGAACTCCAGAAACGTCTGGGCGTTGATCGCCTCGTCGCCCTCCAGATGCACCTGCATGTTGGGCATGCCGGCCAGCCGCCGCGCATCATTGAGCGGCACGGGGATGCCGGCACCCGCGTCGATCTCGCCCGTCTCGAAGGCGACCGTGCGTGCGCCCGGATCGGGGATGAAGCGGAAGACGACGCGATCGAGATAGGGCTTGCCCTGATCCCAGTAGTCCGGGTTGCGGTCGAGCTGGACATACTGCCCACGCTCCCACCGGGTGAACTTGAACGGGCCGGTGCCGACCGGCGCCACGTTGTTCGGGTTCGTGGCGAGGTCGGTGCCGTCGTAGATGTGCTTGGGCACCGGCTGCGATTCCGCCGAGAACAAGGCACTCAGGATGTAAGGTGCCGGCTGGCTGAAGCGGAAGACGGCGGTCAGCGGGTCCGGCGTGTCGACCGCCTCCAGATGGGCGTAGATCGAGCGGCCGCGCGGATGGGCGACCTTCCACACCTTCATTGCGGAGAAGGCGATGTCGTCGGAGGTGAAGGGCTTGCCGTCGTGCCAGCGCACGTTCGGGCGCAGCGTGAAGCGGATCTCCTTGCCATCGCTGCTGACCGCCCATGCCGTGGCGAGCTGCGGCTGCAGCTTGAAGTCCGCGTCGTAGGAGACGAGGCCGTCGTGGATCTTGGGCGACACGACATAGATCTGCCCGGCCGAGTTGAAGGCGCCGGTCAGCATCACCGGCTCGGGCACGGTGATGCGCAACGTCCCGCCGCGCACCGGCTGCTCCTGTGCGGCCGCCATCGTCGCGACGCCGACCGTCAGCACCGCCGACAGCATCCAGCCGAGAGTCCGCGATCCTCCGGACATGCCTCATCTCCATCCTTGCGAGCGAGCGCGCACTGCAAACCGCCGACCGACCTTCGGTCAACGCGAATCTCGCGACCGCTCGCTCGTTCCGGTCTTTCGCCTCGCAGCGTTGCGCGCAGGCGCGGGGCTCAGGCCAGCAGGCGTCGGCCGGATGGCGTCTCGATCAGCGCGCGATAGGCGAGCGCCGGGCCATGGGCGATCGCCGGCGGCCGGTCGATGGCGAGCGCGCCGTAGAGGGCCGACACCATCTCCGGATCGGGGTGCGCGAGCGAGAAGGAACGCAGCCGCGCGCCGAGGTCGGCCATCGTCGCCATGGAGCGCGGCTTGCCGCGGCGGTCGATGATCGAGGGGGCGGCACCGTCGAGCGGCAGCGCGCCGTCGCCTCGTATGGCGAAGTCGAAGGCTGGGTCGACCGCCGGAAGCGGCACCTTCTCGCCGAAGATCTCCTCGCGACCGGCGAGGACGGCGTCGATCGCGTCGGTGCCGGCGACCCAGCCGCGCAGGCGGCGTCCGTCATCCCAGTCGCGCCGGACCTTCGCCTGGTCGTCGAGGCCGAACCAGCGCCGGCGGCGGGGGCGTTCGGCCTCGGGGTCGAGCGCCACGATCTCCAGGTAGACGGTGCCGCCCAGCTGCAGCAGGTGGTTCCAGGTGCCCATGTAGGCGTGGCGCTGGCCGAATGGCACGTCGAGGTCGAGGCAGGCGCGGACATGCGCCACACCCTCGGCCAGCGTGGGCGCGATGACCGTCAGATGGTCGAGCCGCAGCACGGGTTCAGGCGACGACCGCCTTGCCGTTGTTCAGCACCACGACGTCGCGCTCCAGCACCCGGGCACGGAACGAGACGACGTCGCCCGATCGCCACATCTCCGTGCGCACCGTCTCGCCCGGGTAGACGGGGGCGGAGAAGCGCACGTCGAAGCCCTTCAGGCGCGCCGGGTCCATCGCGCAGAAGGTCTTCATGACGGCATGCGCGGCGACGCCGTAGG
The DNA here is from genome assembly GCA_050187535.1 of Alphaproteobacteria bacterium. Lineage (GTDB taxonomy): Bacteria > Pseudomonadota > Alphaproteobacteria > ATCC43930 > Allostellaceae > Allostella. The sequence continues at coordinate 11,091 of JBFWXJ010000075.1, read as the reverse complement.
TGGCGAGGCCGTGCAGGATCGGCCGCGGGAAGCCCGCCTGTTTGGCAACCGCAGGATCGGCGTGCAGCGGGTTGTCGTCGCCCGAAAGGCGGTAGATCAGCGCCGCCTGCGGCAGGGTTGCGATGTCGCAATGGGTCTCGGGTGCCGTTTCCGGCAGGCGGTGCGGAGAGGGCGAGGCGACGGCCGGCCCGCCGAAGCCGCCCTCGGAACGACAGAAAGTGGTGTGGACGATGCTCGCGATCAGCGTGTCGTTCGCCGCATCCGTCACGGTGCGCTCGGTGATGACGAGCGCGCCCCTGTCCTTGCCCTTGTCGATGACATGGGTGATGCGCGTGCGGCCGATGACGGTGCCTTCGGCCGGGACGGCGGCGTGCAAGGTCAGACCCTGCTCGCCATGGACGACACGCACCCAGTCGATGCCGCTGTCGGGCTCCTTCATCCAGAAGCCGGGATAGCCCAGCACGACGGCCATCGTCGGGAATGCGGCGAGCCCGTCCTCGTAGACGTAGCGCAGCTCGCCCGCATCCATCGGGTCGGCGCCGAGACCGATGCCGAGCGCGTAGAGGATGCTGTCCTTGCGGGTGTAGGTGTGGCGCCGCTCGGGGAACTTGCGGGCCATCAGCCGGTCGTAGTCGATCGCCATGGCGTCCTCCTCTCAGACGGGGTCCCAGGAGAACACGTCGGCGGTGCGCTCGAGCGGCGTCAGGCTCGACCGGAAGGCCGGGCCCATCTGCTCCGCCAGCGTCTCCGGCGTCCAGCCGCCCGCACGGTGCAGGCTGCGCACCGGCCGCGGCTGGCTCATCAGGAACACCTCGTTGTTGCGCACCGCTACGATCTGCCCGGTGATCTCCCTGGCCGCGTCCGAGGCGAGGTAGACCGCCATGGTCGCGATCTTGTCGGGCGTCATCTGCTTCAGCTTCTCGACGCGCGCCTGCTGTTCGGGCGTGTCGGTCGGGATGGAGCCGATCATGCGGCTCCAGGCGAAGGGCGAGATGCAGTTGGAGCGCACGTTGAAGCGCGCCATGTCGAGCGCGATCGAGCGCGACAGGCCGACAATGCCGAGCTTGGCCGCGGCATAGTTCGCCTGGCCGAAATTGCCGATCAGGCCCGAGGTCGACGTCATGTGGACGAAGGCGCCCGACTCCTGCTCCTTGAAGTGGTTGGCGGCCGCCCGGCTGACATTGAAGCTGCCCTTCAGATGCACGGCGATGACCGCGTCCCACTCGTCCTCGGTCATGCGGTGGAAGATGCGGTCGCGCAGGATGCCGGCGTTGTTGACGACGATGTCGATGCGCCCGAACGCCTCGATCGCCGTACGCACCATCGTCTCCGCGCCCTTGCGGTCGGTAACGCTGTCGGTGTTGAGCACAGCCTGCCCGCCGGCCGCGCGGATCGCCTCGACCGTCTCCGCGCCCGGGCCCTGGTCCGAGCCCTCGCCGCCGACCGATGCGCCGACGTCGTTGACGACGACGCGGGCGCCGCGGCTCGCCATCATTTTCGCGATCTCGCGACCGATGCCGCCGCCCGCACCGGTCACCAGGGCAACCTTGCCCTCCAGCATCATCGCCATGGCGTCTCCTCCCGCTTCTTCTAGAGCGTCGCCTCGGTGCCGAGGATGGTCGTGACCTGGCTCGACAGCACGCCGCCATTGCCGTGGACGATGGCCGTCTCCGCGTCCTTGACCTGCCGGTCGCCCGCCTCGCCGCGGAGCTGGCGCACCGCCTCGACCAGGATGAAGGCGCCGTACATGCCGGGATGCACGCAGGACAGGCCGCCGCCGTTGGTGTTGACCGGCAGGCTGCCGCCGGGTGCGATCCGGCCGCCCTCGACGAAGCGTCCGCCCTCGCCCTTCGGGCAGAATCCCAGATCCTCGAGGAAGAGGATCGTGTTGATGGTGAACGCGTCGTAGAGCTCGAGCACGTCCATGTCGGCCGGCTCCATGCCCGCCATGGCGAAGGCGCGCGGGCCGGACTCCGCGGCCGCCGACACGGTCAGGTCGGGCATCTGCATGATCGAGCGGTGCCAGTGCGCCATGGCGCCACCGAGGAAATAGACGGGCTTCTTGGGGAAGTCCTTCGCCCGCTCGCGCGCGACCACGACGAGCGCGCCGGCGCCGTCGGTGACGAGGCAGCAGTCGAGCAGCCCGAACGGGTCGCAGACCATGCGCGCGTTCAGCACGTCGTCGATGGTCATCGGCCCGTGCATGAAGGCTTCGGGGTTGAGGTTGGCCCAGCCGCGTGCGGCGACCGCCACCTCGGCCAGCTGCCGGCGCGTCGTGCCGTACTGGTGCATGTGCCGCGAGGCGGCCAGCGCGTAGGCGGTGATCGGGAAGCGCGGCTTGTAGGGCTGCTCGTACGGATTGAACTCCGCCGTCGACGAGACGAGGCGGCCCGAGGCGCTCTTCTGGTTCGACCCGTAGACGATGAGCGCGGTCGAGCACTGTCCGGCGCGGATCGCCATGGTCGCCATCAGCATGTGCGCGACCACCGACGAGCCGCCGATCATGCTGCCGTCGGAATAGCGCGGCTTGATGCCGAGATACTCGGAGATGGTGACCGAGGGCATGCCGTGGACCGCTGACACGCCGAACACCGCGTCGATGTCGCGCATCTTGAGGCCGGCGTCGGTGACCGCGTTCCAGGCGGATTCACCGATCAGCTCCATGGCCGTGCGGCCGGGGGCGGCACCGCAGCCGGCGAGGCCGACACCGACGACGGCGCTGCCGCCGCGAAGCTCGTGATGGTCCATGAGGCTCACTCCGCGACGATGTCGAATACGACGTGCGGCACCTCGCCGCCGACGATGCGCGCCTTCACCTTGGCGCCGATCGGCACCTCGGTCGGCCCGACGCCGTCGACCCGCGTCAGCATCCTGACACCCTCGGCCAGGTCGACCAGCGAGACATTGTGGTCGCCGCCCTTGTCCGGGCGGTTGCGCACCGCACTCGTCGCGTAGACGACGCCGTCGCCGGACGCCGTGATCCATTCGAGCGCGGCCTCGCCGCAATGCTTGCAGAAGACCCGCGGCGGGAAGCTCGACTTGCCGCATGCGCCGCAGCGCTGGACGATGAAGCGGCCCTCCAGCAGCGCGTCGCGATAGACGGCGTCGGGGCCGGGCCCCTCGCTCGATATGGTCATCGGTTTCCCCCGGAAGATTGCGCGGAAGCGGTGCGGGCGGGCATGATACTACCCGGTAGGTGCAAGACAAGGACAAGGGGGAGGGGCGCCGATGGGCGTGATCTGGGAACCGCGGTTGGACGAAGCCGCTTCCCGCTGGCGGGATCGCGCGCGCGCCGCGACGGCGCGGCAGTTCGCGCCACTCGCCGACGAGATCGACCGCGACCAGCGCTATCCGCACGAATCCATCCCCGTTCTCGTCGAGACCGGTCTCGCCGGCATGTTCCTGCCCGCCGCCTACGGCGGCTCAGGGGCTTCGCTGACGGCGCTGACGGCTGCCGCGGAGGAAGTGTCCAAGGGCTGCGCCACGACGGCGGCGATCATCTCGACATACCAGCTGGGCGCCTTCCCGATCCTCCTCGAAGGCAGCGAGGCGCAGAAGCGCACATATCTGCGGTCGCTGGCCGAGGGCCGCTCGATCAGCTTCGCGCTCAGCGAGCGCAGCGCGGGCTCCGACGCGGCCGCGCTGGAGACGACGGCGGTGCGCGAGGGTGCCGGCTGGCGCATCCGCGGGGAGAAGTTCTGGATCGGCAACGGCGGCATCTCGCGTTTCTACATCGTCTTCGCCCGCACCGATCCCGCGGCCGGCGCGCGGGGCATCAGCGCCTTCGTCGTCGACAAGGAGCAACCGGGGGTGGTCGTCGACCACTACTCCGACAAGATGGGCATCCGCGGCACGCGCACGAGCAACCTGAAACTCGACACGCTCGTCGGCCCGCAGGACCTGATCGGCACCGAGCATCGCGGCCTTCGGCTCGCCTTCAAGACGCTGGATGTCGGTCGGGTCGTGGTCGCTGCGCAGGCGCTCGGCATCGCGCTCGCCGCCTATGGCGCGGCACGTGACCGGGCGTTGGCGCGCAAGGCGTTCGGGCAGCCGATCGTCGACTTCCAGGGCATCGCGTTCCGGCTCGCCGACGTCGCGACGACGATCTCGGCGGCGCGCATGATGACCTACGAGGCGGCGCGCACCTACGATGCGGGCGAGAGCGTGACGACCATCGGCGCCATGGCGAAGCTGCATGCGACCGAGGTGGCGCACCGCGCGGTCGACGTGGCCGTGCAAGTCTGGGGCGGCGAAGGCTATTGCCGCCCCAGCCTCGTCGAGCGCCTCTACCGCGACCAGCGCATCACCGAGATCTACGAGGGCTCGTCGGAGATCCAGCGCCTCGTCCTCGGCCGCGCGATCAAGGCCGAGGCCGAGGCGGTGGCAGAGGCGGCGTGATGCCGGCCGGGACCAATGGCGGCGCGCGCCCCGCCGCCCGCATCGAGGGCCGCGACGCGATCCTCGCGGCGGCGGCCGCGGCCTTCACGGAGCGCGGCTACACCGCGACCACGATCGACGACATCGCCGACCGGCTGGGCGCCACCAAGGGGCGCGTCTACCACTACTACCGCAGCAAGGCGGACATCTTCCTCGATATCCACCGCTACGCCATGCAGCGCATGGTCGACACGGTGGGCCCGATCGCGTCGGGCGGCGGCGACCCACCGACGCGGCTGGCGGCGATGGTCCGCGCGCATGCGACCCTGCTGATGACGAGCTTCCCCTTCCAGCGCGTCTCCATCCAGGGGCTGGAGCGGCACCTGGCGGGCCATGTCACGGAACGGCAGCGAGCCGCACTCGACGGGGTGATCCGCATGCGCGACGGCTATGAGGCGCTGTTCGTCCGCGTGCTGGAGGACGGGGCGAAAACCGGGCACTTCCGTCCGATGACGGCGCGCCTCGCGGTGAAGCCGATCCTGGGCGCCCTCAACTGGCTGACGGTGTGGTACCGGCCTCGCCCCGACGACAGCGATGCGTCGCGCGCCGTCATCGCCGACGAGATGGTGGCCTTCGTCGTCAATGGGCTGCGCCCGTGACTGCAGAGATCCGTCGGCCGCACACGGCCGATCACTGGGATGCGCGGGAGGCGTGGTCGCGCGATCGTATCGCAACTCACCAGCTCGACGGCCTGCGTGCCCAGCTCGCGCGCCTGTGGGATGGCAGCCCCTTCCATCGCCGCCGGCTGGCGGAGGCGGGATTCCGGCCGGGGGACCTGCGCGACGTTTCCGACTTCGCGCGCCTGCCGACGATGTCCAAGCAGGACTACCTGGCGGCCCTGAACGAGGACCCGCCCTGGGGCTCGGCACTGGTCGCCGCACCGGCCGACGTGCGCCGGGTGCACTTCTCGTCGGGCACCACGTCGCGGCCGACGCCCGACGCCTGGACCGCCTTCGACCTCGCACGCTGGGCCGATCTCTACGCGCGGGCCGCCTATTCGCAGGGCGTGCGTGCCGGCGACGTCTTCCAGTGCCTTTTCTCCTACCCTTGGTTCGTCGGCGGCCTCGGTGCGACGACGGCGTTCGAGCGGGTCGGCTGCGCGGTCATCCCCGGCGGCAGCGGCGACACCGAGCGGCAGGTGGACACGCTCTTCGCCTACGGCACGACCTCGATCATGGCGACGCCGTCCTTCGCCGCCCATCTGGCGGAGGTCGCCCGGCGCATGGGCCGCGACCTGCGGGAATCGCGCGTGCGCCATATCGGCGTCGGCGGCGAACCCGGGGCGGGCGTGCCGGCGACCCGGGCGCGGTTGGAGGCGCTGTGGGGCGCCAAGGTTTTCGACTGCTACGGCAGCCTGGAGTTCCAGCCGATCGCCTGGGAATGCGCGGCGCAGGAAGGCGGCCACCTCGTCGAGGACTTCGCGCTGTCCGAGGTGATCGACCCCGAGACGGGCGCCGCCGTGCCGGACGGCTCGCCGGGAATGCTGGTGCTGACTCATCTGGACAAGCAGGCCTATCCGCTGCTGCGCTGGGCGACCGGCGACGTGGTGGTGCGCGATTCCCGCCCCTGTGCCTGCGGTCGCACCCACGCCCGCCTGCCGGGCGGCGTGCGGGGCCGTGCCGACGACATGATCGTGGTGCGCGGCGTCAACCTGTTCCCGACCGCGGTCGAGGACGTGGTGCGCGCGACGCCGGGCCTCGGCGACGAGTACCGGATCATTCTCGACGACGGCGTGCGCGATCCAGCGACGGGATTCCTGACGGGCATCCGCCTGCAGGTCGAGGCTGCGGCCGACGATGCGGACGCAATCGGCCACCATCTGGCGGAGACGATCCGCACGAAGCTGCTGGTCCGAGCCCAGGTCGAGGTGCTGGCGCCGCTGACGCTGGAGCGATTCACGCACAAGGCCAGGCGGCTGGTGCGGCGGTGACGGCGGTGCTCGCCGCGGGCGCGCTCGACGGGCGCGTCGCCGTCGTCACCGGGGCCGGCAGCGGCATCGGCCGCGCGGTCGCGCGCCGGCTGGCCGCCCTCGGCGCCACCGTCGTCGGGTGCGGCCGCACGGCGGCGAAGCTGGAGGAGACGGGGGCGCTGGTCGCGGCCGACGGCGGGCGCTTCCGTCATGCCGTCGTCGACGTCCGCGATCTCGATGCGGCCGCCGCCTTCGTGCACGCGGTCGGCGAGGCCGAGGGCGCGATCGACGTCCTCGTCAACAACGCGGGCGGACAGTTCTTCGCGCCGGCCACCGCGATCTCGGCGCGCGGCTGGCAGGCGGTGATCGACCTCAACCTGACCGCCGTCTTCAACGTGACCAGGGCCGCGCACCCCTACCTCGCGCGCCGCGGCGGTGCCGTCGTCAACATGTCGCTCTCGGGCGTGGAGCGTGGCTCGATGGGGATGGCCCATTCGATCGCGGCCCGCGCCGGCGTGCTGGGGCTGACGCGCACGCTGGCGCTGGAATGGGGGCCGGCGCGCATCCGCGTCAACTGCATCGGCCCCGGCACCGTCGTCACCCGCGGGCTGGAGGGCGAGGCGGACCGTGCGCTGCTCGATCGCCTGGTCGCCGGTGCGCCGCTCGGCCGTGCGACCTCGCCCGAGGAGGTGGCGGAGCTGACGGCGTTCCTCGCCTCGCCGGCGGGTGCCATGGTCACCGGCCAGCTTCTGCAGATCGACGGCGGCGCCCATCTCGGCCCCGGCCTTCACCTGATCGACGCGCCGGCCGTGCCATGACGGCGCCGCTCGAAGGCATCCGGGTGCTGGACCTGTCGCGCGTGCTGGCGGGTCCCTGGTGCACGATGACGCTGGCCGATCTCGGTGCGGAGGTGTGGAAGGTCGAGAACCCGGACGGCGGCGACGACACCCGCAAGTGGGGCCCGCCCTTCGCCGCCGGCGAGAGCGCCTATTTCCTGGCGATCAACCGCAACAAGCAGGGCATCGCCGTCGACCTGCGCAACCCGGGCGGCCGCGCGGTCGTCCGCGCCCTGGCCGAGAAGGCGGACGTGCTGGTCGAGAACTACCGGGCGGGTGCCCTGGCACGCTACGGCCTCGACTGGCCGACGCTGTCCGCAGTCAACCCGCGCCTCGTCTATTGCTCGATCTCCGCCTATGGGCGGGCGAGCCCGATGGCCGACCGCCCGGGCTACGACTTCGTGGTCCAGGCCGAGGGCGGGCTGATGGCGATCACCGGCGAGGCCGGGAGCGAGCCGATGAAGGTCGGCGTCGCGATCTGCGACGTGCTCGCCGGCAAGGACGCCACGCAGGCGATCCTGGCCGCCCTCATCGCCCGCGGGCGCACCGGCCGCGGCCAGCACATCGACATCGCCCTGCTGGATGCGACGGTGGCGGCCCTGGTCAACGTCGGCAGCGCCTGGCTGGTCTCTCGCGTGGCACCCGGGCGCTACGGCAACGCCCACCCGACGACCGTGCCCTACCAGACGTTCCCGACCGCCGACGGCACCCTGGTGCTGGCCTGCGGCAACGACCTCCAGTACCGCGCGTTGTGCGCCCATGTGCTGGCGCGGCCGGACCTCGCGACCGACCCGCGCTTCGCCCGCAACGTCGACCGGGTAAGCCACCGCACGACCCTGGTGGCGCTGCTGCAGGAGATATTCCGGACCGCGACGACCGCCGAATGGTTCGCGAAGGCACAGGCCGCGGGCGTGCCGGCCGGGATCGTGCGCGACGTACCGCAGGTGCTGTCGGCCCCGGAAGTCCATGCCCGCGGCATGGTGGCCCGGGTCGAGCACCCCACGATCGGAGCGCTCGACATCGTGGCGAGCCCGCTCAGGCTCTCCGACACGCCGGTGGTCGTGCCCACCCCGCCGCCGACCCTGGGCCAGCACACCGACCAGGTCCTCCGCGACGTCCTGGGCTATCCCGCCGACCGTATCGCCGCGCTGCGGGCGGAGGGCGCGGTTTCCTGATCCGGGCCGCCGCGGCTATAACGCGGGCCACAGCGACGGAGGAGTGATGTTCGGCTTGTTCGGCGAGAGCCGCCAGCGGCTGTTCGACAAGGAAATGAAGGCGCGCGGGGCCAAGATTCCCTCCGCCTGCGCCAAGGAGCTGGTGGCGACGGCGCTCTCCACATTGCCGACGGACAGCCACGGCCGCCCCGGCACCCATGGCCGCAATCTCGGCGACGATGCCGTGCTGCATTTCGCTGCCTGGTCGTCGGCCATCGTCAATTCCGCCGCGGGCCGGCCGTCACGCCGTACGCCGATCGACCCCGAGCTCTATCCCGAGACGGCGGCACTGATTCGCGGCATCCTCTCGCGGCACGGCATCAAGGCCGGCTGATCGGATTCCGGCACCGGCCGGCGACCGCCGGGGAAGGCCGAAGGCACGGCCCGGTCGTCGATCAGCCCGGCGCGGTGCAGTCGCTCGACCGTTTCGGCGAACCATGCGGCCGCCGACGGACGGTCCCAGCCTTCCAGCCAGTTCTGTTCGACGAACGCATGGATCGCCGGGCGGTCGAGGGCCGCCTCCCAGAGGATGCCCAGCAGCGACGCCTCGGCCTCCTCCTCGGCCAGCGCCGTCCCGTCGAGGCAGCGCGCGGCGTCGGCCGCTTCCTTCCTGCCCGTTTCCGGCCCGGCGCCGAGGCCGAAATCGGGCAGCGGCCGCCGCGCCGGCGGGGCGAGCTGCCAATGGGCGATCTCGTGCAGTACAACCCAGGCCTCGCTGCGCGTGCGCAGCCGGGCGCCGTCCCAGGAGAAGGCGTCGGCTGGCTCCTCGTCGAGGGTGGGGATGCCGAGCGCCCGTGCGAGGGCGACCGCCTCGTCGCGCCGCTCGGCGGTGTCCTCGGGGCCGCCCCGGCCCCGGCTGGCGGCGATCCGCGCGAGCGCCGCGGCGGCGACGGGGCGGGCCGTGAGGCCACCCGCCAGCCCGGCGAGCCCCGCGGCCTGCCCGTCCCGGTCGATCGGCGTCAGGATCACTGCGCGGCGGCGACCTCGTCCAGCGGCCATACCGGGCGCCGGACGTTGCGATAGGGCAGGGCCGAGAAGTTCTCCGAACAGAGCGATCCCGAATCGACCACCACCACCTCGCGCGCGATCGGCTCGAAGGCGGCGCGGAAATGGTGCATCGACTTGACGGCGACCGTCGCCTTGCGCGCCGGATCGATGCCCAGTGCCGTGTACTGGCCGAGATCGAGGGCCTGGCCGTTGTTGGTGATGAGCACGATGTCGATGCCGCCGACACGGAACACGACGCTGAGGCCGTAGTCGCGGCGCACCCCGCCGCCCATCGGCCCGTAGGCCCAGACCTCGCCGTCGTTGATGACGCGCACCTTGCCGGTCAGCGTCAGCGGCCCGCCGCCCTTGGTCGCGTCCCATTTTCCGCCGAGCGTGATCGTCGCGGTGTTGCCGACGCCGGCCGCGACCGCGTCGGCGATCGCCGCGGGGTCGCAGATGGCATGAAAGGCGGCGTTCTGCAGGTCGGCCTCGACCATCGCCTTCAGCAGCGCGGTCGTGTCGCCGTAGCCGCCGCCGCCCGGGTTGTCCGTGTAGTCGGCGATTACCAGCGGCTTCTTCGCGCCCTCCTCCTCGGCCTTCGCCTTGCGGGCGGCCGCCTCGGGCGTAAGGAAGGTGAGGGCGGCGTAGTCGCGGGTCTCCCAGCAGCGGTCCATGAACCGCTCGGCGACCGCCTTCGCCGCCTCCGCCTTGCCCGCCGCCTTGGCGTCGTAGGCGATGGCGACGCTGGGGCCGACCTCGGCGATGTCGGAATGGGGAAAGCCCGCGAAGACCGAGACGTTGAGCAACTCGCCCGACTTCTCGATCGCGATCCCCTCGTCGACCAGCTCCTTCATCGGGCCGCCCTGGGTGCGACCCATGTCGAGGCCGGTCAGCATCTCGCGCCTGGCGAGCACGACGCGCGGCGCGATCTCGCCGTTCATCGCCCGTTCCAGGATCTCGGCCGCCTGCCAGGCACGCTCGTACTGGTCGACATGCGGATAGGTCTTGAAGCCGACCAGCGCGTTGGCGGTCCGCGCCATCAGCGGCGTGATGTTGCCGTGCAGGTCGAGCGTGACCGCGATCGGCACATCCGGTCCGACCTTCTCGCGCAGGCGGCGAAGGATCTCGCCCTCCGCATCCTCGAAATCCTCGGCGACCATGGCGCCGTGCAGGTGCAGCAGCGCCGCATCGATCCCGCCCGCCTGGTCGACCGCGTCGAGGATGAGGCCGGTCAGGTGCTCGAACGCCTCGCGCGTCACGGTGCCCGACGGGTTCGCGCTCGCGATCACGGGATGGATCAGCTGCCAGCCGAACTTGTCCGCTGCCTCGAAGCTGCCGCCGAAGTTCGACCGCGTGCCCCGGCGCGCGCCCGGGATCTCGTTGCCCAGATAGAAGTCGCGCTTACGGAAGGCATGCAGATCGGTGGCATCGCGGCTGAAGGTGTTGGTCTCATGGCTGAACACGGCGCACAGCACGCGTCTCATGGCGGGTTCCTCGGGGACAGGCGGTCGCGGAAGGGTATGAACTCTACGCGCAACGCCGTCCGACCGTCGAGTTCGCCCTGTCGCCGGAAGGTTCTGCTGGGGCGGTGAAATATTTCCGCCGGAGCGGTGCGGGAGGGGGTTTGTCACCGCCCCCGGGCTGCACTATTTTCCGCGCCGCAATCCCAGGGGGCGATCGATGGCCGAGTTCAAGGGCGGCGGCAAGG
>JBFWXJ010000074.1:0-17921 GCA_050187535.1 Alphaproteobacteria bacterium | reverse complement strand
CCGACGTCCTTGGCGGTGACGGGCTGGCCGTCGCTCCACTTGACGCCGCGCTTCAGGCTCACCTTCCAGATCTTGCCGTCGGGCGAGATGCCGCCATTGGCCTGCGAGGGCACCTGGGTCGCGAGGTTCGGGATGAAGGCGCCCTTGTCGTCGACGTCCCACAGCGCATCGAACATGCACGCCTCGGGCACGTTCTCGGTGCCGGCGTTGACGTAGAGCAGCGGGTTGAACTGCACCGGCTCCTGCGTCATGCCGAGGATGATGCGGTCGCGGTTCTGCTGCGCCACGGCGGGCGCTGCGAGCCCGCCGACGCCGACGGCGGATGCCGCGGCCGTCGTACCGGCGGCGGCGAGGAAGCGGCGCCGGGTGATCCCGTTTCTGCTCTTCGTCATATGCCTCTCCTGCTGTTGCGTACGCTCAGCCTTCCATCCTGAGGCGCGGGTCGAGCGCGTCGCGCAGCCCGTCGCCGAGGAAATTGAACCCCATCACCGTGAGCGTGATCATGACTCCGGGAAGGATCGCGAGCCAGGGCACGGTGTCGAAATAGCCCTGGGCGTTGGTCAGCATGTTGCCCCAGCTCGCGAGCGGCGGCTGCACCCCGTAGCCGAGGTAGCTGATGTAGGACTCCATCAGCACCGCGCCGGCGACCTTCAGCGTGGCCGCGACCAGGATCGGCGCCATGGTGTTGGGCAGCAGCTCGCGGAACATGATGCGCGTGCCTCCGGCGCCGAGCGCACGTGCCGCCTGCACGAAATCCTGCTGCTTCAGGTGCAGGATCTCCGAGCGCACGATGCGCGCCACCTCCATCCATGAGGTCAGGCCGATGATGAGCGAGATGGAGAGCAGCGTCGGCGGCACGAAGGCGGCGACGACCAGCAGCAGGAACACCTGCGGGAAGCACAGCATGGTGTCGACGAAGCGCATCAGCACCGTGTCGGCCCAGCCGCCGAGATAGCCCGAGACGATGCCGATGACCGATCCGGTGACGACCGTCGTCGCCATCGCCACCAGGCCCACCGTCAGCGACACCCGGCCGCCGTAGAGCAGCCGGCTCAGCGTGTCGCGGCCGAGCTCGTCGGTGCCGAGCAGGAACACCGGGTTCTGGAATGGCGCGAGGAATCGGTAGGCGGTGTCGAGCCGGATCGGGTCGTGCGGCGCGATCACCGGCGCCAGCAGGGCCGACAGGCAGAGCGTCAGCACGACGCAGCCGCCGAGCAGCGCCGCGCGGTGGCGCGCGAAGCGGCGCAGGATCCGGCGGCCCTGGCCCTCGTGGGCGACGGTGGCGATCGCGGTCATCAGAGCCGCACCCGGGGGTCGATCAGCGCGATCGCCACGTCGGCGAGCAGGTTGCCGATGATGACGAAGACGGCGGTGAACATCACCATGCCCATGAGGATCGGGTACTCCTTCATGGTGAGTGCGTCGACGAAGAGCCGGCCCATGCCGGGCCAGCCGAAGATCGTCTCGGTGACCAGCGCGCCCGAGAAGAGGAACGGCAGCTCGACGCCGAGCAGCGCGATCAGCGGCTTTACCGCGTTCGGGAAGGCGTGCCGGAACAGGATCTCGCCGCGGCGCAGCCCCTTGGCGCGGGCCGTGCGCATGTAGTCCTGGTGCATCACTTCGAGGAAGCTGGAGCGCGCGTAGCGGCTCCAGGTCGCGGTGATGACGAGGGCCAGGACCAGCGTCGGCAGCACGAGGTGGCGCAGCAGATCGAGCGGGTTGCCCTCCTCGCCCAGCTCGAACATGCCGCCCGTGGGCAGCCACCTGAGCTCGACCGCGAAGAGGAAGATCGCCATCAGCCCGAACCAGAAGGTCGGGAACGAGAGCGCCACCAGCGCCCCCGTCGTCGCCAGGTAGTCGAATACGGAATAGCGCCGGACGGCACCCAGGATGCCGATGGCGAGGCCGAATACGATGGCGAGCGAGAGGGCGGAGCCCATCAGCAGCAGGGTCGCCGGCACCCGCTCGAGGATGACGGTCAGGACCGGCCGGCCGCCGAAGAAGGTGTGGCCCCAGTTGCCGGTCAGCATGCCCCAGGCCCAGCCGAAATACTGGAGGTAGGCCGGCCGATCGAGGCCCAGCGCGGAACGGATGCGCTCGATGTCCTGGACGGTGATCGTCGGGTTCAGCGTGTAGACGGCGAGCGGCCCGCCCGGCGCCAGGTGCATGAGCGCGAAGCCGATGATCGAGACGCCGACCAGCAGCGGCACGGCATGGAGCAAGCGGCGGGCGATGTAGTTCAGCATGGGCATCGGTCCTGCGTCGGAAGCAGTCCGAGGTATCGCTTCGGCCGAGAAGTGTGTCCTCGTCCTGAGCCTGTCGAAGGGCGAGGCTCTCCGGTCGGTGCAACCTCATGCTTCGACAGGCTCAGCATGAGGCCTCTCCCGCTGGAAAAGATGGCGTCGAAGACTGGCCTGGCCATCGTCATCGGTGTCACTCGACCAGGTGGCAGGCGACGTCATGGCCCGCGGCGGAGGGTCTCAGCGCCGGGGCTTCGGTCTCGCAACGCGCCATGCGCATCGGGCAGCGCGGGTGGAAGGGGCAGCCCGAAGGGGGGCGCAAAGGCGAGGGAACGTCGCCCTTCAGAACCGTGCGGCTGCGCGCCCGGCCGGGGACCGGCAGCGGCACCGCCGACAGCAGCGCCTGGGTATAGGGGTGCTTCGCGTCGAAGAAGAGCCGCTCGCGGGGTGCGCTCTCGACCACCTTGCCGAGATACATGACCGCGACGCGGTCGGAGATGTGCGCGACGACGCTGAGGTTGTGCGAGATCAGGATGTAGGTCAGCCCTAGCTCGGCCTTGAGGCGCATCAGCAGGTTGATGATCTGCGCCTGGATCGACACGTCCAGCGCCGACACCGGCTCGTCGCCGATGACGAGTTCGGGCTCGAGCGCCAGCGCGCGCGCGATGCCGATGCGCTGGCGCTGCCCGCCCGAGAACTCGTGCGGATAGCGGCGCATGGCATCGGTCGGCAATCCCACCATGCGCAGCAGGCCGGCGACGCGGTCGGCCTTGTCGGCGCCGGACGCGATGCGGTGGATTTCGAACGGCGCACCGATGATGCCGCCCACCGTGAGCCGCGGGTTGAGCGAGGAGAACGGGTCCTGGAAGACGATCTGCATGCGCCGGCGCAGCGGCATCATCTCGCGCTGGCTGAGGCGGGTGATGTCGCGGCCGGCGAAGCGGATCGTGCCGCCGGTCGGCTCGATCAGCTTCAGCATCGTCTTGCCGGTGGTGGTCTTGCCGCAGCCGCTCTCGCCGACGATGCCCAGCACCTCGCCCCGGTCGACCGAGAGGCTGACACCGTTGACGGCATGGACCGTGTCGGCGCGGCGCCCGAGCAGCCCGCGGCGCAGCGTGAAATGCGTCTGGAGGTCCCTGGTCTCCAGCAGCGGCTCAGCCATTGGCGGGGTTCCAGCAGCTCGCCAGGTGATCGACGCCCATCGCCGCCAGGTCGGGCCGGTCGGTGCGGCAGCGCTCCAGCGCCCGCGGGCAGCGGTCGACGAAGGCGCAGCCCGGCGGCAGCGCCGTCAGCGGCGGCACCGTGCCGGGGATCTCGTGAAGCTGGCCCGCCCGCTCGCGCTCGATGCGGGGGATCGAGCGCAGCAGGCCCTGGGTGTAGGGGTGGCGGGGCCGGCCGAAGATCGCGGCGACGGGCGCGATCTCGACGATGCGGCCCGCATACATGACGGCGACGCGGTGCGCGGTCTCGGCGATCACCGCCAGGTCATGGGTGATCAGGAGCATGCTCATGCCGAGTGCCGCCTGCAGCTCGACCAGCAGCGCCAGGATCTGCGCCTGGATGGTGACGTCGAGAGCCGTCGTCGGCTCGTCGGCGATCAGCAGCTTGGGGTTGCAGGCGATCGCGAGCGCGATCATCACCCGCTGGCGCATGCCACCCGAGAGGCGGTGCGGATAGTCCCCGGCCGCCCGCGCGGGGTTCGGGATGCCGACCTGCTCCAGCAGCTGGATCGCCCGATCACGCGCGGCCGCCTTCGACAGGCCGCGGTGGCGCACGAGCGGCTCGGCGATCTGATAGCCGACGCTCAGCACCGGGTTGAGCGAGGTCATCGGCTCCTGGAAGATCATCGACGCGTCGCGGCCGCGCACGTCGGCCATCTCGCGCTCCGAGAGCGCGAAGAGGTCGCGGCCCTCCAGCATCACCCGTCCCGCACCGATCTCGGCGGGCGGGCTCTCCAGCAGGCGCAGCAATGCGAGCGAAGTGACCGTCTTGCCGCTGCCGCTCTCGCCGACGAGGCCCAGCGTCTCGCCGCGCCCGACCGCGAATCCGACGCCGTCGACCGCCGGCAGCATGCCCGCCTCCGTACGGAAGCGGACCCTGAGGTCCTCGACGCGGAGCAGCGCCTCGGCCGTGGCGGTGGCGGTCTCGCGCGCGGCCGCGGCGGCCGTCACTCAGGCGACCTCGTACCCGAGCTCGTCCGCCGAATGGGTCAGCCATTCGTAGAACGCCTCGGCCAGGCTCGACGGCACGATCAGCGTGTAGGCCGGGGTCGCGTCGCGCTGGTGCAGCACGCAGCCGATATGGGCGACCTGCGTCACCGCCGAATGGCCCGCCCCGAACACCGGCGGGTCGAGGTCGAGGCGGCAGCCCTTGCCCATGATCCGGCGCGCCTGCCGGCCGGCCAGCGACAGCACGGTCTTGCCGTGCGTCTGGTCGACGACCGAGCCGGCATCGCCGACGGCGCGCTTGACGGCGGCGGCGAAGTCGCCCTCGATGCCGCGCGGCGCCGTCAGTAGCCAAGTATCGGGCTGGATCCAGATCGCCGCCTGGTCGCGACCAGCGGCCGCCTTCCCCGGCGCCGGCAGGTCGAGACCGATGGCGCGTGAGACGCCGGCCGTGACATCGGCCGCGCGGCCCTTGCGGGCGGTAAGCTGCACGACTGCGGTCGGAACCTCGGCGATGGTCACGGGATCGCCGCCGGGCGCGCCGTGGCGCCCCGCACGAAGGACGCCGGCGAGCGGCGAGCGCGGCTCGACCATGACGCGGGACTCAGGCGCGGACACGTTCGTTCTCCGGGTCGATGAAGTGCGGGCTCACGATCTCGACGTCGACCGCCTCGTCCTTCAGCGGGAAGCTCGCGACCAGCCTCGTGCCGATCCGCCGCTTGCCTTCGGACAGCAATGCCAGGCCGATCCAGGCGTCGCCCAGTTCGACCGAGCGGGTGACGCTTGCTATCCAGCCGAGGCTCCGCATGCTGCCGGGCTCGACGAGATGGGCGCCCTGGCGGATCTGGCTCTTCGGGTCGAAGGCGCGCACGCCGACCAGCACGGGGCGATTCTCCTCCAGCAGGCCCGGCCGTTCGGCCAGCACGCGGCCGATGAAGTCGCCCCGCTTCTTGGCCATGCGGTCGAGGCCGAGGTCGCGGGCGGTGGTCTGGCCGGTCAGCTCCGAGCCCGCCACATGGCCCTTCTCGATGCGCAGCAGGCCGAGCGCCTCGACGCCGTAGGGCTCGATGCCGTCCTCCCTGCCGGCGGCCAGCACCGCTTCCCACACCGTCAGCGCATAGCCGGCCGGGGTCGCGATCTCGTAGGCGAGCTCGCCCGAGAAGCTGATGCGGAAGACGCGCACCGGGCAGCCGGCGACGGTGGCGTCCGCCACGCCCATGAAGGGCAGGGCCGCGTTCCCCACGTCGAGCCCCTCGACCGCGCGGGCGACCGTGTTGCGCGCCTTGGGGCCGGCGATCGACATCGACGCCCACTGGTCGGTGACGGAGCAGAACTGCACGTCCAGCTCCGGCCAGACGGTCTGGTGGTGGAACTCCATGTGCGCCAGCACGGGTGCGGCGTTGGCAGTCGTGGTGGTCACGAAGTAGTGGTCTTCCGCCAGCCGCGTGGTGGTGCCGTCGTCGAACACCATGCCGTCCTCGCGCAGCATGATGCCGTAGCGCGCCTTGCCGACGGCCAGCGTGGAGAAGGTGTTCATGTAGAGCCGGTCGAGGAAGACGCCCGCATCCTTGCCCTGCACGTCGATCTTGCCCAGCGTCGACACGTCGCAGACGCCGACCGCGCGGCGCACCGCGCGGGCCTCGCGCAGGACTGAATCCCAGGGGCTCTCGCCCGCCCGCCTGTAGAGGGCGGGGCGCATCCAAAGGCCGGCCTCCATGAAGTCGGCACCGTTCCGGGCATGCCAGTCGTGCAGCATCGTGCGCCGGATCGGCGCGAAGTTCCTGCCGATGTGGTGGCCGGCGACGGCACCCCAGGTGACCGGCGACGTGTAGGGGCGGTAGGTGGGGACACCCACCGCCTCGACCGTCATGCCGCGCGCCTCGGCCAGCACGGCCGCACCCACCAGGCCGCCGATCTTGCCCTGGTCGGTCGCCATGGTGTGGGTGGTGTAGCGCTTGGCGTGCTCGATGTGCTCGTAGCCCTCCTGCTGCGCCAGGCGGATGTCCTTGGTCGTCACGTCGTTCTGCAGGTCGACGAAGGATTTGCCGGACGCATCGACCTCCCACAGCGGCATGACGCTGGGATCGGGGTCGTTGCCGGCGGCGGGTAGAGCGAAGTCCGCGCCGCCGCGGAAGCCTGCCGCCGCGGCCGCCGCACGGCCGGCCTCCGCACCGTCGGCAGCGGCGCGGCCCACTCCGACGAGGCCGCGGGCGGCGCCGGCGGATCGCTGGTGGGCAGCGGCACCCGGCACGAAGGCGACGATGCGCGCATCCCAGACGAGCGGCGTGCGCGCCTGGCTGGCGAGGTGCACGGTCGGGCTCCAGCCGCCGGAGACACAGAGCAGGTCGGCCGGGATTTGCCGCACCGTCAGGCCGCCGCGCGGACGCACCCGCACGGCGTAGAGGGAATCGCTGCCGTCGACCCCGCAGACCTCGTGCGCCGCCAGCACTTCCATGCCGCGGCGACGGGCGGCCGCGGCGGCGAGGCCGAACGGGCGCGCATCGACGACGGTGACGGGCTCGGCGCCTGCCGAGGCCAGCGCATCGGCGGTTGCATAGGCCTGATCGTTGTTGGTGAAGACGACGACGCGGCGGCCGGGGACGACGCCCCAGCGCGCCGTGTAGGCGCGGGCGGCCCCGGCCAGCATGACGCCGGGCCGGTCGTTGTCCGGGAAGGCGACGAGCCGCTCGTCGGCGCCGGTCGCCAGCACCACCTCGCGCGCCCGGATCGTCCAGTAGCGCTGGCGCGGCGTATGCGCCGGCGGCACGGCCACGTGGTCCGCCACCCGCTCGACTGCGCCCAGCATGTTGTGGTCGTAGTAGCCGAACACGTTGGTGCGCGGCATGACCGTGACGTTGGCCATGCCGGCCAGCGCCGCCTCGGCCTCCGCCCGCCAGGATTCCAGGGCGGGTTCCAGCAGCAGGCCTCCGCCCAGCATGAAGTCCTGTTCGGCCAGGATCACACGTGCGCCGGCGGCACCGGCCGCACGCGCGGCGGCGAGGCCGGCGGCACCGGCACCCACGACCAGCACGTCGCAATGGGCGTGGGCGCCTTCGTAGTGATCGGGATCCGGCTCCGTCGCCGCCCGGCCGAGACCGGCCGCCTTGCGGATGAACGGCTCGTAGTGCTTCTCCCAGAACGAAGCCGGCCACATGAAGGTCTTGTAGTAGAAGCCGGCCGGCAGGAAGCGCGAGAAGGCCGAGGTCACGGACATTGCGTCGAAGCGCAGCGAGGGCCAGCGGTTCTGGCTCTCCGCGACGAGGCCGTCGTAGATCTCGGCCGTCGTCATCCGGGTGTTCGGCGTCCGCCGGGCACCGGTGCCGATCTCGACCAGCGCGTTCGGCTCCTCCGGCCCGGCGGTGTAGATGCCGCGCGGGCGGTGATACTTGAAGCTGCGGCCGACGAGGCGCACGCCCGCGGCCAGCAGGGCCGACGCCAGCGTGTCGCCCGGGTGGCCCGCATACTCCTTGCCGTCGAAGCCGAACCGGACGGTGCGGCCGCGGTCGACATGGCCGCCGGCGGCGAAGCGGAAGGCGCGGCTGGTCATGCCGGCACCGCCAGGTCGTCGGTCGCCCTGCCGGTTGCCGCGATCTCGTGGGTCATGGTGTTGCGCACGACCTTCACGTGCTGCCGGCAGCCGGCGGCGTGGTGCCACCACTCCACATGCCAGCCGCGCGGGTTGGTGCGGGTGTAGGCCCAGTCGTAGAAGGCGTCGATCCCGGCGTCGGGCGCCGGGCGCTGCACGGTCGCGTCGCCGCGATAGACGTATTCCGCCTCGTCGCGCGGGCCGCACCAGGGGCAGGCGATCAGATGCATCGGTGGCGTCCTGTCTCGGTCAGTGGGCCCAGGCGAAGGGCCCGGCGCCGCGCTCGTCGATGGCCCGCCCGTCGCGGAAGCGGCTCAGCGTCATGGCGGCGTTGAAGGGATGCGGCGCGTCGTTGGCGATCGTGTGGGCGAAGCACCAGCCCGATCCGGGGGTCGCCTTGAAGCCGCCGTAGCACCAGCCGCCGTTGAGGTAGAGGCCTTCGAGCGGCGTGCGGCAGATGAAGGGCGAGCCGTCCATGCTCATGTCCATGACGCCGGCCCATTGCCGCAGCACGCGCAGGCGCGACAGGCAGGGCATCATCGAGACGCCGGCCGCCCAGACATGCTCGACCGTCGGCAGGCTGCCGCGCTGCGCGTAGGAGTTGTAGCCGTCGAGGCCGCCGCCGAAGACGAGGCCGCCCTTGTCCGACTGGCTGATGTAGAAGTGGCCGCCGCCGAAGGTCACCACCATGTCGACCAGGGGCTTCAGCCCCTCGGTCACGAAGGCCTGCAGGATGTGGCTCTCGATCGGCAGGCGCAGCCCGGCCATGGCCGCCACCCGCGAGCTGTTGCCGGCGACCGCGATGCCGATCTTGCGCGCGCCGATGAAACCGCGGTTCGTCTCGACGCCGACGACCCGGTCGCCGGCGCGGCGGATGCCGGTCACCTCGCAGTGCTGGATGATGTCGACGCCGCGGGCGTCGGCGGCGCGCGCGAAGCCCCAGGCCACCGCATCGTGGCGGGCCGTGCCGCCGCGGCGCTGCAGCAGGCCGCCCATCACCGGGAAGCGCGCGTTGTCGTAGTCGAGCAGCGGCACCATGGCGCGCACCTGCTCGCGGTCGAGCAGCTCGGCGTCGATGCCGTTGAGCCGCATGGAGTTGCCGCGCCGGGACATGGACGCGCGCTGGGCGTCCGAATGATAGAGGTTGATGACGCCGCGCTGGCTCATCATGACGTTGAAGTTGAGGTCCTGCTCCAGCCCCTCCCAGAGCTTCAGCGACTTCTCGTAGAAGTGGTTGTTTTCCGGGAAGAGGTAGTTGGAGCGCACGATCGTGGTGTTACGCCCGGTGTTGCCGAGGCCGATCGGCCCCTTCTCGACAACGGCCACGTTGGTGATGCCGTGCTCCTTGGCGAGGTAGTAGGCGCTGGCGAGGCCGTGGCCGCCGCCGCCGACGATCACCACGTCGTAGGAAGGCTTCGGGGCAGGGTCGCGCCAGGCGCGTGGCCAGCGGGCGTGCCCGGTCAGGGCATTGGCGAGGAGCCGAAGCCCCGAGTAGTGCGTCATCGTGTCCGGGCCGGATCGAGCGGAAAGGGCCGACAGGCTAGGCGTTGAAGCCGGCGCCTGCAATCGCCACGCGCGCGCCGCGAGGGGATCGAACGCCGCATGTGTCGGCGTTACTGACAGTCATTCGCACTTGCACTATGGTCCCGCCTCCGATCGACTGGGAGAGGGAGGGACCTCTGGTGTCCATGCGCAAGCATATGATCGCGCTTGTGGTTCTCGTGGCGGGCGTGCCCGCGGCGCTGGCCGCCGGGCCGGACAAGCGCGCCATCGTCGCGACCTACGCCGACATCGCCCAGGCCATGTACCAGGATGCCCATGCCGGCGGGCAGGCGTTGCGGAAGGCCGTCGGCGCCCTCCTGGCGCAGCCGGGCGAGGAGACGATGAAGGCGGCGCGCGCCGCCTGGGTCGCCGCCCGCGTCCCCTATCAGCAGACCGAGGTCTTCCGCTTCGGCAACAAGATCGTCGACGAGTGGGAGGGCAAGGTGAACGCCTGGCCGCTCGACGAGGGGCTGATCGACTATGTCGACCGCTCCTACGGCACCCAGTCGGACGAGAACCCGCTCTACGCCGCCAACGTCATCGCCAATCCGAAGATCCGCTTCGGCGGCAAGACGATCGACACGACGCGGATCACCAGGAAGGTGTTGGCGGAGAAGCTGCACGAGGCGGGCGGGGTCGAGGCCAACGTCGCCGTCGGCTACCACGCGATCGAGTTCCTGCTCTGGGGGCAGGACCTGAACGGCACCGGCCCCGGTGCCGGCAACCGCCCGTGGACCGACTATGCCGAGGGTGCCGCCTGCACCCACGGCAACTGCGACCGGCGGGCCAGGTACCTGGAGGTCGTGACCGGGATGCTGGTCGACGACCTCGGCTGGATGGCCAAGCAGTGGGCGCCCGGCGGCAAGGCGCGGCGCAACCTCGCCAAGGGCGGCCCCGACGCCGGCATCGCGACGATCCTGACCGGTATCGGCAGCCTCGCCTATGGCGAGCTGGCGGGCGAGCGCATGAAGCTCGGCCTGATGCTCCACGACCCCGAGGAGGAGCACGACTGCTTCTCCGACAACACCCACAACAGCCACTACTACGACGTCGTCGGCATGCATGCCGTCTACTTCGCCCGCTACCGCCGCACCGACGGCGGCGAGGTGAAGGGGCCGGCGGTCGCCGAACTCGTGCAGGCGACGGATGCGGCGCTGGCCGGCGAGATGCGCACGAAGCTGGAAGCCTCGGAGGCCGCACTGCGCCGCATCAAGGAGCGGGCAGAGACGAAGGAAGCCTACGACCAGATGATCGGCCCCGACAACGCCGAGGGGAACGCGGTCATCCAGGCGGGGATCGACGCGCTGACGTCGCAGACCCGCACGCTGGAGCGGGTAGTCGCCGCACTCAAGCTGAAGCCGATCAAGTTCGAGGGCTCCAAGAGCCTCGACGACCCGGCGTCGGTGTTCAAGAAGTAGTCGGCCATGCGCGCGGGAGCGGCCGCGGCGGCGGCCCTCCTGATCGCCGTGGCGACGCCGGCGGGCGCCGCCGGGCCCGCCGGCGACTTCTCGCGGGCGGAGCCGTTCGAGGCGCGGTCCGGCGGCGGCACGACGTCGGATGTGGGCGGCGTGGGCGCGTTCGCCCAGCCTGCGCCCGCCCTGGCGACGGAGCGGCGGCTCGACTTCGCGGTCGGCGGCGGCATTTTCCGCAAGCTCTGGGTCTCCGCACCGGCCTCCACGCGCTCCTCGGACGGGCTGGGGCCGTTGTGGAACGCACGGTCCTGCGCCAGCTGCCACATGCGCGCCGGGCGCGGGCGGCCGCCGGCCGCGGGCGAGCCGGCGATCTCGCTCCTGTTCCGCCTCTCCGTCCCGCCCGACCTGCCGGAGCCGACCTACGGCCGGCAGCTCCAGCCCTTCGCGGTGCAGGGCCACCGGGGCGAAGGCGCGCCCGTCGTCACCTACGCTGAGACGCCGGTTCGCCTGGCCGACGGCACCCACATCCGGCTGCGTCGCCCGACCTACCGGGTGCGCGACCTCGCCTACGGCCCGCTCGACCCGCGGGCGATGATCTCGCCGCGGGTGGCCCCGCCGCTCATCGGCCTCGGCCTCGTCGAGATGATCCCCGAGGCGGCGATCGCCGCGCTGGCCGATCCCGACGACCGTGACGGCGACGGCATCTCCGGGCGAATGAATCGTGTCGCCGATCCCGCGGCCGGCGGGTCGCGGCTGGGGCGCTTCGGCTGGAAGGCGGGCCAGCCGTCGCTCGACGGTCAGCTCGCCGATGCCTTCGCCCTCGACATGGGACTCTCCACGCCGGCGGTGCCCGCGCCATGGGGCGATTGCACGATGGCCCAACCGGCCTGTCGCGCGGCGCCGCATGGCGCGGCCGGCAGCTCGCCCGAAGTGGCCCCGGCGATGTTCGACCTGCTGCTGCTCCATGTGCGCCATCTGGCTGTGCCCGCCCGGCGCGACGTCGGCGCTCCCGAGGTGCTGGCCGGCAAGCGGCTCTTCCAAACCGCGGGCTGCGCCGCCTGCCATGTGCCGAGCTTCGTCACCGGTGACGATCCCGCGCGCCCGGCGCTCTCGGGCCAGCGCATCTGGCCCTACAGCGACTTCCTGCTGCACGACATGGGCGACGGGCTGGCCGACGGCCGGCCCGAGGGTTCGGCGAACGGGCGCGAGTGGCGCACGTCGCCGCTGTGGGGGATCGGGCTGACCGAGATCGTCTCCGGTCATGCCTTCCTGCTCCATGACGGGCGTGCCCGCGGCCTGCTGGAGGCGATCCTATGGCACGACGGCGAGGCGGCGGCGGCGCGGCGGCGCGTCGTCGCCATGTCGCGTGCCGACCGGGCGGCCCTCCTCGCCTTCCTGCGGTCGCTCTGATCCCGGGCCTATCGACCGGCGCCACGCGTTGTGATTCCCTGAGCCCATGGGCGGGCGGATCGCCATCCTCTGTCATGGCGGCGGTGGCGGCAGCACCCGGGCGGCCATGGATTTGGCCGCCGCGCTCGCCCGGCGCGGTGCCGCCGTCCTGCTGCTGACGCTGGGCCGCCCGGCATGGCGGCCGCCCGCCGGCGTCGACCATGTTGTCCTGCGGGCGGCGCGGCCGCGGCGCGACCGCCTCGACCGGCCGTGGGCCGACGGCACCGTCGCCGCCCTGGCGCGGGAGGTCGACGCGATCTGCCGGCGCGAGCGGGTGGCACTGCTGCACTTCCACTACGCCTTCCCCTTCGCCGCCGTCGCCGCCCGGCTGGGGCCGTCGGGTCCGGCCGTGATCGGCACCCTGCACGGCAGCGACGTGACCGCCGCGGCCGATCCCGCGACGGCGACGGGGCTCGCCCGCGACCTCGCCCGCGCGGCGGCCGTGACGACGGTATCCGAAGCCTATGGGCGCCTCCTCCGTCGCCATCTCGACCGCGCCGCGCCGGTCGTCGTGCCGAACTTCGTGGCACCGGGGCGGGCGATGGGGCCGGGCGGTGGGCGGAGCCGGCCTGGCGGGCCGCCCACCCTCCTCCATGTCTCCAGCTTTCGGGCGGTGAAGGACGCACGGGCCATCGCCCGGGTCTTCCTGGCCGTCCGCCGGCAAATCCGCTGCCGCCTGGTTCTGGTCGGCGACGGTCCCCAGGCGGGTGGTCTGCGGGCGCTGCTGCGGGCGCGTGCGCGCGATGTGCGGCTGCTCGGCTTCCGGCCGGAGGTCGCGCCCCTGCTGCGACAGGCGGACGTCTTCCTGCTGGCCAGCCGGGCAGAGAGCTTCGGCCTCGCTGCCCTGGAAGCGATGACCGCCGGCGTACCCGTCGTCGCCCCCGCGGTCGGCGGCCTGCCGGAGGTGGTGGGACCGGGTGGCGTCCTCTTCGCTCCCGGCCGCGTCGCGGCGGCGGCCGCTGCCATCGTGGCGCTGCTGCACGACCCCGTGCGCAGGCGCCGCATCGCCGTCGCGGCCCGTCGCGCCGCCGCGCGCTTCGATGCCGACGCGATCCTCGACCGCTGGGAGGCGCTCTACGCCGCTGCGCTGACGCATCCCAGGGCCGTTCCGGCTGGGGCGGCGCGGTGAAGGGCCTGGCCGATCTCATCCGCGACCCGGACGGCCGCGCCTTCCTGCACGAGGCCGGCATCTTCCTCGATCCGGCCGCCTTTCTCGCCGCGGTCGCGCCCATGGGCGGGCCGTGCGCGATCTACACGCACCAGCAGCCGAGCGCGGATTTCCGCCGCTCGGTCGTCGCCAAGATCGCGGCACTCGATGCGGTGAAGCGGCTGCGGCCGGAAGCGGTCGACGCCGTTTTCGTCCTCATCGACACGGATCGCGCGGAATCGTCCAAGGCGGCGACGCGGATATCCTGGCGCCACCCGGATGGCCGCGTCGCCGCACTGAAGGTCACGCCGCCCGGCAGCGGCCTGCGGGAGTTCCGTCATGTGGAGCTCGATCCAGCCCAGCTCTCCGCGATCGCGGCGCGGCTCGCGGCGTGGCTGCGCCAGCTTCCCGGGGGGCGCGAAGCGGCCGAGGCGCGGCTGGCCGCGCTGCTGCCGACCTTCCTGCCGACGGTGCCGGTGGCGCTCGGCCAGTGGTCGGCATCGGTCGCGGCCTTCCTTCTCGCCGCCCATCTCGACGCCCGGCCGCGGATGACGACCGTCTCCCTGCTGGCCGATCGCGGTACGCTCGCCGCGCCGCTGGCGGCGCTTATGGGTGCCCGCGACGCATTCGTCGCCGCCGTCGATCGTCGCGTCGCCGAGCTGCACGGGGCGGGGATCGAGACGGCGGTGTCGACCCTCCCGGCCGACTATCTGCCGCTCTTCCATTCCTGCCCCGCCGACGGCACGCGCCTCAGGCTGCGGCTCCGCCGCCAGGGCGGCGACCGGCACGCGACGGCGCAATGCCGGTGCGGGCGACGCTACGACTTTCCGCTCGGGCCCCGCGGCCAGGACATGGAGGCGCTGTTCGCAACCGGGCGATGGAGCCCGGACGTGACCCTGCCGGTGCTGCTGAACGGGTCGTTCTCCGGCATGGTCGCCGGGCGCAGCTCCGCTCTCTATTCGCTCGTCCTCGGCGCCGCCATGCGCGAGGCGCTGGGGACCCGGCCCGTCCCGATCCTGGTGCCGGCCGCGTTGGCGGCCGCGCAGCCGGGGCCGGACGGCCTCCTCCAGTCGTGGCTGACGGGGTAGGCTGCGGCCGATGCAGCAGGTCGACATCCTCGCCGTCTCGACCCACCCCGACGACGTGGAGCTCGCCTGCGGCGGCACCTTGATCCTCGCCCTGCAACAGGGCCTCGCCGTGGCGATCGCCGACCTGACGGCGGGCGAGGCGGCGACCCGCGGAACGCCCGACATCCGCCGCGCCGAGGCGGCGGAGGCCGCCCGCCGGCTCGGCGTCGGCCAGCGCATCTGCCTCGGCCTGCCCGACACGCGCGTCGGCACCGATCCCGGGCACGAGGATGCGGTGGTCGAGGTCATCCGCACGCTGCGGCCCCGCATCCTGCTGGCACCGTGGCCCGAGGACCGCCATCCGGATCACGCCGCAGGGGGTCGGCTGGTCGAGCGTGCCGCCTTCCTCGCCCGCATCGCCGGGCGCGGCACGGGGACGCCGCACCCGGTCGGGCGGCTGCTGCGCTATCCCGGCCACCACCCCTTCATGCCCTCCGTGGTCGTCGACGTGACCGCCGTGTGGCCCCGGCGCATGCACGCGCTCGCGGCCCATGCCAGCCAGTTCGATCCCGCCTCCGGCGCGGCCACGGCGCTGGCCGACGGCAGCTTCCTGCGCTTCGTCGAGGCGCGGGCCATCTGCCACGGCGCGATGATCGGCGCCGCCTACGGCGAGGGCTTCGCGCTCGCCGGCCCGGCGCGCGTCGAGCGGCTGGACTCCCTGCTGCCGTCCGGCGCCTACGGCAACTTCGCCTGAGACGGTCGGCCCGTCACGCCCGGACCAACCGCCGCAGCGCCTGCGGGTCGTCCGGGCTCCGGTAACTGCGCAGCGCCTGGATCGTGTCCGGCACCGGCAGGCCGGCGCGGTCGAGGTAGAGCCCGGCCATCGCCGCCAGCGAGCGATGCACCGGCGCGTCGCGGTAGGCCAGTTGCGGCTCGGGCGGGCCGAAGCGGACGGTTGGGAAGGCGTTCGCCTCCCAGACTATCGGCCGCCCGTCCGGCATGAGGCTGTAGTCGAAGGCCGCGAAGTCGA
The DNA here is from genome assembly GCA_050187535.1 of Alphaproteobacteria bacterium. Lineage (GTDB taxonomy): Bacteria > Pseudomonadota > Alphaproteobacteria > ATCC43930 > Allostellaceae > Allostella. The sequence goes on along the minus strand of JBFWXJ010000074.1, from coordinate 2,283 downwards.
GCTCGAGGGCGGCCAGCGCCGTGCGGAACGCCGCGACGAGGCGATCCGGCCGGGTGACATGCGCGGCCTCCTCCGCCAGGATCTCCGGCGTGGCGAGCTTGTTGCCGCCGCGCACCTCCCACTCCATCGAGGCCAGGAGATGGACCGCGATGCCGTGCGCGCCGGCGACGAGGCAGCGGCGCTTGCGGATGATCCCGTCCGGCCCCCGGGTGTCGACGAACTCCACCGCGATCGGGCGCGCGTAGCCGTCGACGGCCGCGGGGTAGATCGGCGAGCCGGGCTCCACGACGACTGACGGCGCCCCGTGGCGCCAGTCCTCGCGCAGCAGGATGCGGCCCGGCAGCGCGGCGCGCGCCGCTTCCGGCCGCGAGCGGTCGATCTCGACCATCCGCGGCGTGCGGATGCCGGCGGCCGCCAGCCGACGGGCGGCCGACCGCTTGCCGGCGTTCGACAGGCGGGCCGGATGGTTCACGACGGGAATGCCGCGCGCGATGCAGCGGCCGGCGAGCCTGGCGGCGTCCTGCAGGGAGGGGGGCGACCACGCCTCGACCGGGTCCTGCAGCCAGGGGACGAGCAGCCGCACCCCGGCCAGGTCGACATCGGCGGCCGGCAGCAGCGCCAGCTCGAAATGGCGCCGCACGTCGGGAAAGTTGCGTTCCAGCCAGGCGAGGAACGTCTCGTGGAAGTCGGGTTCCTTGAACGGGTGGCGCAGCACGAGAATGCGCCCGTCGCCCCGGCACCAACGCTCGTTGCGGACGCGGTCGAGGCGCCGCAGCTCCGCCACCGTCATCTGTAGCGCGTCCATGGCGCGACATCGTCGCGCAGGTTAGGGCGGGTGGACAAGCCGGCCGGATTGGAGTTCCGTGTTGCGACAGACTCGCAATGACGCGGGGCCGGGACGTCGCGGCCTCCGGGAACGGCCTTCATGACAAAGCTCCTGCGCTCCCTCGTCCTGCTCCTGCTGGCCGCCATTCCCGGCGGCGCCGAGGCGGCGATGGACGAGGACGGCTATCGCCGTCTCAATGCCGCTCTCATCGAGGCCCACGTCGTGCCGCGCTACGCCGCCTTCGAGAAGGCGGCAGCGGCGCTCGACCGTGGCGCCGGCGAATTCTGCGCGAAGCCGGCGGTCACCGCGGTGCCCGCGCTGCGCAAGCTCTACCTCGAGGCGTCGGATGCCTGGCAGGCGATCCAGCACGTCCGCTTCGGCCCGGTCGAGTATTTCTCGCGCTCCAGCCGCATCGCCTTCTGGCCCGATCCGCGCAACAGCGTCGGTCGTGCGCTGGAGGAGCTGCTGGCACGGCCGGACCCCGCGTCGCTCACGCCGGCCGCCTTCGCCGACGCCAATGTCGCAGGGCAGGGCCTGCCGGCGCTGGAGAGGTTGCTCTACGACGAGGACGGGCAGGGGCGGATCGCCGACGGCGACGCCGAGTCCGGCAAGCGCTGCGCCGTGATGCGCGCTATCGCCGGCAACCTCGCCCGCATGGCGGCCGACATCCATCGCGAATGGGTCGCGGGCGACCGGCCCTATCGCAAGGTGGTGGCCGAGGCGGGCGCGGCCGATTCCCCCTACCGCCATCCGCGCGAGGCGACGCTGGACTTCATCAAGGCGCTGCATCTCTCGGTGGAGCTGGTCGCCGACCACAAGCTGGCGCGGCCGCTCGGCGCCTCGGCCCAGGCGGCGCGGCCGCGGCTGGCCGAGAGCTGGCGCAGCGGACGGTCGCTGGAGAACATCCGCATCGACCTCGTCGCGGGCGAGGCGCTCTACGGCGGCTTCTCGCCCGTGGTGCGTGCCCTCGACCAGCCGCTCGACGCGCTGCTGCGCCGGGCGTTCGTGCAGACGATCGCCGGTGCGAAGGCGGTCGAGTCGCCGGTCGAGAAGGCCGTGCAGGACACCAAGCTGCGCCCGAAGCTGGAGACGCTGCAGCGCCAGGCGGCAGCCCTCAAGACGCTGATCGCGGAGCGGCTGACGGCCGCCCTCGATATCCCGCTCGGGTTCAACGCGCTGGACGGGGACTGAGCCATGGCGAACGCTATCGGACGCCGAGGGATCCTGGCGGCGGGCCTGGCGCTTGTCTCTTCCGCCTTGGCACCGCGCACCGCAACGGCGGCGCCGGCCCTGATGGTCGGCGCGCGCGGCGACCGCGACGGCCGCTGGTTCGCGTCGGGCTTCCGCCTCGACGGCGGGCGGGCCTTCGACATTCCGCTGCCGACGCGCGGCCACGGCATCGCGCTTCGGCCCGGCGCACGCGAAGCGGCGTTCTTCGGACGCCGGCCCGGCACCTG
>JBFWXJ010000073.1:0-18042 GCA_050187535.1 Alphaproteobacteria bacterium | reverse complement strand
CGCGGCCGTCGACGCGAAGGGGGGTCACGCGACGCTGGTCCGCGCTCCCGACGCGGTGCGCGCCACGGTGTCACCTTTCCACCCGCAGGCGCCGGGGCTCGCCCTGCTGGCGCGGCGGGTCAAGGACCAGTTCGACCCCAGGCGCATCCTCAATCCCGGCCGCATGGCCCCCGACCTCTAGGCGCGATGCAGACCAATTTCTCGCTGGCCCAGCTCGCCGATCCCGACACCGCGGAGGCCGACCGCATCCTGCGCGCCTGCGTCCACTGCGGCTTCTGCACGGCGACCTGCCCGACCTATGTCCTGCTCGCCGACGAGCGCGACAGCCCGCGCGGCCGAATCTACCTGATCAAGGAGATGCTGGAGAACGACCGGCCGGCGACCGCCGACGTGGTGCCGCATATCGACCGGTGTCTTTCCTGCCTCTCCTGCATGACGACCTGCCCGTCCGGCGTCCACTACATGCACCTGGTCGATCACGCGCGCCGGCATGTGGAGGAAACCTACCGGCGGCCGTGGCACGACCGCTGGCTGCGCGCGCTGCTCGCCTTCGTGCTGCCGCGGCCGACGGCATTCCGGCTGGCGCTGGCTTGTGCCGCTCTGGCGCGGCCGCTGGGCCGCGTCCTGCCGGGCCGGATGGGTGCGCTCTTCGGCCTGCTGCCGGCGCGCGTGCCGGGACCCTCACCCTGGGAGGGGCCGCGCGTCTTCCCGGCCGAGGGGCCGCGCCGCAAGCGGGTGGCGCTGCTGGAAGGCTGTGCCCAGAAGGTGCTCGACCCCGCGATCAACGAGGCGACCGTGCGCCTGCTGACGCGCCACGGTTGCGAGGTGGTGGTGGCCCGGGGGGCGGGCTGCTGCGGCGCGCTCGTCCACCACATGGGCAAGGAGCATCCGGCGCTGGCCGCCGCGCGCGCCAACGTCGCCGCCTGGACGCGCGAGATCGATGGCGCGGGGTTGGACGCGATCGTCATCAACGCGTCGGGCTGCGGCACGACGGTCAAGGACTACGGCTTCATGCTGCGCGGCGACCCGCAATGGGCCGACAAAGCGGCGCGCGTCGCCGCATTGGCCAAGGACGTGAGCGAGGTCATGGCGGATCTCGGGCTGGCGGACGTCGGCAAGGCGCCGCCGCTGCGCGTCGCCTACCACGCGGCCTGCTCGCTGCAGCACGGCCAGCGCGTGCGCGAGGCGCCCAAGGCACTGCTGACGGCCGCCGGCTTCCAGGTGACCGAACCGGCAGAGGGCCATCTGTGCTGCGGCTCGGCCGGCACCTACAACCTGCTGCAGCCGGAGCTGGCCGGCCGCCTGCGCGACCGCAAGCTGGCGAACATCGCCGCGACGGCGCCGGCGGTCGTCGCCACCGGCAACATCGGCTGCATGACCCAGCTCGCGTCCGGCACCGACGTTCCGGTCGTCCACACGGTCGAACTGCTCGACTGGGCGACCGGCGGCCCGCGACCGGAGAAGCTGGGCTGACCTTCGGTCGCCGAGCCGCGGCCGGGCGCGGCGCGCAGCCCCTTAATTTCGCGCGTGGTCGGCGGTAGGCTGTCGGTACTGGCGGGCGGACCGGCGACCGGGGGATCGTCGCGCCGCCGTCATGACGGGGTCCGCCGTCTCATGTGGGATCGCAACCCGATCCGCACGTCGATCGTGCACATGCTGCCCGCAGTGGCCGGCCGGCACGGCCTTGCGCTGGCGCCGCTGCTGGCGCGCGCGGGGCTGGCGACGGACGAGACGTTCGCGGGCGGCATCGTCGCCCGGGCGCAGGTCTGCACCCTCTTGCTGCATCTCGAGCGGCAGGCCGGGGAGCCGACGATCGGGCTCGATCTGGCCGCCGCCGCCGATCCCGCCCGACTGGCGATGGCGGGGCCGGCGCTGTTCGCCGGTCGCACCTTGCGCGAATGCCTGGCGAGCCTCGAGCGGCAGATGCCGAGCCTGCAGGGCGGCGTGGCGTTCAGGCTCTACGAGCAGGATCGCGTCGCCCATTGGTGCCATCGGATGGCGGACAGCGACATCGGGCACGCCAGGGTCCTGAACGAGGGCATCGCGGCCTTCATGGTTCATGCGATGCGGGCGATCGTCGGCATCGACCCCGCCCAGCTCGGCGTCGCTCTGCCGCACCGGGCGCAGGCCCCGGCGCGGATCTACGAGGAGAAGCTGGGTGCCCGCCTCGCCTTCGGGGCTGGCGACGGCATCGTCCTGACGTTCGACGCCGGGTGGCTCGATCGCCCGAACCTCCTGTTCGACGGTTTCCTGGCCGCCGGCGCCGCCGAGGACCCGATCGCCGGCGGCCCGGTGGTCGCGGAGACCGTCTGGCTGAACGACGACGCGCTTCTGGAGGCGATCACCCGCCTCATCCAGAGCTCCGCGCTCGCGGGGGCGCTCAGCCTCGCCGACACGGCCCGCAGCCTCGGCATCTCGCCGCGCAGCCTGCAGCGCCGCCTCGCGCTGCTCGGCACCACCTTCGAAGCCTATGTGGATGCCTGGCGGAGCCGACAGGCGCGCGTCTATCTCGCCGATCCGGGGCTGCCGATCGGCAGCGTCGCCCGGGCGCTCGGATACAGCGATCCGGCGCATTTCGTGAGGGCGTTCCGGCGCTGGGAAGGCCAGGCGCCGATCGCCTTCCGCCGCGCCGCCGGCCTCGACGGAGGCGCCACGTCCGGTTGATTGCTGGCGCCAAATGGCAATTGAGCGTGTCCGTCCGCGAAGCCTAGAGATTGCGCGGAAATCAGGGCGTTCCTGACCCGCGGAGAGTTGGCCGGAAACGCAGCCGACGTCGCCCGCGCGGACGGATGCGAGAGGTGCGGGCGTGAGCGACGCGTCGATCCGAACTCTACCGCAAGTTGATTTGCGGCCGACCATCGGCGTAGCGCCGGCGAGGGACGCCGGCATGCTGTGGATCCCGGCGGGCACGTTCCACATGGGCTCGGACGATCACTACCCCGAGGAGAGCCCGGCGCGGACGGTGGCGCTGGACGGCTTCTGGATCGACCGCTGCCCGGTCACCAATCGCGACTTCGCCCGCTTCGTCGCGGAGACCGGCTACGTCACCCTGTGCGAGCAGGCGCCGAGCGTGGAGGACTACCCGGGGGCCGATCCGGCGTCGCTGGTTCCCGGCTCGCTGGTGTTCGTCGCGCCGGACGGTCCCGGCGACGGTGCCGACTGGACGCGCTGGTGGCGCTACGTCGCCGGCGCGGACTGGTGCCATCCGCAAGGGCCCGGCAGCGGCATCGCGGGAATCGAGGACCATCCGGTCGTCCACGTCTGCCATGCGGATGCGCTGGCCTATGCCCTGTGGCAAGGCAAGGCGTTGCCGAGCGAGGCGCAGTGGGAATACGCCGCGCGTGGCGGCCTCGACCGGGCCGAGTTCGCCTGGGGCGCCGAGCTGGTGCCGGATGGCGTCCACCGCGCCAACACGTGGCAGGGGCGCTTTCCGGAGGAGAACCTGGCGCTCGATGGATTCGTCGGCACCTCGCCGGTCACGGCCTTTCCGCCGAACGGCTACGGCCTCTTCGACATGATCGGAAACGTGTGGGAATGGACCGACGACTGGTACCGGCCCCACCACGCCGCGCCGGCGACGAAGGCGTGCTGCCTGCCCCGCAATCCCCGTGGCGGGACCGTCGAGGAAAGCCTCGACCCCGTGTCGCCCGCCCTTCCCCGCAAGGTGCTGAAGGGCGGCTCTCACCTCTGTGCCCCCAGCTACTGCCGGCGCTACCGGCCGGCAGCGCGTCAACCCCAGACGGTCGACACCGCCTCCACTCATATCGGCTTTCGATGTGTCCGGCGGGTCGTGATCCAGTGAAGGAGGTCCCGATGAAGATGAACGAGACGCCCGCATCCCTGAACGTCGATCCCGAGCAGCCGAGCCGACGCGACGTGCTGGCCGGCGGCGCCGGCTTCCTGGCGGCGGTCGCCGGCCTGGGGATGCTGGCACCCGGTGCGCGGGCGCAGGCCGCGCCCCGGCCGCACATCGTCTACATCATCGCGGACGACCTCGGTTATGCGGATGTCGGCTTCCGGGGGTCGGACGTGAAGACGCCCAATATCGATCGCCTGGCCCAGACCGGGGCCCGGCTCGGGCAGTTCTACACGCAGCCGCTCTGCACGCCGACCCGGGCGGCCCTGATGACGGGCCGCTATCCGCTCCACTACGGGCTGCAGGTCGGCGCCATCCCGTCGGGCGCCGCGTACGGCCTCGCCGTGGACGAGTACCTGCTGCCCCAGGCGCTGAAGGAAGTCGGTTACCGCACCTCGCTGGTCGGCAAGTGGCACCTCGGCCACGCCAAGCGGGAATTCTGGCCGCGGCAGCGCGGCTTCGACAAGTTCTACGGGGCGCTGGTGGGCGAGATCGACCACTTCAAGCACGAGGCCCACGGGGTCCTGGACTGGTATCACGACAACAAGCCCGTGAGGGAAAAGGGCTACGACACCGAGCTGTTCGGCAAGGAAGCGGTGCGGCAGATCCGCGCCCACAATCCGAAAGTCCCCCTCTACCTCAACCTGTCCTTCACCGCGCCGCATACGCCTTTCCAGGCGCCGCAGGCCTATGTCGATCGCTATGCCCATATCGCCGACCCGTTGCGCCGGGTCTATGCGGCGATGGTGACCTGCATGGACGATCAGATCGGCAAGGTCGTGGCCGCCCTCGAAGAGCGCGAGATGCGCGACAACACGCTGATCATCTTCCACAGCGACAACGGCGGGACCCGCTCGAAGATGTTCGTGGGCGAGGGTGCGGTCGCGGGCGACCTCCCGCCGCAGAACACCCCCTATCGCGAGGGCAAGGGGTCGCTCTACGAAGGTGGCACGCGCGTGGTGGCGCTTGCCAACTGGCCCGGGCGCATCGCTCCCGGGGCGGCGGAAGGGGCGATGCACGTCGTCGACATGCTGCCGACCCTGGCCAAGCTCGCCGGCGCCAGTCTCGCCAAGTCGAAGCCGCTCGACGGCGTCGACGTCTGGCCGGCGATGGCCGCCGGGCAGGCCGGGCGCAGCCAGTTCGTCTACAACGTCGAGCCGACCCAGGGTGCCGTCCGCGACGGCAAGTGGAAGCTCGTGTGGCAGGTCGTGCTGCCGCCGCGGGTCGAGCTGTTCGACATCGAGGCGGACCCGTCCGAAAAGAATGACCTCTCGTCGCAGAATCCCGAGAAGGTGAAGGAGCTGCAGGAGAAGGTCGTCGCGGTCGCCCGGACCATGGCCCCGCCGATGTTCTACATGGCGGCGCTGAAGGCGACGCTCTCCGCGCCGCTGTCCACCCCCGGCGGGGCACTCATGCAGATGGGCAAGGAGGAAGACTGACGCCGGGCCCGACCGCCGGCCTGCAGCGGCCGGTGGTCGGATCGGCAGCCTGCGCGGCCCCGGCGGTGCGTGTCGACGCCCGCCGAGGCCGGCAAGGCGAGGGTGTGGCGCAGGACCCGGCCGGCGGTTTCCCCCGATCCGCCGTCCCGGTGGTCCTGCGCCACATCCGTCATTCCGCCGGCGTCGGCAGCGCGTGGCCCGGCGTCGTCGCGGTACCACGGCGGCGAGCGAGGCGCAGCGTCGCAGTGCGGATCGCGACATAGAAGACCGGCGTCAGGATCAGCCCGAAGAGGGTGACGCCCAGCATGCCCGAGAACACCGCGGTGCCGATCGCGCGCCGCATCTCCGCACCGGGACCGGTCGCCAGCGCCAGCGGCACGACGCCGAGGATGAAGGCCATCGCCGTCATCAGAATGGGGCGCAGGCGCAGGCGGGCCGCCTCGACGACGGCGGCGATCGGGCTGCGGCCGTCGCGCCGTTCCGCCTCGCGGGCGAACTCGACGATGAGGATCGCGTTCTTGGCGGCCAGGCCGACCAGCACGACGAGGCCGATCTGCGTCAGGATGTTGTTGTCCATCCCGCGCGCCATGACGCCGAGGAGCGCCGACAGCACGCTCATCGGCACGATCAGCAGGATGGCGAGCGGCAGCGACCAGCTCTCGTAGAGGCCGGCCAGCACCAGGAAGACGAACAGCACCGAGAGGCCGAATACGAAGGTGGCCGCGTTGCCGGTCTGGCGCTCCTGCAATGCCAGCTCGGTCCACTCGAAGCCGGTGCCGGGCGGCAGCGTCTCGCGCGCCATCGCCTCCATCGCGTCCAGCGCCTGGGCCGACGACACGCCGGGTGCGGGCGTGCCCTGGAGCGGGACCGAGGTCCGCAGGTTGTAGCGCTGCACGAGGTCGGGGCCCGCCGCCTGGCGGATCGAGACCAGCGTGCCGAGCGGCACCAGGGCGCCGGTCGACGAGCGCACGCGCAGCCGGTTGATGTCCTCCTGCTCGATCCGGAAGCGCTGGTCGGCCTGGGCGCGCACTTGGTAGACGCGGCCGAAGGCGTTGAAGTCGTTGACGTAGGCCTGTCCCAGATTGGTCTGCAGCGTGTCGAACAGGTCGGCGATCGGCACGTTCAGCACGCGCGCCTTCTCGCGGTCGACCTCGAGATAGACCTGCGGCGAGCGTGCCGAGAAGGTGGTGAAGACGCCGGCGACGGCCGGGTTGCCGCGCGCCTTGCCCATCAGCGCGTAGGCGGAGCCCAGCACGCGGTCGAGCTCGGCGCTGTTGCGCTCCTGGAGCTGCAGCTTGAAGCCGCCGGCGGTGCCGATGCCGGGGACGGGCGGCGGCGGTATAGCGATGATGAAGGCCTCCTCGATCGCCTGCATGCGGACGAAGAGATCGCGGATGATGCCGTCCGCGGTCAGTCCTTCCTTCAGCCGCTCCTCGAACGGCCGGAAGCGCACGAACACGGCGGCCGCGTTCGTCGCGTTGGTGAAGGTCGCGGCCGAGAAGCCGGCGAACGCGACGGCGTAGTCCGCGCCGGGCGTCGCCTGGGCGATCTCGCTCACCCGCCGGGTCACGTCGTCGGTGCGCGCGAGCGAGGCGCCGTCCGGAAGCTGGATGACGACGATCGCATACCCCTGGTCGAGCGTCGGGATGAAGCCGCGCGGCACATGGTCGATCGTCCACACCGTGCCGGCCAGCAGCCCGGCATAGACCGGCAGCACGAAGAGCTTGCGGCGCACCAGCCGACCGACGCCGCCGGCATAGGCGCCGGACATGCGGTCGAAGCCGCGGTTGAAGCCGCCCGTCGCCCGGCCGAGCACGCGCATCAGCCCGTTGCGCGGCCGCCCATGGGCGTGCGGCTTCAGCAGGGCGGCGGCAAGTGCGGGGGAGAGCGTCAGGGAGACGAAGGCGGAGATCACCGTCGAGACGGCGATGGTCAACGCGAACTGGCGATAGAACTGGCCGGTCAGCCCGGGGATGAAGGCGGTCGGCACGAACACGGCCGACAGCACGAGCGCGATCGCGATCACCGCACCGCCGACCTCGTCCATCGTCCGGGTCGCGGCGGCCCGGGGCGACAGCCCGTCGGCGATGTGCCGCTCGACGTTCTCGACCACGACGATCGCGTCGTCGACGACGATGCCGATCGCCAGCACCAGCCCGAAGAGCGTCAGCGTGTTGAGCGAGAAGCCGAAGGCGGCCATCACCGCGAAGGTGCCGATCAGCGACACGGGTATCGCCAGCACCGGGATGATCGCGGTGCGCCAGGACTGCAGGAAGAGCAGGATGACCAGCACGACGAGGCCGACCGCCTCGAACAGCGTGCGATAGACCTCGCGCACGGACTGGTCGATGAACTCCGTCGGGTTGTAGACGATGCTGTAGTCGATGCCGGGCGGGAACGACGGCTTCAGGCGCTCCAGCGTCGCCACGATCTCGGCCGAGGCGGCGAGCGCGTTGGTGCCCGGCCGCTGGAAGATCGCCATGGCGACCGCGGGCTTGCCGTTGAGGTAGGAGTTGGTGAGGTAGTCCTGGGCGCCGAGCTCGACGCGGGCGATGTCGCGCACCCGGACCAGCCGCCCGTCGGCGGTCGCCCGCACGATGACCGCGCCGAACTGCTCGGGCGTCTCGAAGCGCCCCTGGGTCGTCACCGTCATCTGGAAGGCGTTGCCCGCCGGCACAGGCTCTTGCCCGAGCGCCCCGCCCGAGACCTGGACGTTCTGCTCGCGGATCGCCTGCACCACCTCGCCCGCGGTCAGGCCCAGCGCGGCGATGCGGTCGGGGTCGAGCCAGACGCGCAGGCTGTACTGCCGCTCGCCGAACAGGATGACGTCGCCCACCCCGTCCAGCCGCATCAGGTCGTCGCGCACGTTGTTGCGGGCGTAATTGGAGACGTAGAGCTGGTCGAGGCTCTCGTCGGGCGAGAGCATGTGGACGACCAGCATGAGGTCGGGCGACGACTTGGCCGTGGTGACGCCGAGCCGGCGGACCTCCTCCGGCAGCCGCGGTGTCGCGATGGCGACGCGGTTCTGGACCAGGACCTGCGCCTTGTCTAGGTCGGTGCCAAGCTTGAAGGTGACGGTCAGCGCATAGTTGCCGTCGCCGGTCGAGTAGGAGGACATGTAGAGCATGTCCTCGACGCCGTTGATCTGCTGTTCCAGCGGCGTCGCGACGGTCGCCGCCACCGTTCGGGCATCGGCGCCGGGGTAGGAGGCGCGCACGACGACGGTCGGCGGCGCGATCTCGGGATACTGGGCGACCGGCAGCCCGCGATAGGCGATGGCGCCGACCAGCACGATGACGAGGGCGAGCACCGTCGCGAGGACGGGACGCTCGACGAAGCCGCGGGCGAAACGCATGACTGGAATCTCCGTGGGGTGCCGCGCTTACGGGCGCGCGGCCGCCTGCCGGTTGGCGGCCAACTCGGTCACGCGCGGCTGCACGCGGATGCCGGGCTGGATGCGGGCGAGGCCGTTGACGACGACGGTCTCCTCGCCGGTCAGGCCCTCGCGGACGACGCGATAGCCCTCGGCGATCGGGCCGAGCCTGACGGTGCGGGCGGCGACGCGGCCCTCGCCGTCGACGACCCAGACGATGCGGCGGTCCTGGTCGGCGACGATCGCCTCGTCGGGGACGAGGATGGCGCGCGCCGCGGGGGCGGCAGCAAGCCTGACACGGCCGAACAGTCCCGGCACCAGGTCGAGGCGCGGGTTCGCCAGCACCGCGCGGCCGCGCATGGTGCCGCTGGCGGCATCGAGCCGATTGTCGGTGAAGTCGATGCGGCCGGCGCGGCCGAACTCGCGTTCGTCGGTCAGCGCCACGCGCACATCGGCCGACGCATGATGGGAGAGACGCGCGGCATAGGTCCGCTCGTCGAGATCGAAATAGAAGTGGATCGGGTCGAGCGAGACGATGTTGGCGAGCGGGGTGTCGTTCGCCTTGACCAGGCTGCCGACCGAGAGCAGCCGGCGCGAGATGCGGCCCGCGATCGGTGCGCGGATCTCGGTGAAGGAGAGGTCGAGCTTCGCCCGCGCGACGGCGGCCTCCGCCCGGCGGACGTCGGCGCGGCCGGTCAGCAGCCCCTGGCGGCGCTGGTCGACGGTCTGCTGGGCGATGTTGCCGCCGCGGCGGAGCGCGTCGGCGCGCGCGAGGTCGCCCGACGCGAAGTCGCGCCTGGCGGCCGCGGCGGCCAGCGTCGCCTCGGCCTCTTCCAGCGTCGCCCGGTAGGGCCGCTGGTCGATGGTGAAGAGCAGGTCGCCCTCCTTGACGAGGGCGCCGTCCCGGAAGTGGACCGCCTCGACATAGCCGTCGACGCGGGCGCGGACGTCGACCGTGTCGACCGCCTCGAAGCGGCCGATGGCCTCGGTCCACTCGGTGACCTCGCGGGAAAGCGGGCGGGCGACGGTGACGGTCGGCGGCGGGGCGCCCTGCGCCAGCGCGGCCACCGACAGGAGCGGTGCCGGCAGCAGGAAGGCGGCGAACGCGACCGCGACGATTCGATTGGTCATGACGGCTCGCGCTCCCAATTCTGTAACGAGCGCTACAGATGGTGGCTGGAACCGGAGCGTCAAGGTACTTATGTAGGGAGCGATAAACAATACCGGAGGAACGCGCCATGGCCGTCGGGCGGCCCCGCACTTTCGACATCGACCGGGCGTTGGACGACGCCCTGGAGGTGTTCTGGCGGCGCGGCTACGAAGGCGCGTCGGTGGCCGACCTGACCGAGGCGATGGGCATCGGGGCGCCCAGCCTCTATGCCGCCTTCGGCAACAAGGAGGCGCTCTTCCGCAAGGCGCTGGGGCGCTACGTCGAGCGGCGGTCGGCGGCGATCACCGCAGCCCTGGCGGCACCGCGCGCCCGCGATGCGATCGAGCGGACGCTGCGCACCATGGCCGACATGCTGACCGACCCCGAATGCCCGCGCGGCTGCATGACCGTACAGGGGGCGCTGACCTGCGAGGAATCGCCCGACGTCATCCGCGAGGCGCTCTCGGCCGAGCGCGCCCAGGGCGAGGCCGCGATCCGCCGCCGGCTGGAGCGCGCCGCCGCCGAGGGCGACCTGCCGGCCGGCGCCGATCCGGTCACGCTCGCCCGCTTCGTCGCCACCGTCGCCCAGGGCATGTGCGTGCAGTCGTCGGGCGACGCCACGCGGGCGCAGCTCCACGCCGTCGTGGACATGGCGATGCGCGCCTGGGCGGGCCTCGTCAGCCCGCCTGGTTCGCCGCCTGCCGCTCCTTCCAGATGAACCAGAGGTTGCGGGCGTAGACGAGCAGCCCCGCCCCCTGGCCGGCGATGAACACCGGGTCTTCGCGGTGGATGGCGTAGGCGAGCAGCGTGACGCCGCCGCCGACGCTGAAGTACCAGAAGGCGACGGGGATCACGCTCTTGCGCAGCTTCTCGCTCATGATCCACTGCACGAGGAAGCGCGCGGAGAACAGCGCCTGGCCGGCGAAGCCGATGATGAGCCAGAACGTCGGGATGTCGAAGTCCATGCGGACCCTCAATCGCTGTCGTTTAGCAGTTCCGGCCGCTTGCCGCGCCGCATCAGCCAGATGACGCCGACGAGGTCGCCGATCGAGACCAGCAGGCGGTCGAGGTTGCCGTAGTTGGACCGCCCGCGGGTCCGCGGGCGATGGTTGACGGGGACCGACACCACCTGCTGCCCGCGCCGGATGAAGAGCGCGGGCAGGAAGCGGTGCATGTGGTCGAAGCCCGGCAGGTCGAGGAACTCGTCGCGCCGGAAGAGCTTGAGGCCGCAGCCGGTGTCCGGCGTGGCGTCGCCCAGCAGCCGGGCGCGGATGCCGTTCGCCAGCCGCGAGGCCCAGCGCTTGCTCCAGGTGTCCTTGCGCCTGGCCCGCATCCCGGCGACGAGGCCGAGCGCGGCGGGGGCGCCCGTCGCCATCGCCCACAGGCGCGGGATGTCGGCGGGGTCGTTCTGGCCGTCGCCGTCGAGTGTCGCGATCCAGGGCGCCCGCGCCGCCTTGACGCCGCTCCTGACGGCCGCACTCTGGCCGCAGCTCGATCGGTGGCGGACGAGGCGCAGCGCCGGCGTCGCCGGCTGCAGCGCGCGCACGCGTGCCACGGTGTCGTCGCTGCTGCCGTCGTCGACATAGACGATCTCGTAGGCGACGACGCCGTCCAGCGCCGCCCCGATCTCGGCGACCAGGGGCGCGATGTTCTCCGCCTCGTTGCGGACGGGGATGACGACGGCGAGATCGGGCAAGGGGGCGTTCCGGCGGCGGCCAGCCCTGCACGGGACCGGCGCTGGGGCGGGCTCAACCCGCGGGCGCGCGCCTATACCACGCCCGCCCGCGCCGCGCCAAATCGTCGGCGCGGGCGGCCCGTCAGAAGTCGGTGCAGCGCCCGTTGACCTCCCAGTCGCCGTAGCGGGTCGGCTCCGGGCCCTTGGGGCCGCCGATCTCCCTGGGCGCGGCGGGGGCCGGCTTCTCCGCGGCGGGCGGCGAGGGTGCCGGTGGAGACTTCGGGTTGTCGTCGCTCATCGATTCGACCCGGGTCGTGGGGGAATTCTCGGATCGCGGCATCAGCGGGCAGCCAGGCCGATCAAGGCGGTCATGGTCACACTTATCATCCCCGACTCACGAGAGATTGCGAACCGGTCCCTCAGCATCGCCTTCCCGCGCCGGACCACATCAGGGTCCAGTCTGTCCATGACTTGCCGAAATCCCGTCCCGCGTGCGTGTTCCCAATAGGCTTCGGCGTTCGGGTACCCGAATTCGGCGTCGTCCAGCACGACCTGGACGTCGTGAAAGCCGGCTTGCACGAGAACGTCCGAAAGGACGGCGGGCTCGGTTATCCAGCCGGGGGCGTAAGGCGGTGGATCGACCCCCAATTCGGTGAGGACCCGACGTACCTCGTGGATCTGCGGAACGCGCCATGTCGTGACACCGAGCCGGCCGCCGGGTTTCAACACGCGTCGGAACTCATCAAGCGCGCGCAATTGGTTCGGGAAGAACATGATGCCGAACCCACACAACACATAGTCGAAGCTTTCATCGGCGAAGTTCAGATTCTCGGCGTCGCCGACCTCCAGCCGTGCTTCCACACCGCGAGCTCGTGCATCCTCGCGGGTTTGCCGGATCATACCGTCGGCCAGATCGATGCCGACCACAGCGCCTTCGTTCCCGACAGCCGCGGCGGCGGGAAACAGGATCGCACCCCGCCCGCACGCGATGTCGAGCACGCTCGCACCCGGCAAGAGGTCGATTGCATCCACCAGCCGGCGGCCATAATGAGCGAAACATCCAGGGCCGGAATCGTAGTCGGACGAGGCTAGGTTGAACTGTTGCCGGACCCGTGATTTCTGGCCGGCGTCGTCGCTCATCATGACCGGATGCCTACAAGGGCACGGGAAGCCGAGGTCGAAAGATAGCCATCGCTGGCGATGCCCGGCAACTGCGACAGCGCTCCTCATCCGGTCCCGGCAGCGCGCCGCCATCGGGTCCGGCACCTCTCGCCATTCGGCGGCGCCCTTATCCGGGAAATCCGGGTACAACATAGATAAGCGCTGGGGTTCGGGCGGAATGGCCGCCGGGCTTGAAGGGACATTGGCGCCGGGCCATCTCTACGGCCGGAGGAGAAACCCGAACAAATGAGCAACTATCTCCGTACGGGCGTTCTGGTCGCGGGCCTGACGGGCCTCTTCGTCGGCCTCGGCTTCTTGATCGGCGGCGCCCAGGGCATGGTGATCGCGTTCCTGATCGCGGCGGGCATGAACGTGTTCGCCTACTGGAACTCCGACAAGGTCGTGCTCAGCATGTACGGCGCGACCGAGGTCGACCGCAGCTCGGCGCCGGGCTTCTACGGCATCGTCGAGCAGCTGGCCGACCGCGCGGGGCTGCCGATGCCGCGCGTCTACATCATCGAGAACGACCAGCCGAACGCCTTCGCGACCGGCCGCAACCCGCAGAACGCCGCCGTCGCGGCCACGACAGGCCTGCTCGACCGCCTGTCGTCGGAGGAGATCGCAGGCGTGATGGCGCACGAGCTGGCGCACGTGAAGAATCGCGACACGCTGACGATGACGATCACCGCCACCATCGCGGGCGCCATCGGCATGCTCGGCAACATGGCCTTCTTCATGGGCGGGTCCGGCAATGGCGAGAACCGCAGCCCGCTCGGCATGGTCGGTGGCATCCTGGTGATGATCCTGGCTCCGATCGCGGCCATGCTGGTCCAGATGGCGATCTCGCGCGCCCGCGAGTACGAGGCCGACCGGATCGGCGCGGAGATCGCGGGCCAGCCGCTGTGGCTGTCCTCGGCCTTGGAGAACATCCACCGCGCCGCCGAGGAGATCCCGAACGAGCAGGCCGAGCGCAATCCCGCGACGGCGCACATGTTCATCTACAACCCGCTGCACGGGCACGGCGCGGACAACCTGTTCTCGACCCACCCCGCGGTCGAGAACCGCATCGCCCGGCTGGAGCAGCTCGCCCAGCAGATGGGTATCGGCCGGACGCAGCAGTCGCGTCGGCGACCCTGGGGTTGATGCCATCATGACGTTCGCCGACGCGCCGGCGGGAACGCCGGCGCGTCGCGCGGCGGCCGCGGTCGTGGCCGCCGTGCTGGAGAAGGGCCGCCCTCTCGATGAGGCGCTGGCGGCGGGCGATGCCGACGGGCTGGAAGGGCGCGACCGCGCCTTCGTCCGCCTGCTGGCAGCAACCGCGCTGCGCCGGCTGGGGGAGATCGACGCCATCCTCTCCGAGCGGTTGTCGGCGCCGCTCGCCGACGCCCATCCCCGGGCGCGGACGGCGCTGCGGCTGGGCGTCGCCCAGCTGGTCCATCTCCGCACCCCCGCCCATGCCGCCGTCTCGGCCACGGTCGAGACCCTGTCCGGCCGCAGCACCGATCGGCTGAAGGGCCTCGTCAACGCGGTCCTGCGGCGGGTTGCCCGCGACGCGCCGGCGCCGCTCGAGGGCGAGGCGGCGGCCCGGGCCGCGACTCCGCCCTGGCTGTGGGACCGGCTGGAGGCCGTCCACGGCGCGGCGGGCGCCGTGGCGATCGCCGCCGCCCACCTGGCCGAGCCGCCGCTCGACCTGACGCTGCGCGGCGACGGCGAAGGCTGGGCCGCCCGGCTCGGCGGGACGCTGCTGCCAACCGGATCGTTGCGCCTCGACCAGGGCGGCGCGGTGCCGGCGCTCGACGGCTATGCCGAAGGCGGCTGGTGGGTGCAGGACGCGGCCGCCGCCCTGCCGGCGCGCCTCCTGGGCGACGTCGCGGGGCGGGCCGTCATCGACCTCGGCGCGGCACCGGGCGGCAAGACGGCGCAGCTCGCCGCCGCCGGCGCGGCGGTGACCGCGGTCGAGCTGTCGCCGCGGCGTGGTCAGCTGCTGGCCGACAACCTCGGGCGCCTCGGGCTCTCCGCGACCATCGTCACGGCCGACGCCACGACCTGGCGCCCCGACCGGCCCGCCGACGCCGTGCTGCTCGACGCGCCCTGCTCGGCGACCGGCACCATCCGGCGCCACCCCGACATCCCGCATCTGCGCGGGCCCGACGACGTGGCCCGGCTGGCCGCGCTGCAGGACCGCATGCTCGACGCCGCGGTCGCGATGGTGCGGCCGGGCGGCCTGCTGGTCTTCGCCACCTGCTCGCTGCTGCCCGAGGAGGGCGAGGACCGGGTGGCCGCGCTGCTGGCGCGCGGCGCGCCGGTGGCGGTCGATCCGATCGGCCCCGCCGACGTGCCCGGCTGCCCCGAGGCGGCGACCGCGGACGGCCTGCTGCGCACGCTGCCGTCCTTCTGGTACGATCGCGGAGGAATGGACGGTTTCTTCGCCGCCCGCTTGCGGCGACTCCCCGGCGCTTGATAGGACCCGAGGCAATGCGGCAGCCGGTGCGCATCGCGCCGTCGATACTGTCGGCCGACTTCGCGCGACTCGGCGACGAGGTGCGGGCGATGGATGCTGCCGGCGCCGACCTCATCCACATCGACGTGATGGACGGCCACTACGTGCCCAACCTGTCCATCGGGCCGTCGGTCGTGCGCGCGCTGCGCCCGGCGACGAAGTTGCCGTTCGACGTCCATCTCATGTGCTCGCCGGTCGACCACCTCGTCCCGGTCTTCGCCGAGGCCGGGGCGGACATCATCACCGTGCATCCCGACTCCGGGCCGCATGTGCATCGCACGCTGCAGCTCGTCCGCGCCGCCGGCAAGCGGGCCGGCCTGGCGCTCAACCCCGGCACGCCGGTCGAGGTCCTCGACTGGGTGATCGGCGATGTCGACCTGGTGCTGGTGATGTCGGTCAATCCCGGATTCGGCGGCCAGGCCTTCATCGAGAGCCAGCTAGACAAGCTGCGTGCGGTGCGCCGCCGGATCGACGAGTCCGGTCGGCCGATCGCCCTCGAGGTCGACGGCGGCGTCGATGCCCGGACGGCGCCGCGATGCGTCGCGGCCGGGGCCGACGTCCTGGTCGCCGGCACGGCATCGTTCACCGGTGGCCCGGGTGCCTACGCCACCAACATCGCCCGTCTCAGGGCCGGGGGCTGACGGGGTGACGATGGCGTTCGGCGATGCGATGACGCGGCTCGGACGGGACATGGGCCGCGCCGTCGCCGCGACGCTCTTCGACACCCCCACCTATCGCTGGACGCTGCTCGGCTCGCAGCCGCGCCCGGTCTCCGGCCTGCCGGTCGATCCCTGGCCGGGCGACCCGATCCATGGCGGCCACATCCTGTCGGGCGAGTTCCGGCTGGCCGGCGACCGTGTCCGCACCGACGAGGCCTGGCGCACGGCGGTGCTGCCGAACGCGACGCTGGCGGCGCTGCACGGCTTCCGCTGGCTGCGCGACCTCCGGGCGCTCGGCACGCCCGTCGCCGCCCAGCGCGCCCGGTCGCTCGTCGACGAGTGGCTGGGCATGCCGCCGCTGTGGCATCCCGTCGCCTGGCGCAGCGACGTGCTGGGCGAGCGGCTCACGGCCTGGCTGTGCCACGCCGACTGGTTCGCCGGCGGCTCCGACCCGCTGTTCGAGCGCAAGCTGCTGGACGGGCTGGCGATCGGGACCCGCCACCTCGCCCGCGTCGCCGCGTGGGAGCTGGACGGGGAAGGCTGCCTCGCCGCCGCCAAGGGGCTGATCGCCTGCGGCACCTGCGCGGGCGGCACCGAGCGCCATGTCCGCCGCGGCCTGCGCATCCTCGAGCGCGAGCTGCCGGTGCAGATCGCCCCCGACGGCGGCCACATCTCGCGCAGCCCGCGGGCGCAGGCGGCGGTGATGGCCCATCTCGTGGAGATCCGCGGCATCCTCGCGGGCGCCAAGCGGCCGGTGCCCGATGCCCTGACGGTGGCGATCGACCGGGCCGCCCCCATCCTGCGCTTCTTCCGGCACGGCGACGGCGGCCTCGCGCTGTTCAACGGCGCGCGCGAGGGCGATCCGCAATGGCTCGACGCGGTGCTGTCGCTGGCCGACGCCAAGGGGCGGGCGCCCAACAGCGCGCCCCATACCGGATTCCAGCGCGTGGCGGCCGAACGCACGCTGCTGATCGTCGACGCCGGCCTGCCGCCGCCGCCCGGCTACGACCGCGGCGCCCATGCCGGGCTGCTCTCCTTCGAGCTCTCGGTCGGGCGCGAGCGCATCGTCGTCAACTGCGGCGCCCATCCCCGCGGCGACGGCGACTGGGAGCTCGCTCAGCGTGCGACCGCCGCCCATTCGACGCTCGCGGTGGAGGACCGCAACAGCGTCGAGGTGATCGCCGGCCGCGGCATCGGTCGCCGCCCGACGGAGGTCGCCTGCGAGCGCCGCGAGGCCGACGGGGCGACGGCGCTGGAGATGAGCCATGACGGCTATGTCGGCGCCTACGGCGTCGAGCATCGGCGCACGCTCTACCTGTCGGCTGCCGGCGACGACCTGCGCGGCGAGGATCGCCTGACGGGACAGGCGGGGCGCGCCTTCGCGGTGCGCTTCCACGTCCATCCCGCCGTGCAGGTGTCGCTGTCGCAGAGCGGCGAGACGGCGCTGCTGCGCACCCAGTCCGGCCTCGGATGGCGGCTGCGCGCGGTCGGGGCGCGGGTGGCGCTGGCCGAGAGCATCTATCTCGGCGCCCGCGGCGAGCCGCGGCGCACGCAGCAGGTCGTGCTCTCGGGCACCACCGGCGACAACGGGGCCACCATCAAGTGGGCGCTCCAGCGCGAGGATCGGAAGGGGTGACGTGGCGGGCGGCTGGCTCACCGGGCCGTGGCTCGATTGGGGGGCCGCGGCCCTCGTTGCCGCCGCCGCCGGCCTCGTCGCCTGCGCGGCGACGGCGCGCGTCGTCGGCTGGCTGACCCGCCGGGCCATCCTCGACCGGCCGAACGAGCGCTCCTCCCACGCCGCCCCGGTGCCGCGCGGCGGTGGGCTCGGCGTGCTGGCCGGACTGCTGCCGGCCTGGGCGCTGGTGTCGGCGGCGGCCGGCGGACCCGCCTGGCGCTGGGCGGCCCTGGCCGGCGCGGCGGTGCTGGCGTCCGTCTCCTGGCGCGACGACCGCGGCCATGTGCCGGCCGGCATCCGGCTCCTCGCCCAGGCCGCGGCCGTGCTGCCCGCCGCAGCACTGCTGCCGGGCCCGGTGCTCCAGGGGCTGGCACCGCCCTGGCTCGACCTCGCCTTCGCCGTCGTCGCCTGGGTCTGGTTCGTCAACCTCTACAACTTCATGGATGGGATCGACGGCATCACCGGCGTCGAGACGGCGGCGATCGGCACCGGCATCGCCCTGATGGCGGCCCTCTCGGGGACGGCGGACGAGGGCGCGCTCGGCCTTGTGCTCG
>JBFWXJ010000072.1:0-18063 GCA_050187535.1 Alphaproteobacteria bacterium | reverse complement strand
CAGGCGCAGCTCGGCTGGGCCTACGAGCAGGGCCTGGGCGTGACGCTGAGCGAGACGGAAGCGGCCGAGTGGTATCGCAAGGCGGCCCTCCAGGGGGCGGCCGACGCCCAGCGCAATCTCGCCTGGCTCTACCAGCAGGGCCGCGGCGTGCGCCAGGACTACCGGCAGGCGGCGCGCTGGTACGAAGCCGCTGCCGCCCAGGGCGACGCGCGCGCGCAGGTGGCGCTCGGCTGGCTGCACGAGCAGGGCTTCGGTGTCGCCGTCGACGAGGCGGCGTCCGAGCGCCTCTACCGCGCGGCCGCCCGCCAGGGCTTCTGGCAGGGGCAGAACGCGCTCGCCTGGTTCCTGGCGATCCGCAATAGGGACCTGCCCGACGCGCTGCGCAACGCCCAGGCGGCCGCCGCCCAGCAGCCGCAGTCGGCCGACGTGCTGGACACGCTCGGCTACACGCTCTTCCGCATGGGCCGCCTCGCCGAGGCCGCGACCGCCCTGGAGAAGGCGACGAAGCTGGAAGGCGTGGAGCCAGCCTCGCCGCGCGAGCACCTGGGCGACGTCCATGCCGCGGCGGGCCGCGCCGATGCGGCCCGCGCGGAATGGCAGCGCGCGCTCGCCCTCAACCCCGGCGCGGCACAGCGCCTGCGGCTGGAGGACAAGCTGAAGGGACGCTGATCCTCAGCCGAGCTTCCAGCGCGCCCAGCGCTCCTTGACCGTGTTGCCGTTGTCCGCCCACCAGGCGAGGTCGGTCCAGAACTGCTTGGGCAGGTTGGCGTCCGCCGTCGGCAGGTAGGGGATCATCTTGGGGTCGGTGAACTTCGTGGCGTCGAGGTTGAGGCCGGGATAGCCGATGATGTCCGCGTACTTGCCCTGCGGCTCGGCCTCGGCGGCGAGCGCCAGGAACTTCTGGCCCCAGTAGGCCTGCTTGGCGCCCTTCGGGATGCCGAAGGCCGATTCCTTGATCGCCCCCTGGTTCCACTCCATGACGATCGGCGCACCCTGGGCGATCGCGGCGTAGTAGCGGCCGTTCCAGGCGGTGCCCAGCACCGCTTCCTTGTCGATCAGGAGCTGGGCCGACTGGGCGCCCGTGGTCCACCAGACCGCGATGTGGTCCTTGATGCGGTCGAGCTTGCGGAAGGCGCGGTCGACGTCGAGCGGATAGAGCTTGTCGGCCGGCACGCCGTCGGCGAGCAGGGCGAACTCGAGGTTGTCGGTCGCGGAGTTCTGCAGCGTGCGGGGCCCGGGGAACTTCGCCACGTCCCAGAAGTCCGCCCAGCTCTGCGGCCGCTTGCCCTCCGGGAAGACGTCGCCGCGATAGCCCATCACCGTCGAGTAGACCGCCTTGGGGAAGACGAACTGGCGGTTCTGCAGGTGCTTGGGGAAGCGCGAGAGGTCGATGATCTTGAGGTCGAGGCGTTCCAGCAGGCCCGACCGCTCGGCGCGGATCGCGTCCTCGCCGCCGATCTCGGTCACCGTCCACTCGACGTTGCCGGACTGCACTTGCGCCTGCAGCTTGCCGAGGTCGACCGGGCTGGTCGCGACGACCTTGATGCCGTAGCGCCGCTCGAACTCGCTGTAGAAGAGCTGGCGCATGGCCGACTGCATGGCGCCGCCCGAGTCGTTGATGACGATCTGCGCCGGCTTGGGCGGCTCGGCCTGGGCGAGTGCGCGCGCTCCCGGCAATGCGGCGGCAGCGAGTGCGGCACCCGTGCCCTTGAGGATTTCGCGGCGGCGGAACGAAGCCATGGTCGTTGCCCTCCTTCTGGTCTCCCGGTTGAAACTCCCTATCGCCAGCACCCGTCGACGCGGTCCCACGCGCCGAGGCGCAGGTCCGTCTCGCCCTCGACGATGAGACGCTTGGCGATCTTTTCGGACGGCGTCTTGGGGAAGGCGTCGCGATAGGCGATGTAGCGCGGCACCTTGAAGCGCGCGAGGCCGGCCGCGCAGTGGTCGAGGATCCTCTCCGGCGGCACGTCGGCCGGCGTCAGCCCCGGCTGCAGCACGACATAGGCCTTCACTTCCTCGCCGCGCGTCGCATCGGGCACGCCGACGACGGCCGCCTCGCGGATTTCCGGAAGCGCGCAGAGCACGCCCTCGACCTCGCGGGCGGCGATGTTCTCGCCGGCGCGGCGGACCATGTCCTTGATGCGCCCGACGATGAAGTAGTAGCCGCGCGCATCGCGCCGGAAGAGGTCGCCGGTGCGGAACCAGCCATCCTGGAAGGCGGCCGCCGTCGCGTCCGGCTTGTTGTAGTAGCCCGTGAGGATGCCGGGACCGCGGATCTGCAGCTCGCCGTCGGCACCCTCGGCGACCGGATTCCCCGCGGGATCGACGATGCGCGCCTCGCGGAAGGGCGACGGCACGCCGCAGGAGCCGGAGCCGACCATGTCGACCGCCTCGATCGGCATGAACATGCCGGACCCGATCTCGGTCATGCCGTAGGCTTCGCGCGCGACCATGTCGTAGCGCGCCTCCAGCTCCGCATGCTCGTGGCGCGGCAGGCCGTAGACGTTGACGCGCACGATCTCGTTGTCGGCGTCGCGGGAGTCGGGCGGCTGCTTCAGCACGATGGGCGGGAAGAGCGCGAACTGGATGCGGTGCTGCCTGACCCACCCCATGAAGCGCGAGGCACTCTGGCGGCGCGCGACGAAGAGCGTGGCCCGCAGGTTGAACGCCATGGTGAGCGCCCATTGCGGGTCCATGTAGAAGAAGGGCGTCGACGCGAGTATGCGCTCGTAGACGCGCCCGTCGCGCCGCGCGTTGACGAGCCCGATCGTCAGCCAGTAGCGCTGCGTCAGCATGCACCCCTTGGGCATGCCGGTGGTGCCGGAGGTGTACTGGATGTTGAGCAGGTCGTCCGGCCCGACCGGATCGGGCGGCACGAAGTCGTCGCCGGTGCCGCCGTCGAGCGCGGCCCAGGCACGGTAGCCGCGGGGCGGCTCGCCGACGACGAAGATACGGTCGGAGGAGAGCCGCCCCGGTGCGGGCTCGAAGCCGGCGAGGCAGGCGGCATCGACCACCGCCCATTCCACGTCGCCGTCCTCGACCACGTAGGCGATCTCGCGCGCCGTGTAGGCGATGTTCATCGGCACCATGACGGCGCCGATGCGGGCGAGCGCCAGCCAGGTGAGCGGAAAGGCGGCGACGTTGGGCAGCATCACCGCGACATGGACGCCCTTGCGCAGGCCGGTTGCGACGAGCCCGGCCGCGATCCGGTTCACCCGCCGGCGCAGCTCCGCATAGGTGGCCGTCTCGCGGCTCTCGAAGAAGTTCCAGGCGACCCGGTCCGGCGCTTCGGCGGCGGCCGCGTCGAGGAGCGCGCCCAGGTTCAGGGGCAGCCGTTCCGCCTCGATCGCACGGCGGCGCTGGGCATAGGGCGGGACCGGCTGGTCGAGGACGGCCTGGCGGAGCATCGGCGATCAGTCCCGCACGCGGAATTCGGCCGGGGTGAGACGCTGGCGGTCGAGCGGCGTCACGGTCGTGCCGGTGGCGCGCGCCGCCAGGATCGGCGGGTCGACGAGCGCGCCGTGCGAGCGCTCGGGACCCATGCCGAAGGTGCGGGCGACGACATGCGCCTCGTAGGAACGCCGGCGCGACGTGCGGCCGACGGCGAGCAGGCGCGCGGTCACCCGTACGAAGTCGCCGTGATGGACGGGCGCCAGGAACTCGACGTTGTCGAAGGCGCGCATGAAGCCGCCGTCGCCGTCCAGCATATAGGCGAGCTTGGTGCCGGCCATGCCGAACAGCTCGACGATGGTGCCGAGCGACACCACGCCGTCGGCATAGTGGCTGTCGACCCTGACCTCGATCTCCGCCACGAAGCGGTCGAGCGCACCGTCCGTCATCGGCTCCCCGTCACGAAACGAAAGTGTCCGGTCACGTTCATCCGAAACATTTGTTCCGTCAACCGGCGATATCGGGGCGCCTACTCCCCGCCGTCGCGCCAGTAGATGCCGAAGCCCTCGCGCCGCCGGAACTCCGCCTCGACGCGGTCGACGGCGGCCCGGCCGCCGCGGGCGACCAGGAAGCAGACCAGCGCCTCCAGCAGGATCATCGTCGGCACCAGCGACTGGTAGAAGGAGGCGCCGACGGTCGGCACGAGGAACAGGTGGTCGGCGCCGTCGGCGATCGGCGAGAGCTTGTGGTCGGTCAGGGCCACGATCCGCGCGCCCGAGGCGCGCGCGGCGCGCACGACGGTCACGGCATCGACGGCGTAGGGATCGTAGCTGACGGCGAGCAACGCATCGCGCGGGCCGATGCCGGCGATCTCGTCGACCAGCATGCCGTGTGCGCCGTCGAGCAGCACCACGTCGTCGGCGAAGGTGCGCAGCACGTAGTGGAAGTGAAAGGTCGCCGCGTAGTTGCTGCGCAGGCCGAGGAGATAGAGTCGGCGGGCGTCCGCCAGGCAGCGGCCGGCCGCCTCGACCGCCGCCGCCGGGATGGTGCGCAGCATGGTGGCGATGTTGGCGGCCTGCGCCTCGCCCGCCGCGCGCCAGACCGCCGCGAACCGGCCACGCCCGCCCAGCAGCTCCTGGGCGTGCCGGGAATAGTGGGCGGCGGCCGAATGCAGGCCGTCCCGCAGCACGTCGCGGAAGGCGCGCCAGCCGTCGAATCCGAGATGGCCCGCCAGGCGCACCAGCGCCGCCGGGCTGACGCCGGCCCGTCCCGCCACGTCGCGCAACGGATAGAGGGCGACCGATTCCGGCTCCTTGAGGACGAAGCGCGCCGCGCCGCGCAGTTGCGGGCTGAGCTGCGGGTAGGCCGCCTCCAGGCGCTCGCGCAGGGCACCCGCGTCCATCACGGCCCCGGCGCGGTCGCGATCGAGACCCCCGGCGGCTGCGTCCCCGCCACTTCCAGCACCATCTTGTCGAGCAGCGCACGGGTGAAGTCCGCTCGGTCCCGCGCCGCCATGACGAAGGCGCCCGCCCCGCCGATGACGTCGCGCTCGTAGTACTCGACCAGCCACGGACGGCCGGACGGACCGGTGCGGTCGTTCTCCAGCACGGCCAGCGCATTGACGGTGATGCCCAGCGCCACCGCCGCATCGCGGGCAGCCGGCGCCGGGTTGAGGCTGCGCATGTCGGCATTGTCGCCGGAGATGTCGATCACCTTGCGCATCGCCTCGCACGGGCAGCGCTGGAGCAGCAGGGCGGCATGGTCGATGGCGTCGCCGATCGCGTTGTAGCTCTGCGGCGAGCGCGGGGCGGCGACGACGGCGGCCGCGAAGGCTTCCGCGGAGCGGCGGTCGTCGACGATGGTCCAGCCGACCACCGTCTCGGGCCGCGCCGGCGAGCCCCATTCCACGTAGGCCAGCGCCAGCTTGCCGAAGGAGCCGCCCGCCACGGCCTGCAGCACCCGCGGGCTGGTGACCGCCTGGGCGATCCCCTCCTTCTGCAGGCGGAACTCGTCGGCATCGATGCTGCCTGAGGAGTCGACGACGAGCACGAGAGCCGTGTCGACCGGCACCTGAGCCACGGCGGGCACGGTCCAGAGCAGGAGTGCGGCGGCGAGCCGCGACCCGATGGCGCGAAGCATCACGGAAGAACTCCCCTGCTGGCCCGTTCCATGCAATGATACGAAATCTAATGCCGGCGTGATCGGCAACTTGTCCCGCTTCGCGCCCCATCGACCAGCACCCGTCGGACACAGCACCCCATCGGATAGAGATCGGCGCATGACACTCCCACCGAGCCCGCCCGTCGTCGGCGTGCCGTCCTGCATCCGCTTCGTCCGCTATGCCTCGTTCCATTGCGTCAACGAGCGCTACGTCGACGTGATGACGTGGGCGGGCGCCCTGCCGCTGCTGATCCCGGCCGCCGGCCCCGCGATCGACCTGCATGACCTCGTCAGCCGCCTCGACGGGCTGATGCTGACGGGGAGCCCGTCCAACGTCGAGCCGCACCTCTACGACGGCGGCGAGAGCGAGACGCCCGATCTGCACGACCCCAAGCGCGATGCGACGACGCTGCCGCTGACGCGCACGGCGATCGAGCAGGGGGTCCCGGTCCTGGCGATCTGCCGCGGCATCCAGGAGCTGAACGTGGCGCTGGGCGGCACGCTGACCCAGCGCGTGCAGACGGTGCCCGGCCGCTTCGACCATCGCTCCATCCGCTCGCCCGACATGGACCGCAACTACGGTCCGGCGCATGCCATCACGCTCACTCCCGGCAGCCAGCTCCACCGGCTGCTCGGCGTCGATGACATGGTCGTGAACTCCCTGCACCAGCAGGCGATCGACCGGCCGGCGCGGGCGCTCGCCATCGACGCGGTGGCGCCCGACGGCACCATCGAGGCGGTTTCCATGCCGTCGGCGCCCGGCTTCGTCATGGGCGTGCAGTGGCATCCGGAGTACAAGCCGCAGGAGAACCCCTACAGCGTGCGTATCTTCCGTGCCTTCGCCGACGCGGTGCACACCCGCGTTCGCCGACGCAGCGCGCTGCCCGCCCGGGCTGCCTGAGGCGCCGGCCTGCGACTCGGCCCGCGCGCGGCATGTCCCGCGTGCATGACTGAATTGCAATAGCTGCGTTGGACCGGCGGGCGGTCCGACACCATTAATATTCGTGTCACGCGATCGTCTCTCCCTGTCGGTCGCGACACGGCGAAGAGAGCGGCAACCTCCCCCCAAACGCCGCTCTCTACCTCCTCGCCCCCTGAACGCCCGGCCGCCCCCGGCCGGGCGTTTTTGTGTCCGGATTCCGGGTATCGAAAATTCTCCACACCCCCGTGTCGATCCCGCGCATCGTCGTTCGTCGTTGATGCAGGAGGCCGCCCGGCCTCTGTCAATCGAGGAGACGACCCCATGCGCGTCATGGTGCTGGTGAAGGCGACGAAGGACAGCGAAGCGGGCACCCTGCCCCCCGGCGAGCTGCTGGAAGCGATGGGCAAGTTCAACGAGCAGCTCATCGCGGCCGGCATCATGCTGGCGGGCGAAGGACTGAAGCCGACCTCCAATGCCAAGCGGGTGGCCTTCGACGGCCCGGGCCGGACGGTCATCGACGGTCCCTTCGCCGAGACCCGGGAGCTGGTCGCGGGCTACTGGCTGTGGGAGGTCAAGGACATGGACGAGGCCGTCGAGTGGGTGAAGCGCTGCCCCAACCCGATGATGGGCCCGAGCGAGATCGAGATTCGTCCGATCTACGAGCTGGCCGACTTCGCCGAGATGATGACGCCGGCGGCATCGGAGATCCACGACCGCAACGTCGAGAATCTCGCCAAGCGCTGAGCAGGCTCTAACCTCCCCCACGACTTGTGTCGCCCGCCCGCCGCCGCTAACTGGGCGGCGTGGCGGCGACCGAAACCCATCGCACGATCGAAGCGGTCTTCCGGATCGAGCGCGCGCGGCTGATCGCCGGCCTCGCCCGCGTGGTCCGCGACGTCGGCCGGGCCGAGGAGCTGGCCCAGGACGCCGTCGTGGCCGCCCTGTCGGAGTGGCCGCGCACGGGCATCCCCGACAAGCCCGGCGCGTGGCTGCTCGCCGCCGGCCGGCGCCGGGCGATCGACGGCCTGCGCCACGAGCGCATGCGCGACCGCAAGCACGCGGAGATCGGCCGCGAGCTGGACGAAGCCGGCGATTCCGGCGCCGACGCCATCGAGGCGGCGATCGACGACGAGGTCGGCGACGAGCTGCTGAGCCTGATCTTCGTCGCCTGCCATCCTATCCTGTCGCCCGAGGCGCGGGCCGCGCTGACGCTGCGCCTCGTCGGTGGCCTCACCACCGCGGAGATCGCGCGCGCCTTCCTTTCCGCCGAGGCGACGGTGGCCCAGCGCATCGTGCGGGCGAAGCGCACGCTGGCCGATGCCGGCCTCTCGTTTTCGGTGCCACGCGGGGCCGAGCGGGTGGCACGCATGGCCTCGGTGCTGGAGGTCGTCTACCTCATCTTCAACGAGGGCTATGCCGCGACGGCGGGCGAGGACCTGATCCGGCCCGGGCTCTGCGCCGAGGCGATGCGGCTCGGTCGCATCCTCGTCGGCCTCGCCCCCGACGAGCCCGAGGTGCTGGGCCTGCTGGCACTGATGGAGCTGCAGGCATCGCGGCTGGCCGCCCGCGCCGCCGCCGACGGATCGCTCATCCCGCTGACGGAGCAGAACCGCGCGCGCTGGGACCACCTCCTGATCCGCCGCGGCCTGGCCGGTTTGGAGCGGGCTCAGGCGCTGGGCGGCGCGGACGGGCCCTACGCCCTCCAGGCCGCACTCGCCGCCTGCCACGCCCGCGCCCGGCGCGCGGCTGACACGGACTGGCGGCGGATCGCGGCCCTCTACGACACGCTGGCCTTGACGATGCCGTCGCCGGTCGTCGAGCTGAACCGGGCCGTCGCCCACAGCATGGCCTTCGGTCCCGAGGCGGGCCTCGCGATCATCGACGCGATCCCGCGTATCGAGACGCTCGCCGGGTATGCGCCGCTGCCGGCGGCGCGCGGCGACTTCCTCCTGCGCGCCGGGCGGCCGATCGAGGCGCGGGCACAGTTCGAGCGGGCGGCGGGCATGACCCGCAACGCGCGCGAGCGCGACTTCCTCCTCGCCCGCGCGGCCGCCTGCGGCGGCGGGTAGCCGGCCATGCCCGTGCTGCGCATCGCCGGCCACGACCGGCCGATACCGCTCGATCCCGACCGTACCCTGCTCGATGCGGCGCTGGATGCGGGGGCGGCGCTGCCGTTCGGCTGCAAGTCCGGCATCTGCGGCGCCTGCCGCGTCGCCGTCCTCGCGGGATCGGTAAGCCACGGCCCGCATTCCGCGGCGGCGCTGACCGCGGGCGAACGGGCGGCGGGCATGGCGCTCGCCTGCCGCGCCCGTGCGACCGGCGACGTCGCCATCGCGGCCGCCGGGACCGAGCCGCCGCCGCCGCGACCGCGCCGCTTCACGACGGCGGTGCGGTCCGTCGCCCGCCTCGGCCGCAGCAGCGTCGCACTGACGCTGGAGCCACCGCCGGGCGGGCTCGCCTGGCTCGCCGGGCAATACGCGACGCTCGGCCTCGGCGACCGCGCGCCGCGCGACTTCTCGCTGGCGAGTCTGCCCGGCGACCGGGCCCTGGTGTTCCACATCCGCGACGCGGGGCCGGGCACTGCCGGCGCCGGCGCCCGGGGCTTGTCGCCGGGCGACCGCGTGACGGCCGAAGGCCCCTTTGGCCGCGCCCATTTCTCCCAGAGCCAGCGCGGCCCGTTGCTGCTGGTCGCGGGCGGAACCGGCCTCGGCGCCATGCTGGCCACTGCACGGGCGGCGCTGGCCGCCCTGCCGGCCCGACGAGTGGTCCTCTGCGCCGGTGCCGCCGATGCGGGCGAGCTGTACGGAACGGACCAGCTCGACCGTCTCGCCGAGCGCTTCCCGGCCTTCGCGTGGCATGCGATCACCGACGATGCCGGCAGCGCCGTCGACCTCGCCCGCGCCGAGATGGCGCGCGGCACCGACGGCCTCGCCGTCCATGCCGCGGGACCGCCGGCGATGGTCGCGGCCCTCGTCGCGGCCGCCGAGGGCGCAGGCATCCCGCCCGCGATGATCCGCGCCGACGCATTCCGGCCGGTGACACCGTCCGCGTGACGGTCTTGCCAGCGCGGCGGCGGCGGGCGAAAAGGCGCGGCCCCACCCCAGACCGAGAGTGCCGCCGATGATCGCCACCGCGCGACCGATCCCCGCACGCGACCGCCTTATCGTCGCCCTCGACCTGCCCACCGTCGCCGATGCCGGCGCGATGGTCGCGCGCATCGGGCCGGCGGCCGGCTTCTACAAGATCGGCTTGCAGCTTCTGTTCGCCGGCGGCCTCGACCTCGTCCGCCGCCTGACCGGCGAAGGCCACCGGGTCTTCATCGATGCGAAGTTCCTCGACATCCCCGAGACGGTGCGCAAGGCGGTCGAGAGCGTGGCGCGCCTGGGTGCGACCTTTCTTACCGTCCACGCGGACCCGAAGACCTGCCGCGCGGCGATCGCCGGCCGCGGCGACGCGCCGCTGAAGCTGCTGTTCGTCACCGTCCTGACCAGCGTCGAGGAGGCGGACCTGCGGGCGGGCGGCGTCACCAGGCCGCTCGCCGACCTCGTGCTCGATCGCGTCGACCAGGTGCTGGAAGCGGGTGGGGACGGCGTCGTCGCCGCCGGCGCAGAGGCGGCGGCGATCCGCGCGCGGGCGGGCGACCGCCTCGTCATCGTCACGCCGGGGATCCGCCCGGCCGGTGCCGCGGCGCAGGACCAGAAGCGGATCGCCACCCCCGCCGGTGCGATCGCCGCCGGCGCCGATCACCTCGTCGTCGGCCGTCCCATCACCGAGGCGGCCGACCCGCGCGCCGCGGCCGAAGCGATCGTCCGGGAGATCGAGGCGACGCGCGCCGCCTGAGCCCGTCCGGCGGCGCCCCCTTGTTGTCAGGCGCGTATCTTCCCCCGCATACTCGCCGCGCCACGACGGGGAGAGGCGGGATGGGCTTCGCGCAGCGCATCGGGTGGATCGGCATGGCGGCGGTGGCGGCGGCACTGGTCGCCCAGCCGGCGGCGGCGCAGAAATCCAGGGACGAGCTGCGCGTGATCTGGCGCAACGTCATCCCCAACGTCGATCCCTATTTCAACGGGCTGCGCGACGGCGTCGTCTTCGCCCACCACGTGTGGGACCACCTGATCGAGCGCGACCCCGACACCTTCGAATACCGGCCGGGGCTGGCGACCGAGTGGAAGTGGGTGAACGACACCACGATCGAGCTGGTGCTGCGCCAGGGCGTGAAGTTCCACGACGGCTCAGCCTTCGGCGCGGAGGACGTCGTCCACACGCTGAACTACATGGCCAAGCCCGAGAACAAGGCCCTCTACCAGCGCAACACCAACTGGATCAGGAACGCCGAGGCGATCGACGGCCACAAGGTCCGGATCAACCTGCACCGGCCGTTCCCGCCGGCGCTCGAGTTCCTGTCGCTGCCGATCTTCATCTTCTCGCGCAACTACACGGGGCCCGAGGAGCAGAACAAGCGGCCGATCGGCACCGGCCCCTACCGCGTGGCCGCGATCGAGCAGGGCAAGGAGTACCGCTTCGAGCGGTTCGCCGACCACTACGAGGGCAGCCCCAAGGGCAAGCCCAGGATCGGCAAGGTGCAGGTGCGCATCATCACCGATGCCGCGACCGAGCTGGCCGAGCTGCTGGCCGGCCGGGCCGACCTGCTGTGGTACGTCGACGCCGACCAGATTCCCGACATCAAGCGGCGGCCCAACCTGCGTGCGGTCGGTGCGGAGACGATGCGCGTCGGCTACCTCGTGCTCGACGCGGCCGGCCGCAGCGGCGCCGGCAACCCGCTGACCAGGCAGAAGGTGCGCCAGGCGATCATCCATGCGATCGACCGCAAGAGCTTCGTCGAGAGCCTGGTGCAGGGCGAGGCGCGGGTGATCGACGCGCCGTGCTTCCCGACCCAGCTCGGCTGCGACGCATCGAGCGCGCCCAAATACGCCTACGACCCGAAGAAGGCGAAGGCGCTGCTGGCCGAGGCGGGATTCCCCAACGGCTTCAAGACGCAGCTGATGGCGTTCCGGTCGCGGGTGTGGACCGAGGCGCTGCAGGCCGACCTCAAGGCGGTCGGGATCGACGCCGAAGTCTCCATGCTGCCCGTCGCCACCCTGATCCAGCGCTTCCAGAAGGGCGAGACGCCGATCTTCCAGGGCGACTGGGGCTCGTTCTCGGTCAACGACGCGTCGGCCATCATCAGCACCTTCTTCAAGGGCGGCGAGGACGACTACGCCCGCGACCCGCAGGTGAAGGAGTGGCTGGACATCGCGGACAACAGCAACGACGTCGCCGTCCGCAAGGCCAACTACCGCAAGGCGATCGACCGCATCATGGAGCAGGTCTACTGGGTGCCGCTCAACACCTTCGTCACGAACTACGCCCACACGGCCGAGCTCGACTTCCGGGCGTTCAAGGACGAAATCCCGCGCTACTTCGTCTATTCGTGGAAGTGAGGGCGGGGCGGCGGAGGGGCTGAGCCGCCGGCGCGGGAGGGCGCGTGCTGCGCTATGCCATGGGGCGGCTCGCGGTGGCCGCCCTCGTCGTCTTCGTCGTCTCGGTCATCGTTTTCGGCCTGACCCATGTCGCCGCCGACCCGGCGCGCGCCATGGCCGGCGAGAACGCGACCGCCGCCGACGTCGAGGCGATCCGGCGGGCCGAGGGCTTCGACCGGCCGCTGCCGGTCCAGTACCTCGAATGGATGGCGCGGGCCGCCGCCGGCGACTTCGGCCGCTCCTACCTGATGAAGGAGCCGGCGATCGAGCTGGTCGTCCACCGGCTGCCGATCACGCTTACGCTCGGGGTCATGGCGCTCGGCTTCGCCGTCCTGCTCTCGATCCCGCTCGGCGTCGCCGCGGCGGTGCGACAGAACTCGCTGGTCGACCGCTTCGCGCTGGCCCTGGCGGTGCTGGGCCAGGCGCTGCCGAACTTCTGGTTCGCGCTGGTGCTGATCGTCGTCTTCGGCGTCTGGCTGCAATGGCTGCCGACCTCGGGCTCCGATTCCTGGGAGCATCTCGTGCTGCCGGCCGTCGCCCTCGGATACTACGCGACGCCGGCGCTGATGCGCCTCACGCGCACGGGGATGCTGGAGGCGCTCGGCTCCGACTACATCCGCACCGCGCGCGCCAAGGGCCTGCTGACGCCCGCGGTCCTCTTCAAGCACGCGCTGCGCAACGCGGTCATTCCGGTCGTGTCGCTGGCGGCCGTGCAGTTCGGCTTCATGCTGGGCGGCTCGATCGTGATCGAGGCGGTGTTCTCGCTGCACGGCGTCGGCTATCTCGCCTGGGAGTCGATCCAGCGCTCCGACCTGCCGGTCATCCAGGCGATCGTGCTGATGATCGCCATGTTCTACGTCGTCCTGACATTGCTCGCGGACCTGCTGAACGGCTGGCTCGACCCGCGCCTCAGGGTGTCGGGCGCGTGAGCGCGATCCTGCCCGCCGGCGCGGCAGAGCCCGCCCAGCCGAGCCCGCGGGCGCTGCTGTGGCGCCGCGCCCGCGGCCACAAGGGCTTCATGTTCGGTGCCATCGTGCTGGCCGTCGTCGTAGTGCTGGCGGTGGCAGCACCCCTGGTCGCACCCCATGACCCCTATACCGGCAGCCTCGCCCGGCGGCGCATCCCGCCGGTCTGGCATGCCTGGCTCTACGACCACCCCAAGGCCGGCTGGACCTGGCCGCTCGGCACCGATCGCCTCGGCCGCGACTATCTGAGCCGCCTCATCCACGGCAGCCGCATCTCGCTGGTGATCGGCTTCTCGGCCATGCTGATCTCCGGCGCGATCGGCTCGACGCTGGGGCTGCTCGCGGGCTACTTCGGCGGCAAGGTCGACATGGTGGTGAGCTTCTTCGTCACCACCCGGCTCAGCCTGCCGG
Source organism: Alphaproteobacteria bacterium (assembly GCA_050187535.1). Lineage (GTDB taxonomy): Bacteria > Pseudomonadota > Alphaproteobacteria > ATCC43930 > Allostellaceae > Allostella. Next base: position 4,735 of record JBFWXJ010000072.1, on the reverse strand, counting down.
TGATCCTCGTGGCGCTGGCGGTGGTGGCGCTGACCGGCAGCTCGCTCGTCGTGCTCGTCTGCGTGCTGGGCCTTCTCCTCTGGGATCGCTTCGCCGTCGTCATGCGTGCGGCGACCCAGCAGGCGCGCAATCTCGACTACGTGACGGCGGGCCGGGCGATCGGCTGCTCCACGCCATACCTGCTGCTGCGCGAGGTGCTGCCCAACGTGCTGAACCCGCTGATCGTCGTCGCCACCATCGAGATGGCGAACGCGATCCTGCTGGAGGCCGCCCTTTCCTTCCTCGGCCTCGGCGTGCGCCCGCCGCAACCCTCCTGGGGCCTGATGCTGGCCGAGGCCAAGGAGGAGATCTTCTTCAACACCTGGATGATCGCGCTCCCCGGCATCGCCCTCTTCATCCTCGTGCTCGCGATTAACCTGCTGGGCGACGGCGTGCGCGACGTCACCGCACCGGAGAACCGCAACTGAGGGGCTCACGAGCCGCAAATTGAAATTTGCGGAATGCCGGATGGATTTTGACTATCTGGCGGTGGGCCCGCCGGGGCCCGGCTGACGCCGGCTCTGGCATCCCGGGCAGCCGTCCCTTAGATTGCCGGCCTTCCCGCCCGACGTTCCCTCCGAGGACTTCCGATGACCTCCTACGCGATCCCGCTCTGGACCCAGCCGGCGCTGCCGGTCGTCGGCATGAGCGCCCTCTTCCCGGTGCGCCGCATCTACTGCGTCGGTCGCAACTACGCCGCCCACGCCCGCGAGATGGGCCACAACCCGGACCGCGAGGAGCCGTTCTTCTTCATGAAGCCGGCCGACGCGCTGCTGCCGAGCGGCAGCGTCATGCCCTATCCGCCGGCGACCAAGGACCTGCACCACGAGATCGAGATGGTGGTGGCGCTCCAGGGCGGCGGGGCGAACATCGCGGTCGAGAAGGCCCTGGACCTCGTCTACGGCTATGCGGTCGGCCTCGACATGACCCGGCGCGACCTGCAGGGCATGGCCAAGACCGCGGGCCGCCCCTGGGACATGGGCAAGGGCTTCGACAACTCCGCCCCCTGCACCGCGCTGGTGCCGGCCGCCAAGATCGGCCATCCGGACAAGGGCGCGATCTGGCTCAAGGTCAACGGCGTCGAGCGCCAGAAGGGCGACCTCGCCGACCTGATCTGGAGCGTGCCGGAGACGATCGCCTATCTCTCGACGCTGGTGACGCTGGCGCCGGGCGATCTCATCTTCAGCGGCACGCCCGAGGGGGTGAAGGCCGTGGTGAAGGGCGACGTGCTCGAGGGCCACGTCGACGGCGTCGGAGACCTCTCGGTCACCATCGGCTGAGGCGGGGCGGCGTATCGATGGCGATCACCGTCGCCACCTGGAACATCAACTCGGTCCGGCTGCGCCTCGATCTCGTCCTGCGCTTCCTGGAGGAGCACCGGCCGGACGTGCTGTGTCTCCAGGAGACCAAGACCGTCGTCGACGCGTTCCCGGCCAAGGCCTTCGCCGAGCGCGGCTGGCGGCACCAGGCGATCCGCGGCATGAAGGGCTACAACGGCGTCGCCATCCTGTCGCGCCAGCCGCTGACCGACGTCGGCAGCGAGACGTGGTGCGCCAAGGACGACTGCCGTCACGTGTTCGCGACGCTGCCGGGCGGGATAGAGCTGCACGACTTCTACATCCCCTCGGGCGGCGACGTCCCGGACCCGGCGGTCAACGACAAGTTCGCCCACAAGCTCGCCTTCCTCGACGAGACGACGGCGTGGATGGGGAAGGCGCGGCGGCCCGACCGGCCGATGATCCTGGTCGGTGACCTGAACATCGCGCCGCTCGAGCACGACGTGTGGTCGCACAAGCAGCTCCTCGACGTCGTCAGCCACACGCCGGTCGAGGTCGAGAAGCTGACGCACATGCAGCGGTCCGGGCAGTGGATCGACGCCGTGCGCCATTTCGTGCCCGACGACCGGAAGCTCTATTCCTGGTGGAGCTACCGTGCCCAGGACTGGTCGACATCCGACCGTGGCCGGCGGCTCGACCATGTCTGGGTGACGCCGCCGCTCGCGGGCGGCCTGCGCGAGGCCCGCATCCTGCGCGAGGCGCGCGGCTGGACCCAGCCGTCGGACCATGTGCCGGTGCTGGTGACGCTCGACACCGGGTCGGCATGACGGCCGAGCACCGCTATCCGGCCGAGGCCTTGTGGTCCGACTACGGGCGGGCGGGCGTCGGCCTGGCCGCGACCGCCGGGCCGCTGCTCCTCGTCCCCGTCGCGAGCTGGATTGCCGTCATCCTGGGCGCGCTGGCCGCGCTCTTCGCGGTCTTCGCCTGGCGCACCTTCGAGCGACAGCGCACGCGCATCCTGGTCGACGCGGAGAGCATCGCCATGGCCGGGCCGCGCAGCCGGCGGATCGCCTGGGACGCCCTGACGGGTGCGCGCCTGCGCTACTACTCGACGCGGCGCGACCGGGCGGGCGGCTGGATGCACCTGCGCCTCGATGGGCCGGGCGGTCCCATCCGCGTCGATTCGACGATCGCCGACTTCGGTGAGATCGCGCAGCAGGCTTCGACGGTCATGCGCGCCCGGGAGATCGCGGTGGACGAGGTCACCCGCGCCAATTTCCGGGCGCTGGCCGCCCCGGTCGACGACGAGCCGGCCCCGCCCGCTCCTCAGATCGACATCATGCCGACCGATCGGTGAACAGAACCGGGGCTCCCCTCGCGGCGACGACAGGCCATCATCGCCACGACCGGAGGGGTCCCATGCTGTTCCACGCCTCGCTTCCCGCCGCCGACCCGGCGCGCACCGCCGCCGCCGTCGCCGAGCTCTGGGGCGGCACTGCGCTGCCGTTCCCGCCGCTGCCGGGAAGCTGGATCGTCTTCGCCGAGGACGGGCGCGGCACCGCGCTCGAGATCTGCCCCGCCGACTCGGCACTGGTGCCCGGCCCGACCATGGTGGAGTCGGGCGAGGCCGACCCGAAGGCCCCGATCGGCGTCCATGTCGCGATCGGCGTGCCGCACGATGCCGACCGGGTGCTCGCCATCGCCGGACGCATGGGCTGGACCGCCAGGGTCTGCGACCGCGGCGGCATGTTCAGCGTCGTCGAGGTGTGGGTCGACGACCGGCTGATGATCGAGGCGCTGACGCCGCAGATGCAGCGCGACTACCGCGCCCAGCTCACGAGCGAGAACTGGCGCCGGGTCTTCGGCCTGCCGGCCGCCGCCTGAGGCTCAGGCGAGGAGCGGCCCGAAGGCCGCGTCGAGAAAGGCCGGCCCGAACACGTCCCGCCATGTCCGCTCCGGCGGGCGATAGGCACGGGCGATCCGGGCCGGCCGGTCCTCGACGCGCGGAATGGCCGCTGCGACGGCGGCAGCGACCGCATCGATCCCCGGCGGACACGCGAGGATGTTGCGCGATATCCGGGCGAAGAAGCCGGGCGGGCGGTTCTCGAACGTGTTCGTCACGACGAGCGCGCCGGTGGTGGCGAGCTCGAACGGGATCAGGCTGGGGTGCGGCGCGTACATGAGGCTGACGCCGATGTCGACCTCGGTGACGAACCGCCGGTAGTCCGCCTCGGGCATCTTCTGCACGAATTCCAGGCGATGGCCGCCGCCCAGATCCACAGGCGGGCAGCGGCTCATGCAACCGATGCCGACGAAGCGCCAGCGCCGGTCGAAGCGGCCGGTGCGGCAGAGATTGGCGAGCGCCAGGCCGGCGACCTCATAGAGATTGCGGGCGGCGTGCCGCTCGGGCCGGGCATACAGGACCAGCGTGCGCTCGCTGCGCGCCGCGAGCGCTCCGGCATCCTGCAGCGGCAGCCGGTTGATGACGTGCTCGAAGACGGCATAGTCGCGTCCCGCCTGGGGCGGCGACCGGTGGCGATGCCGGAAGATGCCGACGCGGTGGGCCGCAAAGTAGTCGCGCAGGACGGCGGTATTGAAGATCGGATACGACGGCACCTCGAGACCGGCGCGGCTCAGCGCGTGGAGCGAGGAGTGGTCGTGGAACAGCGGCTCGAACTCCTGCACCAGGGCGATGACGCGCGGATCATCCGTCGCGGCGGCCAGCGGGGCGGCGAGCAGCGCGTCCCAGCTGGTATAGACGAGGAAGCGGTCGCGCGGCCCGATCGCCATGCAGTCGATGTCGCTGCGCGCACGCACCTCGATCGAGCGGAACACGGCGGCATAAGGCTCGTCGCGCGTCCGCCATGCGAAGTAGTCGGGATTGGCCGCGCGCTCCTCCGTGGTGACGACCGAGAGCCGAACGCCCCGCTCCGCGGCATAGGGCGCCAGCGCGGCCACGAGCTCGAAGAGCGCCCGATATCCGCCGAACGTGATGTCGGGATTGAGCCGCGGCACGAAGATCCAGACGGTTCGCGGCGCGTCGCCGCGAACCTCCATCCGGATCGGCCGCAGCCGCTCCGCGATGTCCCGGGTCCGGCCGATCAGGTCCGGGCGCGTGATCCCCGGCACGCTCGATTCGAGCGCGCCCTCGAGCGCGTAGCACGGCATCCGCCGTTCGCCGATGCCGGCGACGAGATAGTGGTGGAACCCACAAAGCAGCTCGCCACGCCCGACCGCCCGTCGGACATCGGGATAGAACGCGAGATACCACTCCTCGTCGAACCGTGGATTGGGCGAGTGACCGAGCCGGCGGCCCATGAAGTGGTAGTGGGCGAATGGCTCCCGCCGCACGGCGTCGCTCTCATCGGCGAGGTATCGGGCGACGTAGAAGTCCGCATCGAACTCCGATTCGAGGAGGT
>JBFWXJ010000071.1:0-18166 GCA_050187535.1 Alphaproteobacteria bacterium | reverse complement strand
TGGTCCAGTAGGCGAAGTCGGCATGGCCGGGACGGAACTTGTCCTTGATCTCGGCATAGTCCTTCGACCGCTGGTCCTCGTTGCGGATCAGGAGGCTGACCGGGGTGCCGGTGGTCACGCCCTCGAATACACCCGAGAGGATTTCGACGCGGTCGGGCTCGCGCCGCTGGGTCGTGAACCGCGACTGGCCGGGGCGCCGCCGGTCGAGCCAGACCTGGATCTCGTCCTCGGCCAGGGGGATCCGCGGCGGCACGCCGTCGACGACGACGCCGAGCGCCGGCCCATGGCTCTCGCCCCAGGTGGTGAAACGAAAGAGCTGGCCGAAGGTGTTGAAGGACATGGGGTGAAGGCGGCCGCCGTCAGACCGAGGCGATGTCCGGCGCGTCGGCGTTTTTCATGCCGACGACGTGGTAGCCGCTGTCGACGTGATGGACCTCGCCGGTGACGCCGGCCGAGAGATCGCTCAGCAAATACAGGCCGGAGCCGCCGACCTCCTCGATCGTCACGTTGCGGCGCAGCGGCGAGTTGTACTGGTTCCACTTGAGGATGTAGCGGAAGTCGCCGATCCCGGATGCCGCCAGCGTCTTGATCGGGCCGGCCGAGATGGCGTTGACGCGGATGCCGTCGACGCCGAGGTCGGCCGCGAGGTAGCGGACGCTCGCCTCCAGCGCCGCCTTGGCGACACCCATGACGTTGTAGTGCGGCATCACCTTCTCCGCCCCGTAGTAGGTAAGCGTGAGCAGGCTGCCGCCCGGCTGCATCAGGGCCGACGCGCGCCGGCAGATATTGGTGAAGGAGTAGCAGGAGACCAGCATGGTCTGGACGAAGTTCGTCCGGCTGGTGTCGACGTAGCGGCCCTTCAGCTCGTCCTTGTCGGAGAAGGCGATGGCATGGACGACGAAGTCGAGACCGCCCCAGCGCTCGGCGATGGTGGCGAAGAGGGCGTCCAGGCTCGCCTCGTCGGAGACGTCGCAGGGCAGCACGAGATCGGCGCCGACCGACTCCGCGAGCGGGCGGACGCGCTTCTCCAGCGCCTCGCCCTGGAACGTGAAGGCGAGGCTCGCCCCGGCGCCGGCGACGGCCTGCGCGATCCCCCAGGCGATCGAGCGGTCGTTGGCGACCCCCATGACCAGCCCGCGCTTGCCGGCCATCAGCGGCCGTGCCTCCTGCATGTCAGCCTCGCTCAAGTCTTCTCCTTCGGCGGACGCGCGGCATCCTACACGATCGAATCGGTCGGGCAACCGAGCCCGCCCGGACGGGGTATAGTCGGCTTCCATGGCAAGATCAGGCATCGAGCTGGAAGCGGCCGCCCGGCGCTGGCTGCGCGACGTGCGCGAGCGGCTGCTGCTGACCGGCGGCTTCACGCGCTATGCGCTCCGGCGCTTCTGGTACGACCAGTGCTTCGAGGCGGCGGGCTCGCTCAGCTACACCTCGCTCCTGGCGATCGTGCCGCTCTTCGCCGTCGGCCTGTCGGCGATGACCGCCTTCCCCATGTACGCCGACGCCCGCGAGGCGGTGTCGGCCCTCATCCTGCGCAACCTCGTGCCCGAGGTCGGCGAGATCGTCGACACCTACGTCACCCAGTTCGCCGGTGCGGCGGTCCAGCTCACGGCCGTCGGCGTCGTCGGGTTGGCGGTGACGGCGATCCTGCTGCTGGCGACGATCGAGGCGCGCTTCAATTTCATCTGGCGGGTTCCGACCGAGCGGCCCTGGCTCGGGCGCATCCTCGCCTACTGGGCGATCGTCACGCTGGGGCCGCTGCTGCTGGGTGCCAGCCTGTCGCTCTCCAGCCGCGCGCTCGCCTGGGCGGACGGCGCCGGGCTCGGCATCGTGCTGGCGCGGCTGGCGTGGATGTTCCCTTTCCTTCTGGGTGCGGCCGCCTTCTCGACCCTCTATCTCCTGATCCCCAACCGCACCGTGCGCTGGCGCGACGGGTTCATGGGCGGCGTGGTCGCGGCGCTGCTGTTCCAGCTGGTCCAGGCGGGGTTCGGCTACTACGTCACCCGCTTCGTCAGCTACCAGGCGGTCTACGGCACCATCGCCGCCCTGCCGATCTTCCTGCTCTGGATGTATCTCATCTGGGTGATCGTCATGCTGGGGGCGGTGGTCGCGGCCGCCCTGCCCGAATGGCGGGCCGAGCGGTTTGGCGGCCGGGCGGCGGGGACGCAGACGCTGACCCTCGCGCTCAGCCTCGCGATCCTCGACCTCGTCCGCGCGCCGGGCGGTCGGCGGGTACGCGAGATCGCGCGACGGCTCGGAATCGCCACCACCATGGTCGACGACCGGTTGCGCGCCCTCTACGAGGCGGGTTTCGTCGCGCCGACCGGCGGCGGCCGCTGGCTGCCAGCCCGCGACCTGACGACGACGACGGTCGACACCCTCGCCCACGCGCTCGGCATCCAACGCTCCGACGAGGTCGGGCCGGACTTTCCGACAACGGCGTGGATGCCGCGCTTCAATGCGATGATGCGGGCGCTGACCCGCGCCGAGCAGGAGGCGCTGGACGTGCCGATCGCCACCGTGCTCAGCGAGCCGCTGCCACCCGGCACCCCGCCGGTCCGCATCGTTCGCGGCTGACGCGGACGAATCGTCGCGCTGCGGGCGAAAATCCCGCGTCGACCCTGGCGTTTTCGGCAATCTGTGCCAATCTCGGCAGTCGGGAATCGTTCGCAAATCGTGGGGCCGCGGGGACGCCAGGGTGACGAGGGCGCAAGGAACCATGCGGCCAACGGGCGACGGCCCCGTCTTCCGTTTCGACCGGTTCGTCCTCGACCTGGAGCGCGGCACGGTGCGCGGGGCCGGCGGCGAGGAGATCGTCCTCCGGCCGAAGGCGTTCGCCCTGCTCTCCCACCTCGTTCAGCGCCCCGGGCGCCTGCACCGGCGCGAGGAGCTGCTGGAGGCGCTCTGGCCCGACGTCATCGTTACCGACGACAGCCTGACACAATGCGTCAGCGACCTGCGCCGCGCGCTGGGCGACCGCGCGGCCCATGTGCTGCGCACGCTGCCGCGCCGCGGCTACGTTCTGGTGGCCGAGGTGCAGCGTGGCAACGCCGTGGCGCCGCTGCCGAGCGCGCCGGCGCCACTGCCACCCCCTGCGCCGGCTCCCGCCGCGCCGCGCCCGCCCCCGCCGGCCGCCGACCCCGAGTTTGGTCGCCGCGACGCCGTGTTCGTCCAGCCGCTCGAAGCCGCCGAGGACGACCCGGCCTGCGTGCGCCTCGCGCGCGTCCTGACCACGGCCCTGGTGGCGGAGCTCGTCCGCTTCGAGGATCTGCGCGTAGTGACCGCCCCCGACGAGCGCCCGGGCGGCTACCGTGTGCTGGGCGAGGTCTACGGCGCCGACGGCCGACTGCACGTCGCCATCCGGCTCGAGGATGCGGGCGACGGCGCGGCGATCTGGGCGGAGCGGCTGGATTTCCCGGCCGGCGACGCGGTGCGGCTGCCGGTCGGCCCGACGGTCGGTCTCGCGGCGTCGATCGACCTGCAGATCGGGCGCGAGAGCCTGCGTCGCGCCCGGCGCAAGTCGCCGGCGCTGCGCAGCGCGCGCGAGTTGTGCCTGCTGGGCCGCGAGCTGCACCAGCGCGGGACCGAGGCGGACACGCGGGCCGCGCAGGAGCTGTTCGTCGGCGCCGTCGTCGCCGATCCCGGCTACGCACCGGGCCACGCCTGGCACGCCTTCACGGTGATGCGGACGGTGACCCATGGCTGGGGTGTCGGCGACGGCCAGGCGGAGCGCGCGCAGGCCGTTCGCATCGCCCGGCGCGCCGTCGAGATCGAGCCCGACTCGCCACTCTGCCTTTCCGCGCTCGCCTTCGCGCTGGCGCTGCGCGAGAGCTGGGACGAGGCGGTGGTGACCGCGCGCGCCGCCCTGCGCAGCGGCCGGCCCGCCGACTACGGCACGCGCACCGCCTGCGGCGAGGTGCTGGCCGGCGCTGGCCATCCCGAGGAGGCGGTCGAGGCCGTCCGGCAGGCGCTGGCGATCGACCCGCACTGTCCGCCGCGCACGCGCGCCGTGCTGGGCCGCGCCCTGCTTCTGGCCGGCCGCCCGGAGGAGGCGCTGGTCGAGCTGCACCGCTCGGCCGCCTACCTGCCGGACTACGCCCCCTGCTTCCGCTCGATCGTGGTGGCCGCCGTCGAGGTCGGACGCCTCGACGAGGCCGCCGCCGCGCTGCGCGAGGTCGCCCGGCTGCAGCCCAACTGGGTCCCCGGCGACCAGCCCGTGCGATGGTTCCTGCGCCACCCGTCGGACGTGGCGCGCTTCCTCGCCGCTTTCCATGCCGCCGGCGCGCCCCACGGCGAACCGGCGTCGCCCGTGGGCGAGGGCGCGGCCATGCCCGGCGCACCCGACGTGGCGGCCCCGGCCCGTCCGGCGCCGATCAGGCCGGCGCTGCGGCCCGCCACGACCGGGCCCACCCCGCGCCGGCGACCGGGCGGGCGGGGCTGATCTTCCGCGGCCGCCCTTCCGCCCCCGCTCAGCCCTCGTCCCCGGGCCGCACGCGATAGGGGTGGCTGCGGCTCCAGCGTTCCACGAGCTCCCTCAGCTCGGGATCGACCGTCTCCGGCAGGGTGACGGACAGCGTGACGTAGTGATCGCCGCGCACGCCGCGCGCCGTCAGCACGCCCTTGCCCCGCAACCGGAGCCGCGTGCCGCTGTTCGATCCGGGCGGGACCTTGAGCCCGACCGCACCGTCCACCGTCTCGACCCGGATCGTGCCGCCCAGCACCGCCTCGGCCAGCGTCACCGGCACCGTCGCGTCGATGTCCGCCCCGTCGCGGCGGAACACCGGATGCGGCTCGACCTCGATGACAACGTAGACGTCGCCGGACGCCCCCAGCATGGACGGCGCCTGGCCGCGCAGGCGCAGCTGCTGGCCGTCCTCGGTCCCGGGTGGGATGGTGACGTTGACGACCCGGCCGTCCGGCAGCTGCACCGGATGCTTGCCGCCCTTGATCGCATCCAGGAACGGCACGCGGATGGTCATCCGGATGTCGGCGCCGCCGCCTTCGTCCATGGGCGCCTCGGCGCGCCCGCGCCGGCCGCCACGCCCGAAGAGGTCGGCGAAGATGTCGTCGGAGAACTCGAATCCGCCGAACCGACCACCACCGGCCGCGCCGGTGCTGCGCCGTGTCCGCCCGCCGCCGCCCGCGCCGGCGGCCGCACCCCAGCCGAAGCCCTGCGGCCGTTCCGCGCCGCTGGCGTCGATCTCGCCGCGGTCGAAGCGGCCGCGCTTCTCCGCGTCGGACAGGAGGTCGTAGGCCGCCGTCACCTCCTTGAAGCGCTGCTCGTTGGCCTGGTTGCCTTGCTGCACGTCGGGATGCAGCTTCTTGGCGAGCTTGCGGTAGGCCTGCTTGATGTCGGCCGCGCTGGCGCTGCGCGGCACGCCCAGGACCTTGTACGGGTCATCCATCGCCGATACCCGCATTGCATTCGATCGCGATCGTCATGGCGCACCCCCGAGGGGCAGAATCTCCGTTGTGGATGATACACGTCGGTGAGAAAGATGGGTGCGATACGCCCTTCGCCACAAGAAGGCGCGCGATCCGCGCATACGCCGGCCGGAGCAGCAATGGACGACCAGAAGATCGCCGACCCCATCGAGACCTTCGCCGCCTGGCTGGCGGAGGCCGAGAAGTCGGAGCCGAACGACGCCAACGCGATGACACTGGCCACCACCACTCCGGACGGCTTCCCGTCGGCCCGCATGGTGCTCCTGAAGGCGGCCGACCACCGCGGCTTCGTCTTCTACACCAATCTCGAGAGCCGCAAGGGCGGCGAGCTCGCCGCCAACCCGCGGGCCGCACTCCTCTTCCACTGGAAGTCGCTGCGCCGCCAGGTTCGGGTCGAGGGCGCCGTCGAGCCGGTGAGCGGCGCCGAGGCCGACGCCTACTTCCACAGCCGGGCGCGGGCGAGCCAGATCGGCGCCTGGGCGTCCGCGCAGTCGCGGCCGCTGGAAAGCCGCTTCCACTTGGAGAAGCAGGTCGCCGCCTACACCGCCCGCTACGCCATCGGCACGGTGCCGCGACCCCCGTACTGGTCCGGATTCCGCGTCGTGCCGGTGCGGATGGAGTTCTGGCAGGACCGGCCCTTCCGCCTGCACGACCGCCTGATCTACCGGCGCGCCGGCACGGGCTGGAGCACCGAGCGGCTCTTTCCCTAAATGTCCATCGGCCGTGACCCGGCGGAGACCGGCCGGCTGCTGCGCCGGGCGAGCCTCGCCTCGGTCACGGTCGCCGGCGGGCTGATCCTCCTCAAGGCCGGCGGCTACGTGCTGACGGATTCCGTCAGCCTGCTGTCGAGCCTGATCGACTCGCTGCTCGACCTCGCCGCCTCGACGGTCAATGCGGTGGCGCTCCGCCATGCGCTGACGCCGGCCGACCGCGAGCATCGCTTCGGCCATGGCAAGGCCGAGCCGCTGGCCGGTCTCGGGCAGGCGGCCTTCGTCGCCGGCTCGGCCGCGCTCCTGCTGGTCGAGGCGATCCGCCGCCTGGCCGCGCCGCGCATGGTGCAGAATGCCGACATCGGCATCGCAGTGATGGCCATCGGCATCGCCGCCACCGTTGCCCTCGTGATCTACCAGCGCCGCGTCGCGCGGGCGACCGGGTCGGTCGCGATCGGCGCCGACGCCCTGCACTACCAGACCGACGTCATGGTCAACGGTGCGGTGATCGCCGCCCTCGTGCTCGACGGGGCATTCGGCGCACCGTGGCTCGACCCCGTGTTCGCGATGGCGATCGGGCTCTACATCCTGTGGAGCGCCGGCCGGATCGTCGGCCTCTCGGTCGCCCAGCTCATGGATCGCGAGTTGCCGGATGCCGAGCGCGGGCGCATCCGCGCTATCGCCGAGGGCCACCCGGACGTCCGCGCGGTGCACGATCTGCGCACCCGCACCGCCGGCCCCCAGGTCTTCATCCAGCTCCATCTCGAACTGGACGCGGATATGCCGCTCGGCCGGGCGCACGACATCTCCCAGGCGGTCGAGGACGCGATCCAGGCCGCTTTCCCCCATGCCGAGGTCATCATCCACCAGGACCCGACCACCATGAATGCGATCGCCCCCGCCCACCCCGTGCTGTAGGCTGCGCGGCCCCGGCGGTGCCGGATCCGCCGGGTGCCGGACCCGGCCATGCCCCCGCCGGCGCAGTCGCCCCTCTCGTCCGATCGGTCCCTCGCGATGCGCACCGTCCTCTTCGCCGCCGAACTCGGCTACGGCTTCGGCCACGTCTCCCGCCTGATCGCCGTCGCCGACGCGCTCGAGCCCTTTGGCTATCGGCCGGTGTTCGCCGTCGGCGACGTCTGCGAGACGTTCCCCATCCTCGGCCATCGCCCGTGGCCGGTGCTGCAGGCGCCGGTCACGCGCGCGCTGCCGCATCTCAACGTCACCGACGGACGCCACAAGGTGGGCTCCTTCGCCGACATCCTGTGGTTCGTCGGCTACGGCAAGTCCGACATGCTGACCCCGATGGTCCGCGCCTGGGACCATCTCTTCGGCCATGTCAGGCCGGACCTGATCGTCTGCGACTTCTCGCCGACGGTGGCGCTCGCGGCGCGCGGGACCATCCCCGTCGTCGCCATCGGCGACGGCTTCTCGCAGCCGCCGAGCACGCTGCCGGAGTTCCCCGCGTTGCGCGACGACGCCCCGCCCCAGGCCCGGCAGGCGGACCTGCTGCAGGTCGTGGCCGACGTGCAGACCGCGCGCGGCCGCCCGGTGCCGCCGACCCTTCCGTCCATCGTCGCGGGCGACCGGGAGTTCGTCTGCATCCTGCCGGAATTCGATCCCTATGGCCGGCACGTGCCGCGCCGCACCGCCGGCCCGCTGCGCAAGCTGCCGGAGAAGCTGCCGCCGCCCGAGGGCGGCGAGCCGACGATCTTCGCCTATCTCAGCGGCTCCTACGAAAAGTTGAGCCAGATCGGCGAGGGGCTCGCCAAGTCGGGCGCGCGCGGCGTCGCCTATCTGCGCAACGCCTCGCCGAAGGTGATGGACGCATTCGACGCGATCGGCGTCCACGCGCTGCGCGAGGTGCTGCCGCCGGCGGAGTTCCGCGCCGCCGTCGGGCGGGCGCGCTGCGTCATCCACCATGCCGGCGTCGGCACCAGCCAGGACATGCTGGCGCTCGGCCGGGCGCAGATCCTGGTCCCCATGACGTTCGAGCAGCAGCTCACGTCGGACACGCTCTATCGCTTCCGCGTCGGCGGCCGGCTGCGCCAGGGCGTGTCCTCCGACGCGCTGGCGACGGCGATCCGGTCCTTCGTCGACTCGAGCGACTACTCCGCCCGGGCGGAGCTGGTCGCCGCCAACATCGCCGAGCGCAGCCCCGCACCGGCGATGCCGCGCATCGTCGAGGCCTGCCGCACCCTGGCCGGCGAAATCTGAGCGACGGGGACGGCCCTCGTCCCTTCTCGCACGGCCTCGGGTCCGCTAGGGTCGCCCGCCATGGACACCGATTTCATCGTCATCGGCGGCGGCGTGGCCGGCGCCTCCGCCGGGGCTGCGCTCGCGGCGCATGGCAAGGTCGTCGTGCTCGAGCGCGAGGACCAGCCGGGCTACCACACCACCGGCCGCTCGGCCGCGCTCTACACGGAGAACTACGGCAACCGGGTCATCCGCATCCTGACGATCGCCAGCCGGCCCTACTTCACCGAGCACGGCTTCCTCGCGCCGCGCGGCGTGCTGTGGCTGGCGCGCGCGGACCAGTCGGCGACGATCGACAGGGCGCTCGCGGAAGCCGCGGAATTCCCGCAGCGCTTCGAGGAAATCTCGCCGCAGGCGGCGGAGACGCTGCTGCCGGTGCTGGCGCCGGGCTATCTCGGCCGCGCCGTCCACGAGCCGGACGCGACCGACATGGACGTCCACGGCATCCACCAATCCTACCTGCGCCGGCTGCGGGAGGCGGGCGGGAGCCTGGTCACGGCGACGGGAGACGCGCGGGCGACGCGCACCGGCAAGGGCTGGGAGGTGGAAACCGCCACCGGCACGTTCCGGGCGCCGATCGTCGTCAACGCCGCCGGTGCCTGGGCCGACGCGGTCGCCGCCGCCGCGGGGGTCCGGCCGATCGGCCTCGTGCCGAAGCGGCGCACGGCACTCACCTTCGATGCGCCGGCGGGAATGCCGGTGCATGGCTGGCCGATGGGCCTCGACGTCGACGAGACCTTCTACTTCAAGCCCGAAGCGGGCCGCGTGCTGGCATCGCCCGCCGACGAGACGCCGTCGGAGCCCTGCGACGCCCAGCCCGACGAGATGGACGTGGCGCTCTGCGTCGACCGGATCGAGCGGGCGACCACGCTGCGCGTGCGCCGCATCACCCACAAATGGGCCGGGCTGCGCAGCTTCGTCGCCGACAAGACGCCGGTCGTCGGCGAGGCGCCGGACGCGCCGGGCTTCATCTGGTGCGCCGGCCAGGGCGGCTACGGCATCATGACCTCGCCCGCCATGAGCCGCGCGGTCGCCGCGGTCGTCACGACCGGCCGGCTTCCCGACGATCTTCGGGCAATGGGCCTGGGCGAGCACGAGCTCGCCGCCGGGCGGCTTCAGGCCGCGGCGTGAGGCCGCGGCCGAGGAGCGCCGGGCGATGCCGGATTCGGCCCCCGACAAGCTGCGCGCCAACGCCGAGCGGGCGAGCCGGCTGCTGAAGGCCATGAGCAGCCCGCACCGGCTGCTCGTGCTGTGCTGGCTGGCCGAAGGGGAGCGGTCCGTGGGCGAGCTCGGCGCCCTGATCGGGCTCGGACAATCGGCCCTGTCTCAACATCTGGCGCGGCTGCGTCGCGACGGGCTGGTCAAGACCCGGCGCGACCGCCAGACCATCTACTACTCCCTCGACGGCGAGGCCTCGCAGCGGGTAATGAAGACGCTGTACGAGATCTATTGCCGCGATTGCTGAGGCGCCCGATCCCGCCGGTTCCCGCTCAGGGACCCCGGGAGCCCGGGGCCGTGCCGGCGAAACGACCGGCGCGCGGCAGGGCGAGGTGACGGCCATGGCGACCCTCACGGGCACGCCCTTCGACGACACGCTGTCCGGCGGCGACGGCGACGACCGGATCACCGGCCTCGCCGGCCGAGACCTGCTGCTGGCGGGCGGCGGCGCCGATGTGCTGGACGGCGGCGACGGCTTCCTCGACGGCCTGTTCGGCGGCGCCGGCGACGACCTGCTGCGCGATCCGGACGGGGCGGCCTCGGTCTATGGCGGCGCCGGCGCCGACACCATCGACATCGCCTTCGCCCAGGGATGGCGCAACGAGGCGGGCTCGGCCGTTGGGCCGGCGATCTCCGGCGACCGCGGCGACGATTGGATTTCCGTCACCCTCGCCGACCCGGCGATGGAGATCGAGCTCGTCGGCGACCCGCGCGGTGACAGCGGCGCTTTCGGCGGCAACGACACGATCGTCGTCGCCGGCACCTACGGCCTCGTCATCGGAGATCTCGGCGCCGGCGACGACGTGTTCCGGGGCGGCGACTTCCGCGACAATGCGGATGGCGGCGCCGGCCGCGACTATCTCGACGGCAGCGGCGGCGCCGACAACCTCGCCGGCGGCAGCGAGGACGACCTCGTCGCCGGCGGCTCCGGCGGCGACGCGCTCAGCGGCGGCGACGGCTTCCTCGACACGCTGCTGGGCGGCGCCGACGACGACCTCCTCTCGGACGCGGACGGCGTCGGCATGGCGGCCGGCGGCCGCGGCAACGACACCATCAACCTCATCTTCTCCGCCGAGTGGGACGACGACGACTTCGCCGGCACCGAGGCGGTGGTCGACGGCATCTCCGGCGACCTCGGCGACGACAGCATCCTCTTCTACGGCGGATCGGGAGCCGCCATCGTCATCCTCGGCGACGGCGCCGCGCCATCGGCGGGAGACGGCGACGATACGATCCTGATTTCGCCGGATGCCTTCTACAGCGGGTCGACGATCCTGGCCGGCGGCGGGCACGACGACGTGACCGGCTCGAACGGCCGCGACATGGTCGTGGGCGGCGACGGCTTCGACGTCATCATCGGCCGTGAGGGTGCCGACACCCTCGACGGCGGCGCCGACGGTGACTTCCTCGTGGGCGGCGTCGATGCGGACCTGCTGATCGGGCAGACAGGCCACGATTCCCTCTGGGGCGACCAGTTCCTCGGCTTCGGCGGCGGCGGGACGACCGAGGGCGACGGCGCCGATACCCTCCTGGGCGGCCCCGGCGACGACGTCATCGTCGCCGGCGGCGGGGCAGACCTCGCTTATGGCGGCTCCGGGCGCGACGCGCTCTATGGCGGCCGAGAGGGCTCCACCGCCA
Organism: Alphaproteobacteria bacterium; assembly: GCA_050187535.1. Lineage (GTDB taxonomy): Bacteria > Pseudomonadota > Alphaproteobacteria > ATCC43930 > Allostellaceae > Allostella. The sequence continues at coordinate 6,902 of JBFWXJ010000071.1, read as the reverse complement.
TGTTCGGCGGCCTCGGCGACGACAGCTACTACATCGGCGTCGGCGACGGCACCGCGACGATCGTCGAGGACGGCACCGACGACGCGGACGACTACCTCGTCTTCTACTGGGGCTCCGGCTCCGGCCCGTACCAGCGCCTCGGCCCCGACGACGTGAGGATCTTCGACAACGAGGACGGCACCTGGGGCGCCTTCTTCCTCGACGGCAGCGGCGGCACGACCTTCACGCCCGGCGCCATCCGCCGGATCAATATCTACGATGTGGGCGAGAACCTGATGCCGGGAGGAGGCGACGACCGCGTCTTCATCTACGTGTGGGACGGATCGGCCTACGTCTGATCCGTCACTCCTGATCCTTCACTTCATCTCGATCTCGATGAACGCCAGCTCGGCCTTGCCGCCGTTGATCACGTCGTGCTCGACACCCGCGTTGCGGAAATAGGGCTGGCCCAGCGCCAGGCTCGCCTGCTTCTCGCCGTCCGGCGTGCGCAGCAGCAGCGTGCCGTCGGTGATCGGCACCACGACGTAGTCGAACTCGTGCCGGTGCCAGCCCGTGGCGGCACCCGGCGCGAAGCGCCATTCGGTGACGCGCACCCGCTCGTTGTCGACGAAGACGGTCGGGACGGCGCTGGACGCGGCATCGGCTTCGCACATGGGAGGCCTCCTTGCAGGGGACGGGCAGTGTGACTCCGGACGCAGGTCCGGTCGACCTGGTGATCTTCGATTGCGACGGCGTGCTGATCGACAGCGAGGTGATCGCCTGCGACGTGGCGGCATCGACCCTGGCCGCGCATGGCTACGCGATCGGGCTGGAGGAGTATCTGGGATATGTCGGCCGCAGCGCCCGCGACATCAGGGCCTTGCTGGAGACGCGCTTCGGCCCGCTGCCGGACGGCCTCGGCCGGACCGAGCGCGAGACGCTGTTCGCCCGCTTCCGCGCCGAGCTGAAGGGCATGCCGGACGTGGCCGCGACGGTGGCCGCCATCGGCCTGCCGGCCTGCGTCGCCTCCAGCAGCGACCACGAGCGGCTGGCGCTGACGCTGACGGTCGCGGGGCTGCACCACCTGTTCGCGCCCCACATCTTCAGCGCGACCGAGGTCGCCCGCGGCAAGCCCGCCCCCGACCTCTTCCTGCATGCCGCCGCCCGGATGGGCGTGCCACCGGGACACTGCGTGGTGGTCGAAGACAGCCCGGCCGGCGTCGCGGCGGCGGTCGCCGCCGGCATGCGCCCGATCGGCTTCGTCGGCGGCGGCCATTGTCGCGCCGGTCACGCCGATCGGTTGCGCGCGGCCGGCGCCGACGCCGTCATCGACCGGATGACGGCATTGCCCGGGCTGATCGGCAGCAACCTGATGGGGCGCTGACGAGAGGGCTCAGCCGACGGCGCGCCGCGGCGCCGCGCGGTCGTCGTGGGCGTAGTCCCAGTAGAGCTCACGGGCCTGGCGATAGAAGGGGCCGGGCTGGAGGGCGGTATCCTCGATGCGGGTGACGGGCACGACCTTGGCGTAGTTGCCGGTCGAGAAGACCTCGTCCGCCGTCAGCACTTCCTGCCAGGTGATGGTGCGCTCCAGCACCGTCACGCCGGCACCGCGCAGGAGCTCGATGACCCGGTTGCGGGTGATCCCGGCGAGGAAGGTGCCGTTCAGCACCGGCGTGTGCACCGCGCCGTCGCGCGCGATGAACAGGTTGGAGCTGGCGAACTCCGCCACATTGCCGTTCATGTCCAGCATGACCGCGGCGTCGAAGCCGCGATTGCGCGCGTCGAGCTGCGCGCGGGCGCTGTTGGGATAGAGGCAGCCCGCCTTGGCGTCGGTCGGGGCCACCTCGGGCGAGGGCCGGCGGAACCGCGACAGGCAGGCGCTGAAGCCGGTCGGCTTGGGCAGCGGCGATTCATAGACCGACAGGCAGAAGCGGGTGCTGTCCGGATCGGGCTCGACGCCGCCGCTCTCGGCCCAGAACATCGGGCGGATGTAGAGCTCGGAGCCGGCTGGGAAGCGCTCGATCCCCTCGCGCGCCAGCGCCTCGATCTCCTGCGGATTCAGGGTCGGGCGCATGCCGAGCGAGCCGGCCGAGCGCACGACGCGCTGGCAGTGCTGGTCGAGATCGGGGGCCCGCCCCTCGAAGGCGCGCGCGCCATCGAAGACGGTGCAGCACAGCCAGGCTGACTGGGTGAGCGGGCCCATGAGCTTGGGGTTGCCGTCGTGCCACTCGCCCTCGAAATAGGTCCAGGCTGCCATTCTTTTCCTCCCGGATGGGATTGCCGTTCTGCGACGACGAAGGCGCCTGTCTAACCGCAGTCGATGGCGGGGAAAACCCCACAGGGCGCAGGGCTGCCCTGCGCCGGACGCCGCCCTCAGGCGGCGCCCTCGACAATCAGCAGCACGTCGGTGCGCGCCGCCTTGCCGCGCAGCACGATGAGGGGCGCGTACTCGGGCGAATCGTACCAGGCGTGCGCGGCGGCGACGGACGGGAACTCGATCACGACCATGCGGCCGGGCGTCCATGCGCCCTCCTTCTGCTCGTACTTGCCGCCGCGCACGACGAAGCGGCCGCCGTGCTTCTCGATCGTCGCCAGCACCTGGCTGCGATAGGTCTCGTAGACGGCGGGGTCCTGCACGGCGACGCTGGCGATGACGTATCCCTTCATGGGGCCCTCCTCAGTTGGACGCCGCGCCCGCGTCGTCGTCTTCGACGCGGCGGCGGAGCTTGCGCAGGTTGCGGACGAGGCGCTCGCCCTTGCGGCCGGCGAGCGCGAAGAAGGCGCGGTCGGCCTCCGCGACCGCCGGTGCCGCGCGGGCGAGCGCGGCGTGGCCGGCGCGGGTCAGCGCCGGGCATTTCGCACGGGTGTCGTGGGGGTGCGGCACGCGGGTGACGAGGCCCGCCGCCTCCAGCGTGCGCAGCACCTGCGAGGTCATCATCGCGTCGCTGCGGCAGAAGGCGGCGAGGTCCGACTGCGTCACCGGCCCGTCGCTGCGCCGCTCGAGTTGGGCCAGGCCGGCGAGCAGGATGAACTGGACGTGGGTCAGGGCAGCGTCGGAGAGGGCGCGCCGCATTCGGCGCTGCCAGAGATTGCCGAGCTGCCAGAGGACGAAGCCCGCCCCGCCGGCATCGTCCGTGCCGGCATCCCTGGCGGCCGCCTCGGCGGCGTCTTCCTTCTTCGCCATGCTCGTCAAGCCCCGCATCCCGGCCGACCGGCGCCGCGCACGGTAGGGAAGCGATTGATAAAAAGAAAGGGGCCGCGGCGATGCCGCGGCCCCCGTCTCGTAGTCTGTAGCGGAAGCGAACGGACGATCAGAAGTCCATGTCGCCCATGCCGCCCATGCCGCCGCCGCCGCCCGGCATCGCCGGGGCCTTCTTCTCCGGACGCTCGGCGACCATCGCCTCCGTCGTGATCAGCAGGCCCGAGACCGAGGCCGCGTCCTGCAGCGCCGTGCGCACGACCTTGGTGGGGTCGATGATGCCGGCCTTCACCAGGTCGCGATACTCGCCCGTCTGCGCGTCGAAGCCGACGTTCAGATCCTTCTGCTCGAGCAGCTTGCCGACGACCACCGCACCGTCATAGCCGGCGTTCTCGGCGATCTGACGGATCGGCGCCTGGATGGCGCGGCGGACGATGTCGATGCCCATGCGCTGATCGTCGTTGGCGGGCTTCAGGCCGGCCAGGACCTTCGTCGCATAGAGCAGAGCGGCACCACCGCCGGCGACGATGCCTTCCTCGACCGCGGCGCGGGTCGCGTGCATCGCATCGTCGACGCGATCCTTGCGCTCCTTCACCTCGATCTCGGTGGCGCCGCCGACGCGGATCACCGCGACGCCGCCCGCCAGCTTCGCCAGCCGCTCCTGCAGCTTCTCGCGGTCGTAGTCGGACGTCGTCTCCTCGATCTGCGCCCGGATCTGGCCGCAGCGAGCCTCGATGTCCTTCTTCTTGCCGGCGCCGTCGACGATCGTCGAGTTCTCCTTGCTGATGAGAACCTTCTTCGACTTGCCGAGCATGTCGACCGTGACGTTCTCGAGCTTGATCCCGAGGTCTTCGGAGATCAGCGTGCCGCCCGTCAGGATCGCCATGTCCTCGAGCATCGCCTTGCGGCGATCACCGAAGCCCGGCGCCTTCACGGCCGCGACCTTGAGGCCGCCACGCAGCTTGTTGACGACGAGCGTGGCCAAGGCCTCGCCCTCGACGTCCTCGGCCACGATCAGCAAGGGCTTGCCCGACTGCACCACGGCCTCGAGCAGCGGCAGCATCGCCTGCAGGGCCGACAGCTTCTTCTCGTAGAGCAGGATGTACGGCGCCTCGAGCTCGACCGTCATCTTGTCGGCGTTCGTGACGAAGTACGGCGAGATGTAGCCGCGGTCGAACTGCATGCCCTCGACGACTTCGAGCTCGGTCTCCAGGCTCTTCGCCTCTTCGACCGTGATCACGCCCTCGTTGCCGACCTTCTGCATCGCCTTGGCGATCATCTGGCCGATGTCGCGCTCGCCGTTCGCCGAGATCGTGCCGACCTGGGCGACCTCGTCGGAGGTCGAGATCTTCTTCGAGCGCTTCTTCACGTCGGCCACGACCGCCTCGACGGCGAGGTCGACACCGCGCTTCAGGTCCATCGGGTTCATGCCGGCGGCAACCGCCTTGGCACCCTCACGGACGATCGACTGGGCGAGAACGGTCGCCGTCGTGGTGCCGTCGCCGGCGACGTCGTTGGTCTTCGACGCCACCTCGCGCACCATCTGGGCGCCCATGTTCTCGAACTTGTCGGAGAGCTCGATCTCCTTGGCGACGGTAACGCCGTCCTTGGTGATCCGCGGCGCGCCGAAGGCCTTGTCGAGGACGACGTTGCGGCCCTTCGGGCCCAGCGTCACCTTGACCGCGTTGGCGAGGATGTCGACGCCGCGCAGCATGCGGTCGCGGGCATCGGTGGAAAACTTGACGTCTTTGGCAGCCATTTAGGGAACTCCGTTGATTGGTGGGGTCCGCGGCGCCGTCAGGCCGCCTTGCGGCCCGACTTCGGGGTGCCCTCGACGACACCCATGATGTCCGACTCCTTCATGATCAGCAGCTCTTCGCCGTCGATCTTGACCTCGGTGCCGGACCACTTGCCGAACAGCACACGGTCGCCCGCCTTGACGTCGAGCGCGACCAGCGCCCCCTGCTCGTTGCGCGCCCCCGGGCCGACCGCCACGATCTCGCCCTCCTGAGGCTTCTCCTTGGCGGTGTCGGGGATGATGATGCCGCCCGCGGTCTTGGCGTCCTGCTCGATGCGGCGGACGACGACACGGTCGTGCAGCGGCCGGAACTTCATGAGGTAACCCTCCGATAAACGATTGTCGCACGGCCGGCGGAGCACCTTGCTAGCACTCCCCCTTGCCGAGTGCCACGCGAGATAATCGGGCCACTTCCGACTGTCAACCCCGCGCCGCGCGGAATTCCGCACCGGACGTGCGGATTTCGGCAGCACTCTCGCCACATCGCTGCCAAGTCGTTGAAATTACGACATTTTTGCGTTGCGGGAACGGGACGGCTGCCGCACGCTTCAATTCGGCAGCCCCGACCTTCGAATCAAGGTCTCCACGCCATGACGACCGCATTCAGGAAGCAGCTCGAGGATTTCCGCCTCACCACCGCAGAGATCCTCTACCACATGCCGGACCATCCGGCCCTGCTCCAGACCTATGTCTGGCAGGACCTCGACCGCGCGCCGCAGTTCCCGGAGCTGACCCGCTTCCTGGAGTTCTGGCAGGCCCGCCTCGACGGCAAGCTCCACTCGGTCAAGATCGCCAGCCGCTCGGTCATCGCCCCGCCGCAGTTCCGTCTGGCAGGCATCGCCGTGACGCTGCACTAGGCCGCGCTGCGGCATACCGCGTCTTGCCGGGCGCGGCCGGCGGGCGTAAAGCGCCGCCCGTGCCCGACAGCGTGCATCCCCCCACCGCACGGCCGCGCGCCGTGGCGATCTGGCTGTTCGCGGTGGCGGCGCTGGTCTTCCTGATGACGGTCATCGGCGGCGTCACCCGGCTGACCGAGTCCGGCCTCTCGATCGTCGACTGGCGCCCGGTGACGGGCGCCCTGCCGCCGCTCACCGAGGACGCCTGGCAGGCCGAGCTCGACAAGTACCGGCAGTCGCCGCAGTACCGCCTCGTCAACCGCGGCATGACGCTGGCCGATTTCAAGGCGATCTACTGGTGGGAGTACATCCACCGCCTGTGGGGCCGGCTGATCGGCGTCGCCTTCGCGCTGCCGTTCCTCTGGTTCCTGTGGCGCCGCCGCATCCCGCCCGGCTACACGCCGCGACTTCTCGTCGCATTCGCGCTCGGCGGGCTGCAGGGGCTGGTCGGCTGGCTGATGGTGGCGAGCGGGCTCGTCGACCGGCCGTCGGTCAGCCAGTACCGTCTCGTCGCCCATCTCGGCCTGGCGCTCGCCATCTACGCCTATCTCCTGTGGCTGGCCTTCGACCTTTGTCGCGGCGACCGCCCGAGCCCGCCCGGAACCGCCGGGCGCCGCCTCGCTCCGGCGCTGGCGGCACTCGCCTTCGCGACCATCCTTTCGGGCGGCTTCGTCGCCGGCCTCGACGCCGGCATGGTCTACAACACCTTCCCGCTGATGGACGGCCGGCTGGTGCCCGAAGTCTACGGCCAGATGTCGCCGTGGTGGGCCAACCTCTTCGAGAATGCGGCGGCCGTGCAGTTCAACCATCGTCTGCTGGCGACGGCGACGCTGGCGGCCGTGGTCGCCGGCGCCGTGGTCATGCGCCGGGCGCCGCCGCCCGCGAGCCGGCTCGCGGTGGCCGCCGCCGCCGTCGCCTGCGTTCAGGTGTCGCTCGGCATCGCGACGCTGCTGACCCAGGTGCCGGTTTCGCTGGGAGCCCTGCACCAGGCGGGGGCGGTCACCCTCCTGACGGTGCTGGTGTGGCTGAC
>JBFWXJ010000070.1:0-18459 GCA_050187535.1 Alphaproteobacteria bacterium | reverse complement strand
GCGGGGTAGCCGAAGCGCTCCTGGAACTCGGGCGTGATCTCGAAGGCGCGGAACGCCTGGATCTGGTCCTGCGGGCTGCCGTACCAGATGCAGTCCGTGCCCCAGCAGATGCGGTCCTCGCCGAAGGTGGCGAGCAGCTTGCCCATGAGATGGGCCGCCTGGTCGGGCTTCGACATGTAGTGCCGCCACACGCTGCCGAGCTCGGCGTAGAGGTTGCCTTCGTTGGGGCGGAAGCCGGCGTCGCGCGCCGCCTTCACGAAGCGGTCGACGCCGCCGCCCGCCGGGTCGTACGGCCCCTCCACGAGGCCCGGCACGAAGCCCGAATGGAAGCAGAGGAAGGTCAGGTCGGGGAAGAGCTTCGCCGCCCGCGCGATGTCGCCCGGATGGGAATAGGCGACGTCGAGGAAGGGCAGCGGCAGGCCGCGATGGGCGCACACCACGGTCACGCCCAGCGCGCGGGCCCGCTCCAGCACGGGGATGCCGAAGCGCGGGTCGTCCATGTGGAAGCCGACGCCCTCGGGACCCCATTGCGGGTAGAGCTTCCACGCGTCGACGCGGTGGACACGGGCCAGCTCCTCCATGAGCTCGATCTGGCCGGGCGCGTTCGGCAGCACCCCGCCATGGATGAGGAGGCGCTTGCGCCCGCCGGCCGCGGCGACCACGTCGCGCGCCTGGCGCGCATAGTCGGGCGGCGTCGGGTTGCTGCCGGGGGCTCCCCAGAGGGCGGAGACCACGGCCGCGTCGGTGTCGCTGTCGAGGAACACCTCCTTAACGAGCTGCTCGGCCGAGTAGCAGTCGAACTGCCCGGACGTGCATTTCGCGCGCTGGCCGAAGAGCTGCGTCAGCGTGCGCGCCCAGCGCTCGCCGTCCGGCCCCTTGGCCCAGGCACCGGAGGGATCGACGCAATGGGTCTGCATGTCGATCACGACCTCGCCGGTCGCCAGCACCGCCTGCGCGGCCGCCGGCTCGTAGCGTGCCTCCGGCGGCAGGGCGAAGCGGCCGCCCTTGGCGGCGTTGGCCTCGTCGAAGGCCAGAAGCGTCGCCGCCGCGCCGCAGGCCGAGGTCAGGAAAGCCCGCCGGCCGAGCCCGACACGCCGGGCGGCCTCTCCGACCCGGGTCTCCGCCAGCGCCCTGGCGCGGCGCTGCGCCCTGGTCAGCGGCAGCGGGAAGAACTCGCCGTTGGTCGCGGTGTCGACCTTGATCGGCAGGCGGGTGCCGTCGGGGTCGAGATCGTGCTCGCGCATGGCGGCCGGCTCCTGGCAGGACGCCGCGAGCCTAGCGGAGGAGACGACCGGTGGCCACGACCGGGGCGCCCGCACTGGGCGCCCCGGCGGCGGACAGCGGTCAGCCGTAGACGAGCGGGACCGCGGCCTCGGCGGTCAGCGGCCGGAACGTCATGCTCTCCTCGAGATAGAGCTCGACCGCGTCGGCCGTGTGGTAGCGGTAGCCGACGGAGATGTCGCGCCCGACCGTCAGCTCGAAGTCGCCGCCGCGCAGCGACAGGACGATCGCGCCGTCGACCGCCGGCGCCCAGACGAGCGGGCCGTCGATCAGCTTCTTCACGTGCTCGATGATCGGATAGCCGGCGGCCGTCAGGGTGCGCAGCAGCCCGGCGTGGCAGCGGGGGCCGAGCGCGATGCCGTAGGGGCCGTCGACGCCGGCCGCCCGCAGCTTCTCGACCGCGTCCAGCACGGCCGCGGGGTACTTCGTGTAGTCGGTGGTGAGCGAGACCTTGGCCTCGGCGGCCGCCTCGGCGATGCCCTTGATGCCGGCGGGCGCATAGCCGTGGAACACGGCGTGGTCCTCGGCCTTGGCGATCGCCTTGGCCGCCTCGACGACGGGGCCGAGATCGGCGTCCTTGGCGCCGCGCTCGATGGCGCGGACGTCCTTCATGGCGATGGTGAAGGGGGCGCGCAGCTCGACCAGCGGCTGCGGCAGGCGCAGATAGGCGTCGACGCCGGCGGCCGGGGCCTCCGCCAGGCCCTTGGTCCAGCCGATGTCGATGGCCGACGTGTTCCAGCCGAGCGGCCCCTCGAAGTCGACGAGCTTGCGGGCGGCGAGGTGCAGCTTCAGCACGCGCTTGGCCTCGCCGTCGATCTCCGACCAGACGTCGTTCGAGAAGGGGGCGAGGTGGCGACGCAGATCGTTCATCTCAGTTGCTCCCCTTCAGGCTGCCGATCCCCAGAGAGCCGTCCGCCCCCTCCGATTCGCCGGTCGTCTCCGCGGATTCGCCGCCGGTCGCGGCATCCTCGACGGCGGTGATCGGGCCGGTCGTGTTCAGATAGGTGCCGAGCTCGGTCGCGAACTTCGGGTTGCGGCGCCGCAGCCACTCCAGGACCATGGCGGCGTGCTCGATCTCCTCGTCGCGGTTGTGCGCCAGGATCGAGCGCAACTCGTCGTCGGTCGCGGCATCGACGCGCTGCTGGTACCAGTCGACCGCCTCCAGCTCCTCCATGAGCGAGACGATCGCCCGGTGCATGTCCTGCGTCTGGCCGCTCAGCTTCGACGCATCCTCGTGGAATCCTGCGCTGCTCGCTCCCATCGCTCCTGATCTCCCCAGTGGACCGGAAGAGGGCGGCCGATGCCGCTCCGCCCGAGACAATAGGGTAAAACGCCGGAGCGACGCATTCGTGTCGCTTCCCGTCGCGGCGTGATGCCGCGCGGGCCCCGGACGGCTGTCGCCCGGGGCCTCGCGTCGGCGCCGTCAGCGTGCGGCGGCGCGCCGGCCGACCTGGCCGGCCGCGCGGCGCGGGCCGCGCTGCGGGCCGAACCGACGCTGGCCGCCGGGACGGCCGCTGCCGGAACGCTCTCCGCCCGACCGCTCCGCGCCCGAGCGTTCGCCATGGGGACGGTTGGCCGCCGGCCGGGCCTCGCCCTGGGCCAGCGCCGGCCGACCGGCCGGCAACCCGACCGGGGTGGGCATCACCGGCACGCGCTGGCCGGTCAGCTTCTCGATGTCGCGCAGCAGGGGGCGCTCCTCGCCGCTGCACATGGCGATGGCGATGCCGGTCGCGCCGGCGCGCGCGGTGCGGCCGATGCGGTGGACATAGGTCTCCGGCACATGCGGCAGATCGTAGTTGACGACGTGCGAGACGCCGTCGACGTCGATGCCGCGCGCGGCGATGTCGGTCGCGACCAGGATGCGCGTCCGGCCGCCGCGGAAGTCGGCCAGCGCCCGCTCGCGCTGGCCCTGGCTCTTGTTGCCGTGGATCGCGGCGGCCGCGATGCCGCCCTGCTCCAGGTAGCGGACGACGCGGTCGGCGCCGTGCTTGGTGCGGGTGAAGACCAGCATCAGCCGCGGCTCGGCCGAGCGGATCATCATCGCCAGCAGCGAGGCCTTCTGGCCCTGATCGACGAAGACCACGCCCTGGTCGACGCGCTCGGCCGTGGTGGCGACCGGCGCCACCTCGACCCGCACGGGATCGGTCAGGATGTCGGCCGCGAGCGACGCGATCTCCTTCGGCATGGTCGCCGAGAAGAACATGTTCTGCCGGCGGCGCGGCAGCGCGCGGACGATGCGGCGCACGGCATGGATGAAGCCCATGTCGAGCATGTGGTCGGCCTCGTCCAGCACCAGGATCTCGACCTGATCGAGGCGCACGGCGCCGCTGTCGAGATGGTCGATGAGGCGGCCGGGTGTGGCGACCAGCACGTCGACGCCGTTCGCCAGCGCGCGGATCTGGGCACCCAGCGGCACGCCGCCGAAGGCGAGCGCGGTGCGCAGGCCGAGATGGCGGCCGTAGGTGCGGAAGCTGTCGTGGATCTGGGCGGCCAGCTCGCGGGTCGGGCTGAGGATGAGCGCGCGGGCCGACTTGCGCATGGGCGGCCGGCGGTCGGCCGACAGGCGCTGCAGGATGGGGAGCGCGAAGGCGGCGGTCTTGCCGGTGCCCGTCTGGGCGATGCCGAGCAGGTCGCGCCCGGCGAGGAGCTCGGGAATGGCCTGGGCCTGGATCGGCGTCGGCGTGGCGTAGCCCTCGTCGGCGAGCGCCTGCAGGATCGGCGCCGCGAGGCCGAGGTCGGTGAACTGAGTCAAGGTAGAGGTATTCTTTCGCAAGCCCGCCGGCCGCACGGACGGCGCGATGCGACCGTCCCTGTCCAGCCCCGCGGGGGTTTCAGGGAGGACGCCCCGCGCTGCATGGGTCGTACCGGAAGAGCTTGGCGCCGGGCAGGACGATCGACCCCGAGGGGTCCTCGTGCGCGCGACCGGATGGCGCCGGCAGCCGCCTTGGTGCGGCTGCCCGCTAAATGAATGCTGCGCTGCAAAAAGTCAAGGTGCGCGATCAGGGCTTCGGCACGACGACCGAGAAATAGGGCGCCTTGACCTTCTCGCCCGGTCCGACCGGGTCGGGGACGGCGTTCTTCACCGGCTTGAGGTTCTTGAGGTAGGCGACGAGCGCGCGGGCGTCGGCGTCGGTCAGCGCGGCATAGGATCGCCAGGGCATGATCGGCGACAGCTCACGGCCGTCGGGGCGCACGCCGGTGCGGATCGCCTTGATGATGTCCGCCTCGCTCCACGCGCCGATGCCGGTCTCGCGGTCGGGCGTCAGGTTGCGCGGATAGAAGATGCCGAGGCCGGGGATCTCGAAGCCGACCGACTCCCCACCCAGCAGGCGCGCCATGTCGGGCTTGCCCGAGAAAGTGCCCGGCGTGTGGCAGCCGGTGCAGTCCATGATGGCGGCCAGGTACTTGCCGCGGGCGACGCGGCCGTCCTGGGCCAGCGCGGCGGCGGCGAAGATGGTGAGGGCGGCGACGACGAGCGGCAGGACTCGCTGCAGGGACATGGGCTGGCTCCGGACGGATGCGGCGCTGGTTCGTCGCTGCGACGGCGCGACGGGTTCGAAGGCGGGGGCGACTGAATACGCCTTCCACGCGGATGGCTCCAGCCGGCTGCGCGCGCCGATCGGTTCATCATGGACCTGTCGCCTTCCTGAAAAGGAAGCGTCACCGGTCCGGCGCAGCATGCGGACCCTCGCGGGCGGAGCGGCGCCCGCATCTTCTGGGGGTCCGATCATGCACCGAAGCTACGAAGCGCGCAGGCGCCTGCGCGTCCTTCTGCTCGCCACCACCTGTCTGGCACCGGCGATGCCGGCGCTCGCCCAGTACACGACGCCGCAGACGACGAACGCCGCCGGCGCGGAAGCGGTGACGTTCCAGGGCTCGACCTTCGTCAACCAGGGGCTCGTCGGCGCCGGCCGGGTGCCGGCCGCGTCGCGCGACCAGCTCGGCGACACGCTGGGCTCGCTCTCCAGCATGGCGATCGTGCAGTCGACGTGGCGGCGCAACGGCGACAGCTATTCCGGCACGCTGATCGGCCTGCCCGACCGCGGCTACAACACCGACGATCTCAAGGCCGACTATCCCGGCCGCCTCAGCATCTTCAGCCTGAACTTCACGCCCTACACCGGCACGGCGAACCTGCCTGCCGGTACGCAGTCGCAGACCCAGCTCGAGCTCGCCTACCAGAGCTCGGTGGTCCTGCGCGACTTCATCGGGCAGCAGACGACCGGTCTCGATCCGGGGGCCGATACGGCGTCCCAGGGCGGCGTCGGCCCGCTGCCGATCGCGTCCAAGGGCAAGGGGGCGGGCAAGCTCTCGATCGACGCCGAGGGCCTGGTCTTCCTGTCGGACGGCTCGTTCTACGTCAGCGACGAGTATGCGGCGGGGGTCTACTACTTCGATCCCAAGGGCAACCTGAAGGGCGTGATCCTGCCGCCGGCGGCCCTGTTGCCGCGGTCGGCCACCGGCGCGGTCGACTACAACTCGAACGGCGCGCCCAAGACCGGCCGGCGCAACAACCAGGGCCTGGAAGGCGTGACCGTCACGCCGGACGGCAAGTACCTGGTGACACTGCTGCAGAGCGCTACGGTGCAGGACACCGACGGCTCCAAGCAGCAGACCCGCACCAACACGCGGCTGATGGTGTACGACATCCAGCAGACGCGCACGCCGACCACCCCGATCGCGCACTACGCCCTGCAGCTGCCGAGCTACACGCTGGCCGGCAACGGCAACGCGAACGACCGAACGGCGGCGCAGAGCGAGATCCTGGCGCTCAACGACAAGCAGTTCCTGGTGCTGTCGCGCGACGGCAACGGGCTCGGGGTCGGGACCACCAACCCGATCGTCTTCAAGAACATCATGCTGGTCGACACGACCGGCGCCACCAACCTGGCCGGCACGCCGTACGAGACGGGCACCACCCCGATCTCGCCGGCCGGCCAGCTCCAGCCGACGATTACGCCGGTCGCCCAGAGCCTCTTCGTCAACATGGTCAACCCGACGCAGCTCGCGCGGCTGGGCATGAACACCAACACCAACCCCGCCTCGGCCGCGACCATGTCCGAGAAGTGGGAGGCGCTCGGCATCGCGCCGGTGCTGCGCGAGAACAAGCCGCAGGACTATTTCCTCTTCGTCGGCAACGACAACGACTTCCTCACCCGCTCGGGCCAGATGGCGGGCGGGCTGGTCGATGCCAACGGCAACCCCGTCGGCACCGCCTATGACGCGGGGCTGGAGAACGACAACGTCGTGCTGGTCTACCAGCTGACGCTGCCGACCTACGTCAACCCGGTCTACTACGAGGCGATGGTCAGGCAGGCGCCGGCCCTGCAGACCTCGTTCGTCGACACGACCAAGCGCGTCGCCCGCTTCAACGAGGCCAGCATCTTCGCCCAGCAGAGCCAGAGCCGGCACGGGCGCCGGCGGGCCGAGGACGTCCGCCTCGCCCCGCAGGCCGGCCGCCTGGGTCCCTGGGTGATCGGCGACTATGCCTTCGTGCAGACCGACCGCGACGTCGGCGGCGGCCGCGCCTCGCAGTCGTTGCGCACGACGGGGGTCGCGGTCGGCGCGGACTACGCGATCGCACCCGGCTTCTCGGTCGGTGCGGCGGTCAGCTACGTCACCGGCGACGCCAAGGCCGGCTACGGCAGCGAGTACGACCCGAGCGCGGTCGGCCTCTCGCTCTACGGCAGCTACGAGGTCGGCGGCTTCTTCGTCGACGCCGCCTACACCTACGGCTTCCAGAAGTTCGACAAGGTCCGGCGGCCCGATCCCTATGGGCTGACCGGCCGCGGCGACTTCGACGGCACCTCGCATACGGTGTCGGCCCAGGTCGGCTACAACTTCGTGTCGGGGCGGCTGGTGATGGGGCCCGTGGGCGGGCTCAGCTACGTGCGCGGCGACTTCGACGGCTACACCGAGAGCGGGGCGGCCGGCGGCAACATCCGCTATCCGGGCGGCAACTTCGATTCGCTCGTCGGCAAGGCCGGCTGGCAGATCTCCTACGAGCTGCGCGACCGGGACTTCTACTTCGTTCCCTTCGGCGAGATCGCCTACGAGCACGAGTTCCTCAACAAGGGGACGACCTCGTCCTTCGGCCTGGCGAGCGCCCAGAGCAGCCTCGGCACGGTCGCCATCGGCCTGCCGTCGCAGAACCAGAACGCCATCGCCTTCACCGTCGGCGCCCAGGGCGTCTTCGACGAGACGGTGACGGTGGGAGCGGCCTACACCTTCAAGACCGGCGACGATGGCTTCACCAGCCACGCCGTCACCGGCCGGGTCGGCATCCGCTTCTGAGTTCGGGCACCCGCCGCTGCCTGAATCCCGGGCAGCGGCGGGTCGCTCACCTGAGCAAAGGCGAAAAAATAGGCAGATCGCGGGAGGATTCGCGGAGCGCGCGAGCCGGACTCCCGCTGGCACACCCCTTGCTGCCTTGCAGCATACGGTGTGTCCGACCCCGATGCGATCGGCGGCGGCTACCGCTGGGAGAGATTGGGGGCTGTATAGCCATGAACATCAGAACAGTCAGCGCATTCGCGGGTGCCGCCATGGCGGCCGCGGCGATGATCGGTCCCGCCGCCGCGCAGGACACGATCAAGGTGGGCATCCTGCATTCGCTCTCCGGCACCATGGCCATCAGCGAGACGACGCTGAAGGACGTGATGCTCATGCTCATCGACGAGCAGAACAAGAAGGGCGGCCTGCTCGGCAAGAAGCTCGAGGCGGTCGTCGTCGATCCGGCGTCGAACTGGCCCCTCTTCGCCGAGAAGGCACGTGAGCTGATCAGCCAGCAGAAGGTCGCCGCCGTGTTCGGCTGCTGGACCTCGGTCAGCCGCAAGTCGGTCCTGCCGGTGTTCGAGGAGCTGAACAGCCTGCTCTTCTATCCCGTGCAGTACGAGGGCGAGGAATCCTCGCGCAACGTGTTCTACACGGGTGCCGCCCCGAACCAGCAGGCGATCCCGGCGGTCGACTACCTCATGAGCGAGGAGAAGGTCGTGCGGTGGGTGCTGGCCGGCACCGATTACGTCTATCCGCGGACCACCAACAAGATCCTCGAGGCCTACCTCAAGTCGAAGGGGGTGAAGGCCGAGGACATCATGATCAACTACACGCCGTTCGGTCACTCCGACTGGCAGTCGATCGTCGCCGAGATCAAGAAGTTCGGCTCGGCCGGCAAGAAGACGGCGGTCGTCTCGACCATCAACGGCGACGCCAACGTGCCGTTCTACAAGGAGCTCGGCAACGCCGGCATCAAGGCGACCGACATCCCGGTCGTCGCCTTCTCGGTCGGCGAAGAGGAGCTGGCGGGCATCGACACGAAGCCGCTGGTCGGCCACCTGGCCGCCTGGAACTACTTCATGAGCGTCAAGGACCCGGTCAACGACGCCTTCATCAAGCAGTGGCAGACCTTCATCAAGAACCCCAAGCGCGTCACCAACGATCCGATGGAGGCGCACTACATCGGCTTCCAGATGTGGGTGCAGGCGGTGCAGCAGGCCGGCACGACCAACGTCGACGCGGTGCGCCAGGCGATGTACGGCCAGAAGGCCAAGAACCTGACGGGCGGCGTGTCGGTGATGGGCGTCAACCACCACATCTCCAAGCCCGTGCTGATCGGCGAGATCAAGGCCGACGGGCAGTTCAACACGGTGTGGAAGACGAAGGACCTCGTCCCTGGGGCTGCCTGGTCGCCCTATATCCCGGAGTCGGCCAAGCTGACCGCCGACTGGACCTATCCGTGGGTCTGCGGCGGCTGCGAGAAGCCGAAGTTCAACTGATCCGACGTCGCACGGACGGGGCGCCAGCCGCCCCGTCCGCATTCTTCCCTTCAGAAGCGAAGGCCCGCGGATGCTCCCCACCTTCCGCCGCGTCGCGCTCGTGCTCCTGACGCTGTTCGCGGGCACCGTACCCGCCGCCGCTCAGGACATCGCTCCCGCGCTGCAGGCGCTCGTCGGCGACGACCTCTCCGCCAAGGGCGAGGCCATGGAGGCGCTGGCGCGCACCGGAAGCGCCCAGGCGGCCGCCGTGCTGCAGGCGCTGAACGAGGGCCGCCTCTTCCAGCGCAAGTCCGACAAGAAGGTGGTGATCGCCGTGTCGCAGCGGGGCGGCGACATCGCCGACGCCGCGACGGGTGCCGCACTCGGATCGGCCACCCTGGCCGAGCTCGACGAGGCCACCCTCAACAACCGCCTGCGCCGCCAGCTTTCGGGCGTGCTCGGCAGCCTGACCCTGACCATGGGCGATGCCGCGACGCGCATCGCCGCGGCCGAGGCGATCTTCAAGACGCGCGACGCCGCCGCGCTCGCCCCGCTGACGGCCGCCATCGCCAACGAGAAGGATGCCCGCGTGCGCCGCGCCATGGAGACGGCGCGCGCCGCGATCGTGCTGACGGCCGACGGTGCCGAGGCCGACCGCATCGCGGCCGCCGCCACCGTCGGCGCGCGCGCCGACCGCGAGGCGCTCGGCCTGCTGCTGTCGGCGGCCAACGCGGCACCGCCCGCCGTTGCGACGGCCGCGCGCGAGGCGGCCGCGGCCATCCAGCGCCGGCTCGCCGTGCTCGACGCCGCGCAGAACTTCTACTACGGCATCTCGCTGGGTGCGGTCTTGCTGCTGGCCGCGGTCGGGCTCGCCATCACCTTCGGCGTCATGGGCGTGATCAACATGGCCCATGGCGAGATGGTCATGCTCGGCGCCTACGTGACCTTCGTCATCCAGGACTGGTGCCGCAGCAATGCGCCGCACCTCCTCGACCATTCGCTCTTCATCGCCATCCCCGCCGCCTTCCTCTTCACCGGCGCGGTCGGCATCCTGCTCGAGCGCTCGGTCATCCGCTGGCTCTACGGCCGGCCGCTGGAGACGCTGCTCGCGACCTGGGGGCTCAGCCTCGCCATCCAGCAGGCGGTGCGCAGCGTCTTCGGGCCGACCAACCGAGAGGTCAGCAACCCGACCTGGATGTCGGGGGCGGTCGACGTCTACGGCCTGACGCTGACCTGGAGCCGGCTGTGGATCATCGTGTTCGCGGCCGTCGTCTTCGTGCTGCTGCTCTTCGTGCTGAAGCGCACGCCGTTCGGCCTGCAGATGCGTGCCGTCACCCAGAACCGTGCGATGGCGAGCTCCATGGGCATCCGCACCCACCGTGTCGACGCGCTGACCTTCGCGCTGGGCTCGGCGGTGGCCGGCATCGCCGGCGTGGCCCTGTCGCAGATCGACAACGTCAGCCCGAACCTGGGGCAGTCCTACATCATCGATTCCTTCATGGTCGTGGTGTTCGGCGGCGTCGGCAACCTGTGGGGCACGCTGGCGGGCGCGCTCACGCTCGGCATCGCCAACAAGCTGCTGGAGCCGGTGGCGGGCGCGGTGCTGGGCAAGATCGCCATCCTCGTATTCATCATCCTCTTCATCCAGCGTCGTCCGCGCGGGCTCTTCGCGCTGCGCGGCCGCGCGGTCGAGGCGTGATCCGATGCTGACGCGGCGTCTCTTCGTCGGCTGGAGCGGGCTCGTCTTCCTGCTCGTGGTGGCCGCGTTGGCGGTGGCGGTGCCGGTGCTGAACCTCACCCTGCCGCCGTCCTCGCCCTGGCACGTGCCGACCCATGTCGTGGTGCTGCTGGGCAAGTGGCTGTGCTACGCGCTGCTGGCCATCAGCCTCGACCTGGTGTGGGGCTATTGCGGCATCCTGTCGCTCGGCCACGGCGCCTTCTTCGCGCTCGGCGGCTACGCCATGGGGATGTACCTGATGCGCCAGATCGGCACGCGCGGGGTCTACGGCCACCCCGTGCTGCCGGACTTCATGGTCTTCCTCAACTGGAAGGAGCTGCCCTGGTACTGGTACGGCTTCGACCAGTTCTGGTTCGCCGCGCTCATGGTGATGCTGGTGCCGGGCGCGCTCGCCTTCCTCTTCGGCTGGTTCGCCTTCCGCTCGCGCGTCACCGGCGTGTACCTGTCGATCATCACCCAGGCGCTGACCTATGCCCTGCTGCTGGCGTTCTTCCGCAACGACATGGGCTTCGGCGGTAACAACGGCCTGACCGACTTCCGCGAGATCCTCGGCTGGGGCGTGCGCCAGCCGGGCACCCGCGCCGCCCTCTTCGTCGCGAGCTGCATCGCGCTCGCGGGCGGCTTCCTGGTCGCGCGGGCCATCGTGGTCTCGCGGCTCGGCATGGTGCTGGTCGCCATCCGCGACGCGGAGAGCCGCACCCGCTTCCTCGGCTGGCGCGTCGACAAGTTCAAGCTCTTCGTCTTCACCGTCTCGGCGGTGATGGCCGGCATCGCGGGCGCCCTGTACGTGCCGCAGGTCGGCATCATCAATCCCAGCGAGTTCGCCCCCACCAACTCGATCGAGGCCGTCATCTGGGTCGCGGTCGGCGGCCGCGGCACCCTGGTCGGCGCGGCACTGGGCGCGGTGCTGGTCAACGGCTTCAAGACCTGGCTGACCGGCGCATTCCCCGAGGTATGGCTGTTCGCGCTGGGCGCCCTCTTCGTGCTGGTCACGCTCTTCCTGCCCAAGGGCATCCTCGGCACGCTGACCGCCCTCGGCCGGCGCCGGGCCCCGCCGCCGGCCCCGGCCGCGGCCGAGACGCGCGCGGCCGCGGAGTAGACCGATGGCCCCGACCGAAACCAGCGCCGTCCTCTATCTCGACGGCGTCAACGTGTCCTTCGACGGGTTCCGCGCGCTGAACGGGCTGTCGCTGGTCGTCGAGCCGGGCGAGATGCGGGCGATCATCGGCCCCAACGGTGCGGGCAAGACGACGATGATGGACGTCGTCACCGGCAAGACCCGGCCCGATTCCGGCACCGTGCTGTTCGCCGGCAAGCACGACCTGTCGCGCCTCGACGAGGCGGCGATCGCCGAGCTCGGCATCGGCCGCAAGTTCCAGCGCCCGACCGTGTTCGAGATGCACACGGTGTGGGACAACCTGGTGCTCGCGGTGAAGCAGCGCCGCAGCGTGTTCCGCTGCCTCGGCGCCCGCACCACGGCGGCCGAGCGGGCGCGCCTCGACGAGATCCTCGGTGTCACCCGGCTCGGCGACCTGCGGCATTTCCCCGCGGGCGCGCTGTCGCACGGGCAGAAGCAGTGGCTGGAGATCGGCATGCTGCTGGCCCAGGACCCGGCCCTGCTGCTGGTCGACGAGCCGGTCGCGGGCATGACCGATTCCGAGACCGAGCAGACGGCGATCCTGTTGAAGGACATCAACCGCACGCGCTCCGTCGTCGTGGTCGAGCACGACATGAGCTTCGTGCGGGCGCTCGGCGTGCGCGTCACCGTGCTGCACGAGGGCTCGGTCATCGCCGAGGGCTCGCTGGACGCGGTCAGCGCCAACGAGCGCGTCGTCGAAGTGTATCTGGGGCGCTGACCATGCTCGCTGTCGAGGCCATCGACGTCCACTACGGTTCGTCCCAGGCGCTGAAGCGCGTCTCGCTGGAGGCAGCACCCGGCCGCATCACCTGCGTCATGGGCCGCAACGGCGTCGGCAAGACGTCGCTGCTGCGCGCCATCGCCGGACACCGCTCGCCGTCCGGCGGCCGCGTCGTCTGGGAGGGCCGGGACCTCGCCGGCATGCCGCCGCACGAGCGCGCGCGGCGCGGCATCGCCTTCGTGCCGCAGGGTCGCGAGATCTTCCCGCTGCTGACGGTCGAGGAGAACCTGCGCACCGGCTTCGCGGTGCTGCCGCGCACCCAGCGCACGATCCCGGGTGAGATCTTCGATCTCTTCCCGGTGCTGCGCTCGATGCTGGGCCGGCGCGGCGGCGATCTCTCCGGCGGCCAGCAGCAGCAGCTCGCGATCGCCCGCGCGCTCGTCATGCGGCCGCGCCTCCTGCTGCTCGACGAGCCGACCGAGGGCATCCAGCCCTCGATCATCAAGGACATCGGCCGCGTCATAGCCCATCTGCGGACGGTCGGCACCATGGCCATCGTGCTGGTCGAGCAGTACTTCGATTTCGCCCGCGAGCTGGCGGACACCTTCGTCGTGATGGACCGCGGCGAGGTCGTGCTGTCGGGTGCGGGCCAAGGGATGGACGAGACGGCGGTGCGCCGCTATCTCAGCGTGTGATCGGCCCGCTTCCGGGCAGGGGACATTCCATGCGGATCTGCATCTACGGCGCCGGCGCGGTCGGCGGCAACTTCGCCGCGCGCCTGGCGCGCGCCGGCATCGACGTCACCATGATCGCGCGCGGCGCCCACCTGGAGGCGATGCAGCAGCGCGGGCTGACCGTGACGGCCGGCGACGAGCGCATCCATGTCCGCCCCTTCGCCACCGACGATCCGCGCCGCGCCGGCCCGCAGGACGCGGTCATCGTCACGCTGAAGGCGCCCGCACTCGGCCCTACGGTGGCGGCGATGCAGCCTCTGCTCGGCCCCGAGACGCCGGTCGTCTACGCCACCAACGGCGTTCCCTGGTGGTACTTCCACGGCCATGAGGGCCCGCTCGCCGAGCGCCGCCTCACGCGGCTCGATCCCGCGGGCGACCTGTGGGACCGCCTGCCGGTCTCCCGCGCGATAGGCGGCGTCATCTACTCCGCCAACGAGCTGCTGGCGCCGGGCGTGGTCCGCAACAACTCGCCCACCCGCAACCGCCTCGTCATGGGCGAGCCCGTGGGCGGTCCGTCGCCGCGCGCCGAGAGGCTGGCCGATGTGCTGCGCCAGGGCGGCATCGACGCCTCGGTGGTCCCCGACATCCGCGTGGCCGTGTGGACCAAGCTGATGGGCAACCTCGCCTGGAACCCGATGTGCGCCGTGACGGGTCTCAATATCCGCGAGATGGCCACCCAGGAGCCCTTGCGCGACCTCGCGCGCGCCATCCTGGAGGAGGGCGAGCGCGTCGCCGCGGCACTCGGCATCCAGGTCGCGGAGACGGTCGAGGAGCGCATGAAGCGTGCCGGGAAGGGCAGTCCCGGCGGCGCCCACAAGCCCTCGATGCTGCAGGACTTCGAGGTCAAGCGGCAGGCGGAAATCGACGCGATCGTGCTGGCCGTCCAGGACTTCGCCCGCGAGCTGGGCGTGCCGACGCCGGCACTCGACGCCGTCGCAGCACTGACGGTCGGCCGCGCCCAGTCGCTCGGCATCTACCCGCTGCCGGAAGCCGCCTGATCGGGCGGCCGCCTCAGGGCTCGGCCCGGTCGACGTCGCGCCCCGGTCGCGGCCGGTAGCGCGGCAGCGACCAGTTCCAGCGCAGGGCGGCGAACCGGATGGCGGCCGCCGACAGCAGGCCGCTCGTCAGCGCGATCTCGCGTGACAGGCCGATCGTCGACATGCCTACGAAGATCGCAGCCCCGGCGAGGGCCGCCGTCACATAGACCTCGCGCCGCAGGACGACGGGGCTCTCGCCGCCCAGCAGATCACGAATGATCCCGCCGAAGGTGGCGGTGACCACGCCCATCGCGACGGCGACGATGGGATGAACCCCGTGGCGCAGCGCCGTCTCGGCGCCGGTCACCGCGAAGACGGCCATCCCGATGGCGTCGCACCACAGGAGCATCCGGTAGCGCGACTGGGGGACATGCGCGAAGAAGAAGGTGGTGCTCGAGACGGCCACGCAGATGGCGAGATAGGCCGGATTTTCGACCCAGAACACCGGGAAGTTGCCGAGCAGCGCGTCGCGTAGCGTGCCGCCGCCGATCCCGGTGACCGTTCCCAGCAGAACGAAACCGACGATGTCCATCTGCTTGCGCGAGGCGACGAGAGCCCCCGTCGTCGCGAACACCACGATGCCGAGCCAGTCCAGAATGGCGGCGAAGGCGTCGAACATCGGCGGGGCGACCGCTCACCGCAGCAGGAAGGGCACCCCGGCGCGCTCGGCGATTCCGGCGATGTGCTCGACCAGCTTGACGGGCAGGGGGATGCCCTCGGTCCTGCGGCGGTCGTAGCTCGCCCATTCGGGATCGCCCGGCACCAGCACGGGCTTGGCCGGGTCGACCGGCGGTGCCGCGCGCAGTGCCGCGATCATCTGGTCGATCTCGCGTTCGAACGCGCCCGCCGCGCGGAAGGCGAGCGGGTCGATCGCGATGAAGAAATGGCCGAGGTCGTCATGCGGCGTCGCCTTGGCGCGTGGGTTGGTCGCCGCCGTGCCGCAGTAGATGGCGCCCGTCAGCTGCGTCGACAGGATCTCGATCATCGCCGCCAGCCCGTAGCCCTTGTGGCTCGCCATCTCCGGCAGGCCCCCCAACGGCGTCAGCCCGCCGTCCGGCCGCTTCGAGCAGTAGTCGCGTGCCATGGCCGCATCCGTCACCGGCTGGCCCTTCTCGTCGACGACCCAGCCCGCGGGCACCGGGCGGTCGTTCAGCCAGCACAGGTTGATCTTGCCGACCGCGACCGTGCTCGTCGCCATGTCGAGCACGAAGGGCCGGCCGCTGCCGGTCGGTGCGGCGAAGGCGATGGGGTTGGTCGCGAACATGCCCTCGCGCGCCCGGGTCGGGACCACGGCGCGGGTGCGCGAGCCGGTGCCGGTCATGCCGATCAGCCCCGCCTCGGCGGCGCGCAGCGCATAGGCGCCGGCCGCGCCGTAGTGGTTGCTGTTGCGCACGGCGACCGTGGCGACACCCATGCGCCTGGCCTTGGCGATCGCCATGTCCATCGCCGTCAGCGACGGGAAGTGGCCGAGGCCGCCGCCCGCGTCGATGAGCGCCGTGACCGGTCCCTCGCGCAACACCCGGATCTCCGGCGCCATGACGATGCGGCCCGTCCGCCGACGCTCCTCGTAGGCGATGAGCATGGTGAGCCCGTGCGAGTCGATGCCGCGCAGGTCGGTGTCGACCATCACCCGGGCGGTCGGCGCCGCCATCTCCTCGGGCATACCCCAGGCGAGGAGGATGGTCTCGATCTGGCGGCCGACGCGGTCGGCGGCGACGGTGACGAAGCGTTCCTGCGTGTCCATGGGGCCACTATCGGCCTTCGATCGCCTCGCGGGCAATCGTCGGGAGTGACCTCGCGTTGACAGGATTCGGGCCGATTCTCAGGGTATTGCCATCGAGTCGTGACCGAAGGGGGTAGATCGGCCATGCGCACCCGCTTCCGCCTGTTGGCCGCCGTCGCCGCGCTTCTCCTGTCGGCGGCGTTCGCCCCCGCCGATGCACAGAAGGTCGTCTCGGAGTTGAAGTTCGGCGTCGGCTACCACGACATCAACATCTTCGGGGACCGCAAGGAGGACTCGGGGATGGACATCAACGGCGAGGTCCTGTTCACCTCGCCCGACTTCCTTTCCTTCATCTGGTCGCCGCGACCCCATATCGGCGCGCTGATCCACACTGCCGGGGCCACCAGCCAGCTCTACACCGGCCTTACCTGGCAGTACGACTTCGACGCGGGCCCGTTCGTCGCCGGCAGCCTCGGGCTGGCCGTCCACAGCGGCAATCTCGACACCGACCGCGAGGACCGCAAGTCGCTGGGTGGCCGCGTGCTGTTCCGTGAGTCGATCGAGCTCGGCTGGCGCTTCGGCGAGGAGCGTCGCCACTCCGTCTCGGTGATGCTCTCGCACATCTCCAACGCGGGCCTCTACGAGCGCAACCAGGGCATGGACACGCTGGCCGCACGCTACGGCGTCCGCTTCTGAGCGATCCGGGGCCGCCCGCGGTGGCGGAGGCGGGCGGCCGGCGTCCGGTCAGGCGCGTCGCCATGTGGTCGGGCCCGCGCAACCTGTCGACGGCGCTGCTTCGCGCCTGGGAGAACCGGGGCGACGCCTGGGTCGTCGACGAGCCGCTCTACGCCTTTTATCTGGCCCGAACCGGCAAGGATCATCCCGGCCGCGACGACGTCCTGGCGAGCCAGCCGACGGACTGGCGGCCGGTCGCGCAGCGCCTGACGACGGAAGCCTGCCCGGGTCGTTCCGTCTTCTACCAGAAGCACATGGCCCACCATCTGCTGGCGGGCGTCGATCGCGGCTGGATCGACGCGCTCGACAACTGCTTCCTGATCCGCGACCCGCGCGCCGTCATCGCATCCTATGTCCGCACCCGCGAGGCGGTGGCGCTCGACGACCTCGGCTGCGAGGTCCAGGCCGAGCTGTTCGACCGCGAGCGGCGGCGCACGGGCCACATCCCGCCCGTCATCGACGCGGCCGACGTGCTGGCCGATCCGCGTGGCGTGCTGACGGCGCTCTGTGCCCGCCTGGCGCTGGCGTTCGACGAGGGGATGCTCGCCTGGCCGGCCGGCCCACGCCCGACCGACGGCGTCTGGGCACCCCACTGGTACGCCGCCGTCCACCGCTCGACCGGCTTCGCCCCGCCGCGCGCCGAAGCGGTCGACCTGCCGGCCGGGCTCGAGCCCCTGGCGCAGGCGGCCCAACCGTACTATCGCCATCTCCACGCACACCGCATCACGGGATAGGCCGATGGTCCAGGGCTCGCAGGGCTTCGTCGAGGATCCGCGCAACGACGAGGTCCTGCTCTACGTCAACGGCGATCTCGTGAAGCGCGGGGAGGCGCGCGTCTCGGTCTTCGACGCCGGCTTCGTGCTCGGCGACGGCGTCTGGGAGGGGTTCCGTCTCGTCGGCGGGCGCATCGCCTTCCTCGACCGGCACATCGACCGCCTGCTCGAAGGTGCCCGCTCGATCGATCTCGACATCGGCCTGGACCGTGCCGGACTCTCCGAGGCGCTCTATCGCACCGTGCGGGCCAACGGGATGACCGACGGCGTCCATATCCGCCTCATGGTCAGCCGCGGCCTCAAGCGCACGCCCAACCAGGACCCGCGCTACACGATCGGCCCCGCCACGGTCGTCGTCGTCGCGGAGTGGAAGGAGCCGAGCCCGGAGATCAAGCGCAAGGGCCTCAGGCTCTTCACCTCGGCCATCCGCACGACGCCGCCCGACATGTTCGACATGCGGCTCAACTCGCACAGCCGCCTGCCGCTCATCACCGCCCTCATCCAGGCGCTGAAGGCCGGTGCCGACGAGGCCCTGATGCTGGACCCGCACGGTTTCGTCGCGAGCTGCAACGCCACCAACTTCTTCGTCGTGCGCAAGGGGGCCGTCTGGACGTCGACCGGCCGCTACTCGTTCAACGGCATCACGCGCGGCAACGTCATCGACGTGGCGCGCGCAAACGGTATCCCGGTGGAGCTGCGCGACTTCACGCTGGCCGAGGTCTACGGCGCCGACGAGGCGTTCGTGACCGGCACCTTCGGCGGCGTCACGCCCGTCGCGTCGGTGGACGGGCGTGCGGTCGGCGCGCCGGGCGGCCCGGTCACCGC
>JBFWXJ010000069.1:6709-18643 GCA_050187535.1 Alphaproteobacteria bacterium | reverse complement strand
GGGTTGTCTATATAAGCGCGCGCTTCCCGAGGAGCGTCAGATGAAGCCCGGCATCCATCCCGACTACCATGAGATCAACATCATCATGACCGACGGGTCGACGTTTACGACCCGGTCGACCTGGGGCAAGCCGGGCGAGACGATGCGGCTCGACATCGACACCAAGTCCCACCCGGCATGGACCGGCGGCCAGGCGAAGCTGCTCGACACGGGCGGCCAGCTCGCGCGCTTCAACAAGCGCTTCGCGGGCGTCGGCCTGCGCACGGTGAAGGCCGGCTGAATCCCTGCCGGCGCGGGGTCTTGAACCGCGCCGGACGTTCCCTATCTCCGATGATGTCGGGTGCCAAACGGGCCCGACGGAAGAGCGCCCAGCCCCCGTTGCGGGTGGGCAATCGTCCCTTTGCTCATCGGAGAAGGTGGACCCATGACTACGTTCGATTTTTCGCCCCTGTTCCGTTCCACGGTCGGCTTCGACCGGATGATGCGGCTTCTGGAAGGGGCCAACGGCGCCGAAGCGCCGTCCTATCCGCCCTACAACATCGAGACGACCGGCGAGAACGCCTACCGCATCACCATGGCGGTCGCGGGCTTCGGTGCCGACGATCTCGAGGTCGTGGTGCGTGAGAACACGCTGACCGTCACCGGCCGCGGCGCCCCCGAGGCGCAGGGCGTGAAGTACCTGCACCGCGGCATCGCCCGCCGGGCCTTCGAGCGCCGCTTCGAGTTGGCGGACTCGGTGAAGGTGGTCGGCTCCAGCCTCGACAACGGGCTGCTGCACATCGAGCTGAAGCGCGAGATCCCCGAGGCGGCCAAGCCGCGCGTGATCCCGATCGCCGCCTCGGCCAAGCCCGCCCTGGAGCAGAAGGCGGCCTAAGGCCCGCCATCGCCCCAGAATATCTCCGGTTCCTGCCTCGCCCCGCCCGGGTCCCCCGGGCGGGGCTTTTTCGTTCAGGTGACGGCTATCCGCGCCAGCGCCGCGCGCATGTCGGTCGGGATCGGGGTCGGCCGGCGTGTCTGCCGGTCGACGAAGACGTGGACGAAGTGCCCGTCGGCCGCCGCTTCGTCGTCGCCCGCCTGGAACAGCCCGATCTCATAGCGGACGCTGGAATTGCCGAGGCGGCCGACCCTGAGGCCGGCGTCGATGATCTCGGGATAGGCGAGCGGCTTGCGGAAGCGGCACATGCTCTCGGCCACGATGCCGATCACCGGCCCCGCATGGATGTCGAGCCGGCCCTCGTGGACCAGGTAGAGGTTCACGACCGTGTCGAAATACGAGTAGTAGACGACGTTGTTGACGTGCCCGTAGACGTCGTTGTCCATCCAGCGCGTCGGCACCTGGCGGAAATGGCCATAGGCCGCCCGCCGCTCGATCACCGTCTCGGCCATCGCCCCTTCCGCTACAGGATGCCGTCGAGGGCGGTCGCCGTCTCGTCCGGCCGTTCGATCATCATCATGTGGCCGGCCCCGGGCAGCGTCACCGTGCGCAACCCGGCGATGGCGGCGGCCAGCGGCTGGGCACGCCCGGCCGGCGTCATGCGGTCGTCGGCACCCAGCACCAGCAGCGTAGGGCAGGCGACCCGGGCGGCGGCGGCGAGCGCGTCGCCATAAGCCGCACAGGCTTCGAGGTCGGTCGCCAGCGACGCGGGATCGGCGGCGCCGATCAGCGCCAGGCCGCTGCCCACCATCCACAGCCCCGGCGCGCGGTTGCCGCCCAACTGCGCCTTCGCGCCGTAGCCCCAGGAACACATGAGGGCGGCCGCGAGCGGCGCGCCCGCGCGGGCGGCCGCGATCAGGTCCGGATGCACCGGCATGGCCGGGGTCACGCCCAGCAGCGCCAGCGCCCGCACGCGCTCCGGCCCCGCCGCCGCGGCGGCCAGCGCCGCGAAGGCGCCCATGGAATGGCCGGCGAGTGCCGCCCTCTCGACACCCGCCGCGTCGAGCAGCGCCAGCGTCCACGCCGCCAGCGCCTCGACCGACGGCAGGGCCGGCCCCGCCGACCGCCCGTGCCCCGGCAGGTCGACCGCCAGGATCGAGCGGCCGCGATGGGCGAGCCAGCGTGTCTGCAGCGACCAGGCGGTGTGGTCCATGCCGGCCCCGTGCAGCAGCACCGCGACCCGGCCCTTCGGGTCGAAGGGCCGGCCGCCGGTCGCGGCGAACACGGCCCGCCCGTCGACGATCAGCTCCATGGCTCAGACCTTCTCCGCGGCACGGCCCGCTGCCGGCTTGGCGGTCGCGCGTTCGGCTGCGCGCAGCGCCTGGCGCAGGTCGCCCGTGATGTCGGCCGCATCCTCCAGGCCGACCGAGAGGCGGATCATGTCCTCGCCGACCCCCGCGGCGGCCAGCGCCTCGGCATCGAGCTGCTGGTGGGTGGTGCTGGCGGGATGGATGACCAGCGACTTGGCGTCGCCGACATTGGCGAGGTGCGAGACGAGGCGCAGTGAATCGATGAAGACCCGGCCCGCCGCCCTTCCGCCTTTGATGCCGAAGGCGATCATGCTGCCGGCCCCCCTGGGCATCATGCGCCGCGCGAGCGCATAGTCGGGATGGTCCGGCAGGTCGGGATGGCAGACCCAGGCGACCTGCGGCGCCACCTTCAGGAAATCCAGCACCGCGCGGGCGTTCTCCACATGGCGGGCCATGCGCAGGGGCAGGGTCTCTATCCCCTGCAGCAGGTGGAAAGCGTTGGTCGGCGACATCGCCGCGCCGAAGTCGCGCAGGCCCTCGGCGCGGGCGCGCATGACGAAGGCGAGCGGGCCGTACTCCTCGGCGAAATCGATGCCGTGATAGCCGGCATAGGGCTCGGTCATCGTCGGGAAGCGGCCCGACGCCTCCCAGTCGAAGCGGCCGCCGTCGACCAGCACGCCGCCGATGGCGATGCCGTGCCCGCCCAGCCACTTCGTCGCCGAATGCATGACGAGGTCGGCGCCATGGTCGAGCGCGCGGCAGAGGAAGGGGGTCGAGAAGGTGGCGTCGACCAGCACCGGCAGGCCGTGGTCGTGGGCGATCGCGGCAACGCGCGGCAGGTCCACGATCTCCAGCCCGGGGTTGCCGACCGTCTCGGCGAAGACGAGCCGCGTCTCCGGCCGGATGGCGTGCGCAAAGGCGTCGGGGTCGCGTGGCGGCACGAAGGTCGTGGTGATGCCGAAGCGCGGCATGGTCAGCTTCAGCAGGTTGATGCTGCCGCCGTAGAGCGAGGCGGCCGCGACGATGTGCCCGCCCGCCCCCATCAGCGTGGCGATGGCGAGGTGGAGGGCCGCCTGCCCGCTCGCCGTGGCGATCGCGCCGACGCCGCCTTCCAGTGCCGCGATGCGCTCCTCCAGCACCGCCACCGTCGGGTTGGAGATGCGCGAGTAGATGTGTCCCGGTCGCTCCAGGTTGAACAGCGAGGCGGCGTGGTCGGTGCTCTGGAAGACGAAGGATGTGCTCTGGTAGATCGGCACCGCGCGGGCGCCATGGACCGGGTCCGGCTGCTGGCCCGCATGCAGGCTCATCGTATGGAAGCCCGGAAACTCGGCCTCGGCCATCGCTCGTCCTCCGGAACGCGGGGCCGGCACCATACACGCGGCCGCGGCCGGGCCGGAAGCGGGCGCGAGGCGCATGGCGTTCGTGTATGATGGCTCATCGACGAACCGGGAATCGTGACGATGTCGAAGAGCTACGTCCTGGAGGGTCGCTTCGAGAATCTTGTCCGGTCGCTCGTCGAGAGTGGCCGTTTCGACAGCGCGAGCGATGTCGTCTCCGAAGGCTTGCGCCTGCTCGAACGACAGGAACGAGAGCGCGCCGAGGAAGTCGCCCAGCTTCGTGAGGCGGCGGAGGAAGGCCGGCGGAGCGGCCTTTCCGACGAAGACGGATTCGAGTTTCTCGATCGATTGGCTGCCCGATACGACGCGAAGAAGACGGCGGCCGATAACTGATGCGCCTGCGCTTCAGCCGTAGGGCGCGGCTCGACCTTGCCGAGATCGGCGATTTCATCACTCGTGACAGTTACGAGTGTGCCGCGGCCTTCGTCAGGATGTTGCGCGAGCGTTGCCGTACGTTGATCGCATTTCCGGAGATCGGGCCGTTGCGCCCGGACATCGGCCCCGGGATTCGTGTTCTCACGCACGAGCGGTATCTGGTTCTCTACGTGGTCGATGCTGATGTGATCGAGGTTCGCCGCATCGTTCACGGCGCAAGGGACCTCCAGCGCCTGCGATGATCGTCGCCGGCGTCGATGGCTGCCGCGGCGGCTGGATCATGGTGGCGCGCGACCTCGCGCGCGGGCGCTGGTCGGTGCATGGGGCGGCCGACTGGGCGGGGCTGCCGCGGGCGGACATCGTCGCGGTCGACATGCCGATCGGATTGCCGGATGCCGGGCGGCGGGGCGTCGATTTCGATGCGCGGCGGCTGCTCGGGCCGAAGCGCTCGGCCAGCGTCTTCATCGGGCTCCGGCGGCCGCTGCTGTCGTTTCCCGATTACCCGACGGCCAACGCCTGGGGCAAGGCGGATGGCTGCGGGCTGGCCAAGCAGGCGTGGTTCCTGCTGCCGAAGATCCGCGAGATCGACCAAGCGATCCGCCCCGCCGACCAGGACCGCGTGCGCGAGAGCCATCCAGAACTCGCCTTCATGCGGCTGGCCGGTGCCCCCGTCCCGGAGAGCAAGCGCACGCCAGAAGGCGAGGCGGTGCGTCGCCGACTGCTGTCGACAGCCGGGTTCGACGTCGACGGGCTGTTGTCCGCCCTCGACCGCCGGCATGCCGCACCCGACGATCTCTTCGATGCGGCTGCACTCTCAGACACCGCGGCCAACATGGCGGCCGGCACCGCCGTCCGCCTGCCCGCGGGCGAACCGCCCCGCGACTCCCGCGGGCTCCGCATGGAGATCTGGTATTGAGCCCGCCCTAGTAGGAGCCTCGAAGCGCCTCGTAGGAGACCATCGCATGGTCCCGGTAGGCCGGCCGGGTCTGCAGGCGGTCGTAGTAGGCGCCGAGGTTCGCCAGCTTCGGCCGCTCCCATGCGAGGCTGTGATAGCGGTGCAGGATGTGGCCGCAGGCGATGTCGGCGAACGAGAACCGATCGCCGTCCAGCCATGGGCCGTCCCCGATCCGCGCATCCAGCATGCGGGCGAGCGGGGCGAGCCTTTCCGTAGCCGCCCGCAGGACCGCGGGATCGCGTGTCTCCGGGGCGAGGCGCACGTCGTAGACGAAGATCGCGAGCACCGATTCGGTGAACGTGTTCTTTCCCCACTCGGCCCAGGTGTCGAGCGGCGCGCGCCGCGCCGGGTCGCGCGGCCAGAAATCATCGTCACCGTAGCTGGCCGCCAAGTACCGCAGGATCGCCGCGCTCTCGAACATGCGGACCGGGCCGTCGACCAGGACGGGGACGCGGCCCATGGGGTTCATGGCGAGATAGGATGCCGTCTTGGTCGAGGCGTGGCCATGCCCGAAATCGAGACGTTCATGTTCGCGGCCGAGCTCGTTGATCGTCCACATCACCAGCTGGACGCTGGACGAATTGGCGCGGCCGAAGACGGTAATCATGAGACCGGCGGCCGGCGGTCGGCCCAGGGCTGCGCCGCCTCGAGCTGTGCGGCGAGGCGGATCAGCGTCGCCTCGTCGGCGTACCGGCCGACGAAGTGGCAGCCGATCGGCAGCCCGTCGGCGTTCCACGCCAGCGGCAGCGAGATCGCCGGCAGGCCGGCCGCGTTCTCGATCGGCGTGAAGGGGATGAAGTCGCGCAGGTTCTTGCGGTAACGCTCGACGTCCATGTCCATCATGGAGATGGCGCCGAGCGGCACCGGCGGCTGGCCGAGCGTCGGCGTCAGCAGGACGTCGAAGCGCTCCATGAAGGCCCCCATGCGGCGGCCCAGCGTGTGGACGGCGAGGATCGCGCGGGCGTAGTCCGCGCCCGATACCTGCGCGCGCCCCATCTCGGCGAAGGCCCAGGTCGACCGCTCCACCTCGTCCGGCCGCACCTTCCGGCCGATCGCCTTCTCGCGCAGGTTCAGCGTGTTGGCGACGTGCGAGGCGATGATGGTGCCGAAGGCGTCCCAGACGTCGTCGTGCTGGATCGGCGGGTCGGCCTCCTCGACGACATGGCCGAGATCGGCGCAGAGCTTCGCCGCCGCCTCCACCGCCGCCCTGCAGTCGGGATGCACCGTCACGCCGGCCGGTGCCGCGGTCGACAAGGCGATGCGCAGGCGGCCGGCCGGCGCGCCGACCTCCGAGAGGAAGGGTCGCGCCTTGGGCGGGCAGGCATAGGGATCGCCCACCGCCGGCCCCTCGACCGCGTCCAGCGCGGCCGCGGTGTCGCGCACGCTGCGCGAGACCACCAGCCCGACCGAAAGGCCGTTCCACCCCTCGCCCACGTCGGGACCCATCGGGCAGCGGGCACGCGTCGGCTTGAGGCCGACGACGCCGCAGGCCGAAGCCGGGATGCGGATCGATCCGCCGCCGTCCGTGGCATGGGCGATCGGCACCATGCGCGCGGCGACCGCGGCCGCACTGCCGCCGCTCGATCCGCCGGACGAGCGCTCCAGGTTCCAGGGGTTGCGGGTCGGGCCGAAGCGCACCGGCTCGGTCGTGGGCACCAGACCCAGCTCGGGCGAGTTGCTGCGCCCCAGCACCGCCAGCCCGGCATTGCGGAAGCGGGTCACGATCTCGGAATTGTGGTCGGCGAGATAGCCGTCGAAGAGGCGGCTGCCGTTGCCGCTGGGCTCCCCCGCATCGAGCGCGTAGAGGTCCTTCAGCAGGAAGGGCACGCCGTGGAACGGACCCTGCGGCAGACCGAGGGCGGCCTCGCGTCGGGCGCGATCGAACTGCCGGTGGGTGACGGCGTTGACCTTGCCGTTCAGCGCCTCGATGCGCGCGATCGCCGCCTCGATCACCTCGGCCGCGGAAACCTTGCGGTCCCGGATCAGCGCGGCCAGGCCGAGCGCGTCGTACCGGTCGTATTCCTTGAACGCCATGCGGTCCTTCTCCGTCGCGCGAAGTCGCCCGAAGGCTATCACGCGGCGATGCGTCGCCGCGCGGGCTGTTCGCCCGGGGCGGTGTCGACTAGAATCGGGGTCCACATGCGGACGCTCTACCACTTCTGGCTCTCGGCGCCCTCGCGCAAGGTGCGCCTGGCGCTCGGCGAGAAGCACATCGATGCCGATCTGGTGCTGGAGAAGCCGTGGGAGGGTCGCCCGGAGTTCCTCGCCCTCAACCGCTGCGGCGAAGTGCCGGTGCTGGTCGAGCCGCACGGCACCGTGCTGGCCGATGCCCAGGCGATCTGCGAGTTCCTGGAGGAGGTCTATCCGCAGCGCCCGTTGCTGCCCCGTGATGCGCCATCGCGGGCGGAAGTGCGCCGGCTGGTCGGCTGGTTCGACGGCAAGTTCGCGCGCGAGGTCACCGACGCGCTGGTCGGCGAGAAGATGCTGAAGCGGATGACCAGGCGCGACACGCCCAACTCCGCGCTCATCCGCCTCGGCCTCTCGGCGATCCGCCAGCATCTCGACTACATCGGCGAGCTGGCCGAGCACCGCCGCTGGCTCGGCGGCGACGAGCTGTCGCTGGCCGACATCACGGCCGCCGCCCATCTCTCCACCGTCGACTATATCGGCGACGTGCCCTGGGACGACTTCCAGCCCGCCAAGGACTGGTACGCCCGGATCAAGTCGCGTCCCAGCTTCCGTCAGATCCTGGCCGACCACATCCCCGGCGCACCCCCGCCGCCGCACTACGCCGATCTCGATTTTTGATCCGCGACCGCCGCCGGATCGAGCCGCCGCGGCGACCAGCCGAGCTCGCGCCGCGCGCGCTCGCCGCTGAGCCGCTGGTCGATCGCGTAGCCGCGTGCCCAGTCTCCGAAGGCCGCCATGGCGGTAGCGACCGGACGCACTTCCGGAGCCGCGATCGGGTGGCCGAAGCGTGCTGCGATCGCGCATGCGAGCGCACCCACCGTCATCCCTGTGATCGCTGCGCCGATATAGGTGGCGCCGGGTCGGCCCGTCTCCAGCGCGCGAAGGTAGAGGTCGGCCAGATCCGCGGCATGGACCAGCGGCCAGCGCACAGTGGCCGCGCCATAGACGTAGATCGGGACACCGTCTCGTGCCGCGTCGCGCATACGACGCAGGACACCGCCCGCATCATCCCAGACCATGGCCGGGTGGATCACCACCGCGCGTATGCCGGGCGCGGCGCGGACCCGCGCGGCGTGGTCGACCATCCACGCCCATTCGGACGGCGGCGCGAAGGGGGAATCCTCGTCGGCGACCCGGTCGCCGGTGGCGCCGTAGAGCCAGCAACCGCCCGTATAGATCAGCGCGGGCGTGCGGCCGGTCGCCGCCATCGCCGGCAACAGCGAATCGAGCAGCCGGGCCTCGACGGCCCCCATGTCGCGATCGAAGCCGCAGGCGGCCTGCACGACCGCGTCGGCCGCATCGATCGCCGCCATCCAGCCGGCAGGTGCGGTGATGTCGCCCGTGATCGGCGCCGCGCCGGCGGATCGGAGTGCCGCCGCCGCCGTCGCGGAACGGGCGAGCCCCGATACGTGGTGTCCGCGGTCGTGCAATGCCCGAACGACGGCGCGCCCGATGGTCCCCGTGCCGCCCAGCACAAGGACGCGCATCAGCGATCGGTCCGGACGTCCAGCTTCTCGATGTTGGCGCGGGCGCCGTCGGCGGCGGCACCCTCGGGCTGCAGGCGCAGGACCTCCATCCAGTCGCGCCGTGCCCCGGCGACATCGTTGCGCAGGCGGCGCAGGATGCCGCGCTCGAGCAGCGCATCCACCGAGCGTGGGTCGAGGGTCAGCGCCCGCGTCAGGTCCTCTTCCGCCAGCTCCAGCGAGTCGACGTAGCGGTAGGCGGTGGCACGCAGCACCAGGGCGTCGGCCCGTCGCGGCGCCAGCTCGATCGCCCGGTTCAGGTCGTCGATCGCCTCCCAATAGTTGCGCGCCGAGGCGAGCACGATCGAGCGGTCGATCCACAGGTCGGCGTCGCCGCCGGCGATGCGGATCGCGGCGGTGAGCGCGGCGTGCGCACGCTCCGGCATGCGGGCGGCGAGCCAGCCCTGGGCGGCCTGCGACAGCAGCTCGACGCGGAAGCGCGGTCCCTCGCCGCGGTTGGCCGTCGCCAGGGCCTCCAGCCGGCTGGCCGCCTCGGCACTCTGGCCGAGACTGAGCAACGCCACGGCCGCGCAGTGCCGGGCGTGCAGGCCGCCGCCGCGGGCGGCCCAGCCGCTCGCCGTCTCGAAGCCTTCGGCCGGCTGGGTGCGGGCGAGCCGCATGCAGCGGGCGTATTCCTCAGGAGCGGGATCCTGGGCGTTCGCTGCGGCGCCCAGCAGCAATGCCGCGGTGAAGGGGAGGAAGGCGAGGAAGCGCGTCATGGCGGCCCGCACACTCTTCCTCGGCGCGACCGGGCGCAAGCGTGGCCGTCCGCCGCATGGGCGCCCCATTCTTCCGCCATCATCCGCGAGATGAGCTCTCCCGTTCCGCGCCTCTTCGTGTTCGGCCTCGGCTATGTCGGAGCCGCCCTCGCGCGGGCGATGGCGGCCGACGGGTGGACGGTCGCCGGCACCCTGCGCGACATGGCGCCCGCCCCGGCCCTGGAAGCGGCCGGCATCGCGGTCCATCGCTTCGCGGCCGATGCCCCGCTCGATCCGTCCGCGCTCGCCGGCGCCACCCACCTGCTGGCGACCGCCGCGCCCGAGGGCGACCGTGATCCGGTGCTGGCCGCGGCGGGGGCGGAGCTCGCCCGGCTGCCCGGCCTCGACTGGGTCGGCTATGTCTCGTCGACCGGCGTCTACGGCGACCGCGCGGGCGGCTGGGTCGATGCCGCGACGCCGCCGGCACCGACGTCGGCCCATGCGAAGCGACGGCTGCGGGCCGAGGAGGCGTGGCGTGACCTCTGGCGCCACCGCGGCCTGCCGGTGCACGTCTTCCGCGCCGCCGGCATCTACGGCCCCGGCCGCAGCGCGATCGACCAGCTTCGCGCCGGCAGCGCCCGGCGCATCGTCAGGCCGGGCCAGGTGTTCTCGCGCATCCACGTCGACGACATCGTGGCGGCGCTGCGGGCCTCCATGGCGCGGCCCGACCCCGGTGCGATCTATGACCTGGCCGACGACGCGCCCGCGCCGCAGGACGAGGTCGTCGCCCATGCCGCGGCCCTGATCGGCATGCCGGCACCGCCGCCCGAGCCGTTCGAGGTGGCCAGGGCCACCATGTCGGCGATGGCGCTCGCCTTCTACGGCGAGAGCCGGCGCGTCTCCAATGCGCGCACCAAGGCGGCGCTCGGCCTCAGCCTCGCCTACCCGACCTACCGCGAGGGGCTGGCGGCGATCGCCGCCTCGACCTGACGGGCGAGCGTCTCGACGGTCGCGGTCAGACGCGCGAGATCCTCCGGGCGCGACAGCCGGTGGTCGCCGTCCTTGACCAGGGTCAGCGTCACGTCGGCCGCCTCCAGGCGCTCCAGCAGCTTCTGCGACTGCGTCCAGGGCACGTCGCGGTCGGCCATGCCGTGCAGCAGTCGGACGGGACAGGCGAGCGGAATCGGCGCGCGCAGCACCAGGCGCTGGCGCCCCTCCTCGATCAGCCGCAGCGTGATCGGATAGGGCTCGGGATCGTGGGACGAGGGCTCGTGCCACACGCCCGTCTCGCGCAGGACGCGGCGGACCGCCTCCGGGATCTCGTCCCAGATCAGGTCCTGGGTGAAATCCGGTGCCGCCGCGACGCCGACGAGGCCCGCGACCCGAGCGGGCCGGGCCAGCGCCGCCAGCACCATGAGCCAGCCGCCCATGCTGGAGCCGACCAGGATCTGCGGGCCATCGGTCATGGCGTCGATCATCGCGACCGCGTCGGCGGCCCAGCCGCCGATCGTGCCGTCCTCGAAGCGACCCTCGGACGCGCCATGGGCGGAATAGTCGAAGCGCAGGAAGGCGCGGCCGGCGGTGCGGCAGGCTTCCTCCAGCGCCGTCGCCTTGGTCCCCGTCATGTCGGAACGGAAGCCGCCCAGGAAGACGACGCCGGGCCCGCGCCCGGGGGTGCGGCAGCCGGCGAGCCGGTGCCCGCCGGGGCCGGGAAGATAGGTGATGGTCGGCATGCTGGCCCGTCCCGCCCGCGGCTTGGTAGTGTCGGAGGTCATGGATTCGCAACGTGAGCCTACCATCGGACGCGGCCCGGCGCCGCCGCGGACCGGCCGTACCGTGCTGCAGGTGCTCCCCGCCCTCGGCATGGGCGGTGTCGAGCGCGGCACGGTCGACATCGCGGCGGCGCTGACCCGGGCCGGCTGGCGCGCGGTGGTCGCCTCGGCCGGCGGACCGCTCGTCTCCGAGCTGGAGCGGATGGGGGCCGTCCACGTGACGGTGCCGCTCGACCGCCGCAACCCGCTCTCCATCCGCTCGAACGCCAGGCGGCTGGCCGAAGTGATCGGCCGCTACGACGTGGACATCGTCCACGCGCGTAGCCGCGGACCCGCCTGGAGCGGGCGCATGGCGGCGCGAGCGACCGGCCGGCACTTCATGACGACGTTCCACGGAACGCACCGGCACGGGAGCTGGGCCAAGCGGCAGTACAACGCGATCATGGGCCGCGGCGAGCGCGTGATCGCCATCTCTCGGTTCATCGCCGAGCATGCCTATGCGGTCTACGGCGTGCCGGCCGAGCGGCTGCGCATCATCCCGCGCGGCATCGACTTCCGCCGCTTCGACCCGCAGGCGGTGACGGGCGAGCGCATGGTGCGGCTGGCGCGCGAATGGCGCCTGCCGGACGGCGTGCCGGTCGTCATGCTGCCGGCGCGGTTCAGCCGCTGGAAGGGCCACGAGGTGGCGATCGACGCCATCGCGCGGCTGGCCGACCGCGAGCTGTACTGTGTCTTCGTCGGCGCGCTCGACGCCCGCGACGCCTACCGCAAGGAGCTGGAGACGCGCATCCTCGCCAAGGGGATGGGGGGTCGCTTCCAGATGGTGCCGGACTGCCGCGA
>JBFWXJ010000069.1:0-6609 GCA_050187535.1 Alphaproteobacteria bacterium | reverse complement strand
GCCCGCATCACCGTGCTGACGACCGCGCCGTTCCGCGACTTCCTCGCCGCCTCGCCCTATGCCGATGCGGTGGCGCTCGACACCCGGCCGCCCTTCTGGAACCTGCCGGCGGTGCTGCGCCTGGCACGGTGGCTGCGGTCCGGGGGATTCGCGCGGGTCTACGACCTCCAGACCTCGCGGCGATCGGGCACGTATCTGCGCCTGTTCGGGCGCCGGCGGCCGGAATGGTCGGGGATCGCGCCCGGAGCGTCCCATCCCCATGCCAATCCCGAACGCGACCACATGCACACGCTGGATCGCCAGGCCGAGCAGCTCGCCATGGCCGGCATCCCATCCGTGCCGCCGCCCGATGTCGGCTGGGTCCCCGCCGCCCCGCTGCCGCCGGCGCTGGCGGCGGGCGCGCCCTTCGTGCTGCTGGTGCCGGGCGGCTCCGCCCACCGGCCGGAGAAGCGTTGGCCGGTCGACCGCTGGCGGGACCTCGCCGCCGGCCTCGCCCGGGCGGGGCGCCTGCCCGTCGTCCTCGGCGGGGCGGGCGAGCGGCCGCTGGCCGACGCGATCCGAGGGGCGGCACCCGCGGCCGTCGACCTGACCGGCGCCACCTCGCTCCTCGACCTGGTGCGCCTCGGCCGGCGGGCCGCTGCAGCGGTCGGGAACGACACCGGCCCCATGCACCTGCTGGCCGTCGCCGGCGCGCCCGCGACGGTGCTGTTCTCGCGGGCCTCCGATCCGGCATTGTGCGCGCCGCGCGGCCCCCGCGTGACCGTGCTCCGCCGCCCCGACCTCGCGGACCTGCCGGTGGACGCCGTGGCCCGCACACTGCCCGACCAGGAGTAGCCCCGATGCCCTATCTCGTCGCCGCCGACCTGCCGGACGCGCCCGCCGGCGACCGCTTCCGCGCGCTGCTGAAGCGGCCGGGGATCATGCAGATCCCGGGCACCCACAACGGCATGGCGGCGCTGCAGGCGCGGGCCGCGGGCTTCGAGGCGCTCTACCTCTCGGGCGCCGCGATGAGCGCCTCCATGGGCATCCCCGACCTCGGCATCATCACCGTGGACGAGGTCTGCTTCTTCGTCCGCCAGATCGCGCGCGCCTCGGGCCTGCCGCTCGTCGTCGAC
Organism: Alphaproteobacteria bacterium; assembly: GCA_050187535.1. Classification (GTDB taxonomy): domain Bacteria; phylum Pseudomonadota; class Alphaproteobacteria; order ATCC43930; family Allostellaceae; genus Allostella. The sequence goes on along the minus strand of JBFWXJ010000069.1, from coordinate 5,494 downwards.
GGCGACACCGGCTATGGCGAGGCGCTCAACGTCATGCACATGGTGCGCAGCTTCGAGGACGCCGGCGCCGCGGCCGTCCACATCGAGGACCAGCTGCTGCCCAAGAAGTGCGGCCATCTCAACGACAAGAAGCTCGCCGACGCGCGGGACATGGCGGCCAAGGTCGCCGCCGCCGTCCGCGCGCGGCGCCACCTCTTCGTCATCGCGCGCACCGACGCGGCGGCGAGCGAGGGGATCGACGGTGCGGTGGCCCGTGCACGCCTCTACCGCGAGGCCGGTGCCGACGCCATATTCCCGGAGGCGCTGAACACCGCCGAGATGTTCCGTGAGTTCGCCCGGCGCATGCCGGGTATCCCGCTGCTCGCGAACATGACCGAGTTCGGCCGCACGCCCTTCTTCACCGCGGCCGAGTTCGCCGAGATGGGCTACCAGATGGTGATCTGGCCGGTCAGCTCGCTGCGGGTCGCCAACAAGGCGCAGGCCGAGCTCTACGCGGCTATCCGGCGCGACGGCGGGACGCATGCGATGATCGAGCGGATGCAGACCCGCGCCGAGCTGTACGCGACCATCGGCCTGCACGACTACGAGCGGCTCGACGCGTCGATCGTCGAGACGGTGATCCCGACGGCGATGCCGCAACGGTGAAAGTTCGGCGACACGGCGGCCCTTGCATGACCGGCCGCCATCGCTAGATTGGCGCGGGTGCCGGCGGATGCCGCCGGCCGCCCCGTCCGCGTGACCATAGGAGACGATACATAGCCAGACCCCCGTTCGAGCCGACGCCGTCCCGCGACGGGCCGCGCGTCAACAACGAGATCCGCGTGCCGCGCGTGCGGCTGGTCAACGAGCGCGGCGAGATGGTGGGCGTGGTTTCCACCGTCGAAGCGCTCGCGATGGCCGAGGAAGCCGGGCTCGACCTCGTCGAGGTCGCTCCCAACGCCGATCCGCCCGTCTGCAAGATCCTCGACTTCGGCAAGTTCAAGTACGAGGAGCAGAAGAAGAAGAACGAAGCGCGCAAGAAGCAGAAGGTCATCGAGGTCAAGGAGATCAAGCTCCGGCCCGGCATCGACGACCACGACTACGACGTCAAGATGCGCGCCATGAACAAGTTCATCGAGGAAGGCGACAAGGTGAAGGTCACCCTGCGCTTCCGCGGCCGCGAGATGGCGCACCAGGACCTGGGCCTGCAGGTGCTGATGCGGGTCCGCGACCAACTCGATCCGATCGCGAAGGTAGAGCAGATGCCGCGCCTGGAAGGCCGGCAGATGGTCATGGTGCTGTCGCCGAAATAGCGCGGAGGGCGCCGCCCACGACCTGGTGGCAGCCGGCGCCCGCTACTCTCGTGGGCCCGCTTGCCTTGTGGGAACGACATCGCTATAAGCCCCGCTCCCGCCGGCGGCCGGGCAGCGCGCTCCCATGCGCGCGACAGGGCATGCCTTCGCTGCGGCGCGCGAACACCCGAGAAGGACCGAAATGCCCAAGATGAAGACGAAGAGCGGGGCGAAGAAGCGCTTCCGCGTCACCGGCACCGGCAAGGTGGTGGCCAACGTCGCCCACAAGCGGCACCGGCTGATCAGCAAGCCGACGAAGATGAAGCGCAAGGCGCGCGGCACCATGGTCCTCGCCGAGGGCGATGCGAACCAGGTGCTGAAGTACATGCCCTATCACCGGAGCTGACGGACCATGGCCCGCGTCAAGAGGGGCATGACCGCCCATGCCCGGCACAAGAAGGTCCTCGACATGGCGACCGGCTATCGTGGCCGGGCCAAGTCGAGCTTCCGCATCGCCGTCGAGAAGGTCGAGAAGGGGCTCCAGTACGCCTATCGCGACCGCCGCCGCAAGAAGCGGGATTTCCGCGGCCTGTGGATCCAGCGCATCAACGCCGGCGCGCGCGAGCACGGCCTGACCTACTCGCAGTTCATGAACGGCATCAAGAAGGCCGGCATCGAGGTCGACCGCAAGGTGCTGGCCGATCTGGCGGCGCGCGAGCCGGATGCCTTCAAGGCGCTGGCCGACCAGGCGCAGGCGGCGCTCGCCCCGGCGGCGTGATGCTCCCGGTACGGCGATTTACGCGGGCGCGACACGCGCCCCGCGGTTGACCCGAGCGGGCTCGGGTGCCGGGATCACCCGGCGCTCGGGCCGGCCGGACCAAGGGGCCGGAGACGGCCCCTTTTTATTTGCGCCTTCCACTTCCTCGCGAGCGACGGGATGGCACCGATGACCGACCTGGAAACGCTGCGCACCACCTGGCTCAACGCCGTGGCCGACGCCGGCGACCTCGACCGGCTGGAAGCGGCCCGCGTCGCGGCACTCGGCCGCAAGGGTGCCATCACCGAGCAGATGAAGACGCTGGGCGGGCTCGCCCCCGACGCGCGCCGGGCGGCGGGGCAGGCGCTGAACGCGCTGAAGGACGAGGTCGCCGCCGCCTTCGACGCCCGCCGCGCGCTGCTGGAAGGCGAGGCGCTGGCATCGAGGCTGGCCGCCGACCGGATCGACGTGACCCTGCCGCCGCGACCCGATGCGGAGGGCCGCATCCACCCGATCAGCCAGACGGTCGACGAGCTGACGGCGATCTTCGCCGACATGGGCTTCACCGTCGCCGAGGGCCCGCATATCGAGGAGGACTTCTACAACTTCACGGCCCTCAACATCCCGCCCGAGCACCCGGCGCGGCAGGAACACGACACCTTCTACCTGCCGCCACGCGCCGACGGGACGCGGCTGGTGCTGCGCACCCATACTTCGCCCGTGCAGATCCGCACGATGATGCGCGACCGTCCGCCGATCCGCATCATCGTGCCGGGGCGCACCTTCCGCTCGGACCACGACGCGACCCACTCGCCGATGTTCCACCAGGTCGAGGGGCTGGTCGTCGATCGCACCGCCCATATGGGCCATCTGAAGGGCTGTCTCATCGAATTCTGCCGCGCCTTCTTCGGCGTCGACGACCTGCCGGTGCGCTTCCGCCCCAGCTACTTCCCGTTCACGGAGCCCTCGGCCGAGGTCGACATCGGCTGCTCGCGCGAAGGCGGGCAGCTCCGCATCGGCCACGGCGCCGACTGGCTGGAAATCCTCGGCTGCGGCATGGTCCATCCCAAGGTACTGGCCAATGCCGGCGTCGACCCGACCGAATACCAGGGCTTCGCCTTCGGCATGGGGATCGAGCGCATCGCGATGCTGAAATACGGCATCCCCGACCTGCGCACCTTCTACGAATCCGACCTGCGCTGGCTGCGCCACTACGGCTTCGTGCCGCTCGACGTGCCGACGCTGGCGGGAGGGCTCTCGCGATGAAGATCACGCTCGCCTGGCTCAAGGACCACCTGGAGACCGACGCCGACCTCGCCACGATCGTCGCCCGGCTGACCATGCTGGGGCACGAGGTCGACGCGATCGACGACCCGGCCGCGCGGCTCGCTCCCTTCACGGTCGGCCATGTCGTCTCGGCCGTGCAGCACCCCAACGCCGACCGGCTGCGCGTCTGCGTCGTCGACACCGGGGTCGACCGCGTCCAGGTCGTCTGCGGCGCGCCCAACGCGCGCGCCGGCATGAAGGGCGTGTTCGCGCGCGCGGGCACCGTCATCCCGCGCACCGGCCTGTTGCTGAAGGCCGGGCAGATCCGCGGCGAGGCGTCGAACGGCATGCTCTGCTCGGCCTACGAGATGGGGCTGTCGGACGACCATGAGGGCATCATCGACCTGCCGGCGGACGCGCCGGTCGGCCGGCCTTTCGCCGAGGTGCTGGGCCTCGACGACCCGATGCTGGACGTCAAGGTCACGCCCAATCGCGCGGACTGCCTGGGCGTGCGCGGCCTCGCCCGCGACCTCGCTGCCGCGGGCGTCGGCCGCCTGAAGCCACTTGCGGCCGACCCCGTGCCGGCCGCCTTCGCCAGCCCCACGGGCGTGCGCATCGCGCTGCCGCCCGAAGCGGCGAAGGCGTGCCCGATGTACGCGGGACGCTACATCCGCGGCGTGCGCAACGGGCCGAGCCCGGCCTGGCTGCAGCGCCGGCTGACGGCGATCGGCCTCCGGCCGATCTCGACCCTGGTCGACATCACCAACTTCTTCACCATGGACGTGGCCCGGCCGCTGCACGTCTTCGACGCCGATGCGTTGGCGGGCGACATCCAGGTGCGCCTCTGCGTGCCGGGCGAGTCGCTGCAGGCGCTGAACGGCAAGACCTACGAGCTCGACGGCGAGATGACGGCGATCGCCGACGACGACGGTGTCGTCGGCCTGGGCGGCGTCATCGGCGGCGAGAGCACGGGCTGCACCGCCGAGACGGTCAACGTCTTCGTCGAATCCGCCCTCTTCGATCCCGTGCGGACGGCGGCGACCGGCCGCAAGCTCGGCCTGCAGTCCGATGCGCGCTACCGCTTCGAGCGCGGCGTCGACCCGGCCTCGCCGGTGCCGGGCATCGAGGCGGCGACGCGCATGATCATCGACCTCTGCGGCGGCGAGGCGAGCGAGGTCGTGATCGCGGGGGCGGAGCCCGACTGGCGGCGCACCATCCGCCTGCGCGACACGCGCACGGCCGAGCTGGGCGGCCTCTCGGTGCCGCCCGAGGAAGGGCGCCGCATCCTGGAGGCGCTGGGCGGCACGGTCGAGGCCGGCCCCGACGCGCTCGACGTCGCCGTCCCGTCCTGGCGGGGCGACATCGAGGGGGAGGCGGACCTCGTGGAGGAGCTGTTGCGCGTCCACGGCTACGACGCGATCCCGGTGGTGCCGCTGCCGCGCGAGCATGCCGTCACCCGGCCGGCGCTGACGCCGGCCCAGCGCCGTGTCGGCTTCGCCCGGCGGGCGCTCGCCGCCCGCGGCCTCGTCGAGGCGGTGACCTTCTCCTTCATGCCCGGCCGCGACGCCGCGCATTTCGGGCAGCCGAAGGAATCGCTGCGCCTGGTCAACCCGATCAGCGCCGATCTCGACGTCATGCGGCCCTCGATCCTGCCCAACCTGGTCGCCGCCGTGGGCCGCAACGCCGACCGCGGCATCCCGGACGCCGCCCTCTTCGAGATCGGCCCGCAATATGCCGACGACACGCCCGAAGGCCAGGCGCTGGTCGCCGCGGGCCTGCGCGCCGGCCGCTTCGGCGGCCGCCACTGGGCGGTGGCGGCGCGCGCCGTCGATGCCTTCGACGCCAAGGGCGACGCGCTGGCGGCGCTAGCCGCCGTCGCCGCCCCGACCGAGAATCTCCAGACGACCACCGACGCGCCGGCGTGGTTCCATCCCGGCCGCTCGGGTGCCCTCCGCCTCGGCACCGTGCCGCTGGCGCATTTCGGCGAGTTGCATCCGGGCGTCCTCCAGGCGCTGGGCGCCAAAGGGCCGGTCGTCGCCTTCGAGGTCTTCCTCGATCGCGTGCCGCTGCCGCGCGGCAAGGCCAGCGCCGCGCGCCCCGCGTTGACGTTGTCGGCCTTCCAGCCCGTCGCGCGCGACTTCGCCTTCGTCGTCGACGAAGGCGTGGCCGCCGATGCGGTGCTGCGCGCGGTGCGCGCGGC
>JBFWXJ010000068.1:0-18914 GCA_050187535.1 Alphaproteobacteria bacterium | reverse complement strand
GTCGTCGCCTATGTCGGTACGGTCGGGCCGGGGAAAATTCACCCCGATTTCGTCGGCCTCAGCCTCTCGGCTGATATCCCGGACGCGCGCTTCGTCGTGTGCGGCGGCGGCGGCGGCGAACTCGAAATCGCCCGGCGCGCTGCCGAAGCCGGTGCCGCGGACCGCTTCGAACTGCGCGGATATGTGCGGGACGTCGGCCACGTCCTGTCCGGCGCCGACGTCTTCGGCTATCCGCTGGCGGCCGACACCTATTCGAGCAGCGACCGCGCATTGCAGGAGGCGATGTTCGCCGGCGTTCCGCCGGTGATCCTGCGGCATGGCGGCATTGTCGACATGGTCATCCATGAGGAGACGGGGTTCGTCGTCGACGAGCGCGACTACGGCGCCGCGCTGGCGCTGCTGCATGGCGATCCGGCGCTGCGACGGCGCATCGGCGCGGCGGCCGCCCGTCACGCGCGCGCCGCGTTCGATGCGGAAACGGCGGCGGCGCGCGCGCATGCCGTGTTCCTTGCGGCGGCCGGCGAGCAGCCACGCGGTCACCCGTCAGCTAGTACCGTCGCGCGCCCTTTCGCGGCGGCACGGCGGTTCGCGACAGCGCTCGGCAGCTTCGGCGCGGCATTCGTCGCCAGCCTCGACGGTCGAGCACCCGAGGCGGGCGCCGCCGATGTCACGATCGCACACACGCCGGCAGCGACAGCGAGGGTCGAGGGCGGGCTCTTCCACCACCGCAACGCCGCCCCGCAGGACGGCATGCTCCATTACTGGAGTGGCCTGGTGCTCGCCGCCGAAGGCGAGACCGCCGGCGCCGAACGGGAGCTCGCGGCCGCGCTGGAGGGAGGCGTAGCAACCTGGCGCGCCGCGGCGTGGCGTGGTCGGATCGCGGCACGGGAAGGCCGCGCCGCAGCCGCGATCGGGCATGGCGCCGTCGCGCTGGCCGCCGCGCCCGACGCGGACGCTGCGGCCTGGGTCGCCCGGATCATTGATCCGGCGAGCAACCCTTTGATATCAGTCACACCATGATCGGCGACGCGCAGTATCTGCATATCAACGGCGCGAAGATCGCGCATGACGTCATTGACGGCGAAGTCATACTCGTGAACGTCGAGAATGGCTTCTATTACAGCCTTCGCGGCAGCGCGGCCTCCATCTGGTCGGGGATCGAGGCAGGGCATAGCCTGGCCGAGCTGCGGCTTTGGCTGGCGAAAATCTACGGCGAAGCGACGCCCGACATCCCGCTGTCGGTCGACAGCTTCGTGCGCGACCTCGTCGCCGACGAAATCCTGCTCGCGTCCGACGCACCGCCGCCGCCGGCCGCCCCCAAGTCGCTGCCCGAGGCGCCGGGCACCACTTTCGTCGTGCCGGTGATCGAGCGTTTCACGGAAATGCAGGATCTGCTGACCCTCGATCCGATCCACGAGGTGGACGACCTCGGCTGGCCGCACCGCGCGACACCGCCGGAGTAGCTCCCATCGCCCCCCGCCTCAGCGTCGTCATTCCCGTCCACGACGCGGGGCCTCTGCTCGACGAGGCGCTCGCCAGCGTCGCCGCGCAGGGAATGTCGGAGATCGAGGTCCTGGTGGTCGATGACGGGTCGTCGGACGACCCCGGCCGCCATCTGTCGGGCCGGCCGTTCCCGACCCGCTTCTTCCGACAGGAAAACCGTGGTCCGGCGGCGGCGCGCAATGTCGGGCTGCGGGCCGCCCGCGCCGAGATGATCGCGTTCCTGGATGCCGACGACATCTGGCCACGTGGCGCGCTCGCCGCACTCATCGAGCGGATGGAGGCGGCACCGCACACGGATATCGCCCAGGGTCACCTGCGCAATTTCCGGCGGGCGACGGCGGCGGAGAACGAGTGGCCGGCGACGATCGTCGGGCAGGCCCGGATCGGCTTCAATCTCGGCGCCGCGCTGTTCCGCCGGCAAGCATTCGAGCGTACGGGGCCGTTCGACGAAGTGCTGCGGACCAGCGAGGACGTGGATATCTGGGTGCGGATGCAGGAGGCGGGGCTCGTCCGCGCCGTGATTCCCGCGACGACGCTCATGTACCGCCGCGGCAACTCCGGCATCATGGAGCGGATGCCGCCCGACCTGCGCGCCGCCACGCACCACCGGCAATGGGCGCGGATCATCCACGCCAACCTCGCCCGGCGGCGCGAACGGGCCGACTGACCATGGGAAGCGGCATATCCGCGATCGTCTGCGTCCGCGACGGCGCGCGGCGCATCGGCCGCGCGCTCGCCAGCATCCGGGCGCAGACGATCGCCGTCGACGAGATCGTCGTCGTCGACGGCGGCTCGCGCGACGACACGCGGGCAATCGCGGCCGCCTGCCCGGGCGTCCGCGTCGTCGGACAGCCGGGCACCGGCCTCGCCGGCGCGCGCAATGCCGGCATCGACCAGGCACGCGGCGAGCTGGTGGCCTTCCTGGACCACGACGACGAATGGACGCCCGACAAGATCGCCGTGCAGCGTGCCCTCATCGCCCGGCTCACCGCTCCCGCCTTCGTGGTCGCCCATCTCCATTTCGTCGATGACGACGGCGCAGCGCCGCAGATGGGGGCGCCGCCCAGGCTCGGCCGCACCCCGGGAACGCTACTCGCCCACAAGGCGACCTTCGATGCCGTCGGTGGCTTCGACGGCACGCTCGGCATGGGATGCGACATGGAATGGTTCGCCCGGGCGGCGGCCTCCGGTCTCGCGACGGCAACCGCAACGGAGACGCTGCTGCGCAAGACCTTGCGGGCGGATGCGCTGTCGGCCGATCGCGCGCGCAATCGCGCTGCCGCCTTCGCGGTCATCGCGCGGCGGCTTAAGACGCATCACGACCGCGGTGCCTGAGCGCCGCGTATCGCTTCGATCACACGCTTCTCCAACTCCGCCAGCGCGCGGTCGCCCGCGGGCTCGCGCCCCATCCGCACGATCGACAGCGCGGCCAGGGCCCGGCCGCTCGACAGGAGCCGCTCACCGATCCTCACACGCCCCTCGGGCGACAGGCGACCACGCCGGAGCTCGTGGATCATGCGGTCCAGGGCGCGGTCGGCCGCGACTGCGGGCGGGTGGCGCAACGGCAGCTCGGCCGGATAGGACCGCCGGACGGCATCCAACAGCGTTCGTCTGACGGTGTTCGAAGCGCCTGGGCCGAAGCCGATGTTCGCGACCATGTTCCGCGCCGGCGTGATCGCCAGCCGACCCGCCTTGAGGTTGGCGTGGCTGAACTGCACGTCCCAGGCGTCGAACCGGCCCATGCGCACGGCCTTCGCCATTGCAAGGCAATGGCGCGCCTGTTCGTCGTCGCCGAGGGCGCCGCGGATCAGGGATGCGGTCTCCGGAGAGTCCCATCCCCGCATTTCGAAGTCGTACGTACGCCAGGCGCGACGCCAGGTCGCCCACCCCCAGCCCGTCTCGAAATGGCCGAAATGGTAGGAGGCCCGCTCGATATCCCATTCCTCCACGGGATTGGAGCCGCTGATCATCCCTACCCGCTCGTCATGCCGATAGCGCTCCAGCAGCTCCGCGCAAAAGCGGAAGAAGCCCGGCTGCGGCACACAGTCGTCCTCGAGGAACACGGCTTGCTCGTCGCCATCGAAGACCGCCGCGCACGCCGCGGCCATCGCGCGCCCGGCCCCCTGGTTGGCCTCCGCATAGCGACGCTCGACCCGGCAGGGCCAATCGACGAGATCGGTGGCGGCGCGCGCCGCGGCGACGCGTTCGGCGTCGCCCGGCTTCTCGCGCGGCGCATCGCCGAACACGTACAGACGCCGCGGTCGCGCCCGGCGTATCGCGGCGAAGACCTGCGACGTCGTATCGGCCCGATTGTAGATCACGAGCACCACCGGGACGTCGCTGTCCGACAATTCGGCTTCGATCATGGCTCTTCCGTCGGCCCTCCCAGGGTCGATCAGCGGTGGACTGCTACTTGCATCCTTCCTAAGCTCGCTTCGGGTCGCTCCTACCGTCAGTGCGGAGGTAACAATGAACGCGCTCATAACTGGAATTCGCCGCATCGGCGCGCTTGCGAGCATCGCGGCCGTCGCAGCCCTGGCAATCGGCACTGCCGCCGCGCAGACCATGCCGCCCCTGCCCGACGCCATCAAGAAGCAGGGCCTGCTGCGCGTCGGCGTCAAATGCGACTATCCGCCGGACGGCTTCATGGACCAGTCGGGAAAGCCGGTCGGCGTCGAGGTGAGCCTCGGTCGCCAGATCGCCGCCTATGCCTTCGGTAGCGCCGACAAGGTGGAGCTCACCTGCGTCACGACGGCGAACCGCATCCCGACGCTGGTCGGCGGCAAGGTCGACCTCGTGATCGCCACCATCGGGATCACCGACGAGCGCGCCAAGGTCGTCGACTTCTCCGACCGCTACGCCTGGGGCGGCAGCGACGTGCTGATCCCCGCCGACAGCAAGCTGACCGGCCTCGACGAGCTCAAGGGCAAGACGATCATCGCGATCAAGGGCGCCTGGCAGATCGGCTGGTTCGAGAAGAACCTGCCCGAGGTCAACATGCTGAAGCTCGACACCGTCTCTGACGGCCTCCAGGCGGTGCTCCAGGGCCGTGGCGTCGGTTACGCCCATGACCTCGCCGTCCTCCAGGGCATCGCCAAGAAGAACCCGCGCGTGAAGCTGCTCGGCGAGCTCTATCAGCTGGGCTACCGCGGCGCCGCGGTGCGCAAGGGCGAGACGGAGTGGCTGGCCTACGTCAACGCCTCGATCGCCCGCGCCAAGAGCGAGGGCCTCGTCGCGCAGTGGATCAAGCAGTACGACCAGCCCGACCTCGTGGACGCGACGATCGAGTCCTGGGACATCTCGAAGGTCCCGCCGAAGTCGCGCTGATCCCTTCATAGAACGCGAGCGGAGCGGCGCCGGCCCTGGCCGGCGCCACCCTGCCGACGATGGCGTATCAGTTCGACTTCGCCTACATCGTGGCGAGCGGCCCGGCCCTCATGCAGGGGCTGGCGATGACGGTGCTGGTGAGCGCCCTGTCGATCGCGCTGTCCGTGATCGTCGGCATCGTCGGCGCGGCGGTCCGGGTCTTCCGCGTCCCGGTCCTGTCGCAGCTCTTCGCGTTCTACGTCGACTTCATCCGCAACACGCCGCTACTGGCGCAGATATTCTTCATCTTCTACGGCCTGCCGTCGATCGGCCTCGGCATCTCGATCTTCTGGTCGGGCGTGCTGTCGCTGACGGTGTGGGGCGGCGCCTACAACGTGGAGAACATGCGCGGCGGCTTCCTCGCCGTCTCCAAGGGCATGCGCGAGGCGGCCCTGTCGCTCGGCCTGAAGCCGCTGCTCTACCTGCGTCTCGTCGCCATCCCGCTCGGCCTGCGCGTCGCCATTCCGGCGATGCTGAACACCTCCGTCTCGGTGCTCAAGAACTCCTCTTACCTCCAGGCGATCAGCTTCGGCGAACTCACCTTCGTCGCCATGGAGCGCGTGGCGATGGATTTCCGCACGTTGGAGATGTTCGCTTCCATCGGACTTCTCTACCTCGTCCTCGTGCTGCTGCTGTCCTTCCTCGCGCGGCGGCTGGAGCACCACCTGCAGCGGCCCTTCCGGACGGCGTGAGGGATCAGGAATGGACCTCATCCTCGCCAACAGCGGCGTCCTCATCGACGGGCTCTACCAGACTTTCCGGCTGGCCGTCGCGACACTGGTGTGCGCCACCGTCGTCTCGGTGCTGATCGGCGTGACGAGCGTTCTGCCCTACCGGTGGGCCAGGATCGTCGCCGTCTGCTACGTCGAGTTCTTCCGCGACATCCCGCTGCTCGTGAACATGCTGTTCGTCTATTTCGGGGCGCCGCTGCTGGGGCTGCCGCTGTCGCCCTACTGGGCCGCGCTCATCAGCCTCACGCTATGGGGCGGAGCCAACGGCGCGGAGATCGTGCGCGGCGGCATCAACGCCGTGCCGCGTCACCAGACGGTCAGCGGCGTGGCGCTCGGGCTGAAGCGCTGGGAGATCTTCCGCTACATCGTGCTGCCGCAGGCGCTGTTGCCGATCGTGCCACCCTTCACCGGCCTATTCTCCAATCTCGTGCAGGCGACCACTCTGGCGTCGCTGGTCGGCGTCGCGGAGTTTTTCCGCATCGGAGGCATCATCGTCGAGCGGACCACGATCCAGGAAGGTCACAGCCCGGCCTTCGTGATCTACGGCTTCCTGCTCGTGGTGTACTTCGTCATCTGCTCGTTCCTGACCGCCCTCTCGCGCCGGCTGGAGCGCAACCTGCAGAGCCGCGGCGCCCGTGTCGTACGCATCGCGACCAAACCCGCGGAGAGCGTCTGAGCGTCCATATCGGAACGGGAACCATGTCCTCGAAAGTGAGCGGCCTGCTCGCCGAAGCCCCATCGGCGGTACTCCAGGAGAACCTCGTCGGGCCGTCGCTCCGGCGCGAGTTCCCGGCGGTCTTCGGGATCCTCACCGCGATAAACGAGGCGCATGTCCTGATGCTGCACGCCCGGGGCATCATCGACGACGCGACGGCCGCGGGGCTGGCGCGCACGATCATCCGCGTCGCCGAGGAGGGCGCCGGTTCCGTGCCGCTCGATACGGCGCGGGAGGACACCTACTTCAACTACGAGGCGCGCATCATCGCGCTGTCCGGCGCCGATGTCGGGGGCCGGTCGCACATCGCGCGCAGCCGCAACGATCTCAAGGCCGCCCAGGACCGGCTGCGCGCGCGTGCAGCCGCCGTGCAGATCATGGACGCGCTCGTCGCCCTGCGCGCGACCCTGCTCGACCAGGCGGAACGACACGCCGGCGTCGTCATGCCGGGCTACACGCACCTCCAGCCGGCGCAGCCGATCACCTTCGGCTGGTATCTGCTCGGCATCGCCCATGCGCTGGAGCGCGATCACCGGCGTCTGGCGGAGTGCTTCGCCCGGATCGACGTCAACCCGCTCGGCACCGGCGCGCTCGCCGGCACGTCCTTTCCCGTCGACCGCGAGATGACGGCCCGGCTGCTCGGCTTCGCGGCGGTCTCGGGCCATGCCCAGGATGCGGTCGCCTCGCGCGACTTCCTGACCGAGCTGCTCGGCGACTGCGCGATGCTGGCCAACACGTGGGGCCGCATGGCGCAGGACTTCTTCGTCTGGTCCTCGTACGAGTTCGCGATCCTGCATTTCCCGGACAGCGTCGCCGGCACGTCGAGCATGATGCCGCAGAAGAAGAACCTCGTGGTTCTCGAGAACCTGAAGGCGCGGGCCGCCACGATCCTCGGCGCCCAGGTCGCCGCTTTCGCAGGCGTGAAGGGCACGAACTTCACGAACGTGGTCGACGGCTGCACCGCCGCCTTCCGCTGGGCCTGGGAGGCGCTCGACGACACGCTCCGCGGCCTCGCCATCACCGAGGTGGTGGTCGGGGCGGCCGAGCCGGTCCCGGGGCGGCTGCTCGATCTCGCTCGCGCCAACGTCTCGACGGCGACCGACCTCGCGGACGGGCTCGTTCGCGAGGCGGGGCTCCCCTTCCGCGAGGCCCATCATCTGGTGGGTGCGATCGTCCGCGCGGCGATGGACCGGGGCCTCACTGCCGACCGCATCGACGCGGCCTTGGTCGCCGAGGAGTCCGAACGGATGCTGGGCCGGACGATCCGGCTCGACCCCGCCACGATCGCCCGCATCGTCGACCCGCGCGCCGTCGCCGAGGAGCGCCGCGGCACCGGCGGCCCCTCCGAGCCCGACATGGCCGCGATGCGCGCGGCGCTCGGCGCTCGCCTGGACGCCGACCGCTCGGAGATCGCGGGCTGGCGCGACCGGATCGCGGCCGCCGACGCCGATCGCGGCGAGCGCTTCCGCCGGCTCGCGGCGACATGAGCGAAGCGCCGATCATCGCCGCGCGTGGCCTCGTCAAGGCATTCGACGGGGTGCGGGCGCTGGACGGCGTCGACTTCCGCGTCGACCGCGGCGAGGTCGTGGTGGTGATCGGCCAGTCCGGTTCGGGCAAGAGCACGCTCATCCGCTGTCTCAACGGGCTGGTCGAGCCGGACGACGGGGAGATCCTGATCGGTGGCGCGGCGATCGACACCCACTCTCAGGCGGACTGGCGCCGGCTGCGGCAGCGCGTCGGGATGGTATTCCAGGACTACTCGCTGTTCCCGCATCTCTCCGTGCTGCGGAACATCACGCTGGCGCCGATCCGCACCGGCCGCGCGACACCCACGGAGGCCGATGCCCTGGGCCGCGACCTTCTCGCCCGGGTGCTGTTGCCGGAGAAGGCCGACGCCTATCCGGCCGAGCTGTCCGGCGGCCAACAGCAGCGCGTCGCCATCGCCCGCGCACTCGCCATGCGGCCGGAGGTGATGCTGTTCGACGAGCCGACGTCGGCGCTCGATCCGGAGACCATCCAGGAGGTGCTCGACCTGATGCGTCGCCTGGCGTCGGACGGCATGACCATGGTCATCGTCAGCCACGAGATGGGCTTCGCCCGCGAGGTCGCCGACCGCGTCGTGTTCATCGACCGCGGCCGCGTCGTCGAGACCGGGACACCCGACACGATCTTCCGTGATGCGCGCGAGGAGCGCACCCGCGCCTTCCTCGCCAAGATTCTCTGAGAGGCCCGCCATGGCCGACGACATCTTCGCCCCCGGCTTCGTCGAACGCCCCTACTGGTGGGATGCCGCCCCGCCGGAAGACGCCCGCGAGGAACCGCTGCCCGAGACGACCGATGTCGCCATCGTCGGCAGCGGCTATTGCGGCCTGTCCGCGGCGCTGGAGCTGGCGCGCAGCGGCGTGCGCGCGACGGTGCTGGAGGCGGGGCCGCTCGGCCACGGCGCCAGCACGCGCTCGGGCGGCATGGTTTCGAGCGGGCAGAAGCTGGTCATCACCGGCGCGATGGGGGCGTTCGCGCCCGGAGAGACCGAGCGCGTCTTCGAGGAGTCGAAGGGATCGTTCTCCTTCATCCAGGAGCTGATCCGACGCGAGGGGCTGGACGCCGACTACCAGCATTGCGGCCGCTTCTTCGGCGCCTGGGCGGAAGCGGACTACGCGACGCTGACGCGCAATGCGGAACTGCTGCGCCGTCATACCCAGGTCGACGCGCGTGTGCTGCCCAGGGGCGAGCAGCGCCGCGAGATCGGATCGGACCTCTATCACGGCGGCATGGTGGTGACCGACTACGGCGCCGTCCATCCCGCCAAGTACAACAGGGCGCTGCGCAACGCCGCCCGGGCGGCGGGTGCCGCCCTCCACTCGCACGCAGCCGTCCAAGGCATCGCCAAGGACGGCGACGGCTATCGGGTGGCGACGGCACGCGGCACCGTCGGCGCGCGCGAGGTCATGGTCGCGACCAACGGCTACACCGATGCGGCGGTGCCCTATCTGCGCCGCCGGATCATTCCCGTCGCGAGCTACATCGTCGCGACCGAGCCGCTACCGAAGGCGACGATGGACGAGATCCTGCCGCATCGCCGGATGATGTCCGATACCAGGCGCGAGCTCAGCTATTTCCGCCCCTCGCCCGACGGGACCCGCCTCCTCTACGGGGCACGGCCCAGCCCGTTCGACAAGACGCCGGCCCAGATGGCGCGCGGCATTCACGCGCGGCTGCGGCAGGTCTACCCGCAGCTCGCCGGCGTCAAGCTGACCCATGCGTGGAACGGCTTCGTGGGCATGACCTTCGACCACGTGCCGCACATGGGAACCCATGAGGGCGTGCACTATGCGATGGGCTGCAATGGCAATGGCGTCGCCATGGCCACGTATCTCGGCTGGCAGACGGCGCTGAAGATCCTCGGCCGCCAGAACCGCCCGTCGATCTTCGACGGACGGCCCTTCCCGGCGCGCCCCTACTACACCGGCTGGCCGTGGATGGTGCCGCTGGTCAGCGGCTGGTACCACTTGCGCGACGCGCTCGCGCGACCGTCGGCGATCTTCGGGCGGGGATGAGGCTCAGGCGGCCGGGCCGACGACCAGGCCGTCGTCGATCCAGCGCTGCCGCTTGCGGTAGATCGTCGACGGGCTGATGTCCAGCAGCTCGGCAGCGCGCGGAATGTTGCCGCCGCAGATGTGGATCGCCCGCTCGATCGTCTCGCGCTCGACTTCCGCCAGCGGGCGAATCGATGCCATATCGATGGCCTGCCCTGCCGCCACCGGCAGCGGCGTCGCCGGCGCGGGCCGCGTGGGACCGTTCAGCGGCGGCGGCAGCATCTGCGGGGCCACCTCCTCACCGTCGTTGAGCACGACGACGTTGCGCACGACGTTCTGGAGCTGACGCACGTTGCCGGGCCAGTCATAGGCCATCAGCGCGGCCTCCGCGTCGGCGGCAAAGCTGCGGAAATGACGGCGCTCCTCGTCGGAGAACCGCGTCAGGAAATGGTTGGCGAGCAGGAGCACATCGTCGCCGCGCTCGCGCAGGGGCGGCATGTGGATCGGCACGACGTGCAGCCGGTAGAAGAGGTCCTCGCGCAGGCGGCCCGCCTTGACCTCGGCCAGCGGGTCGCGATTGGTGGCGCAGACGAAGCGCAGGTCGGCCGTCTCCTCGCGGTTGCCGCCGACGCGCACGAAGCTCGACGTCTGCAGGAAACGCAGGAGCTTGCTCTGCAGCGACAGATCCATCTCGCAGAGCTCGTCGAGGAAGAGCGTGCCGCCGTTGGCGCGGCTGGCCGCGCCGTCGCGATCGGTCGTGGCGCCGGTGAACGAGCCCTTCACATGCCCGAATATCTCGCTCTCGATCAGCTCCCGAGAGATCGCCGCGCAGTTCAGCGCGACATAGGGCCCGGCGCGACGCGGGCTCAGCTGATGGATCGCCGCGGCGCAAAGCTCCTTGCCGGTGCCGCTCTCGCCCGTGATGAAGACGGTGGCGCGGCTGGGCGCGGCACTCTCGATGATCCGGTAGACCTGCTGCATCGGCAGCGACGCGCCGATGAGGCTGCCGAGGCCGGTCCGGTCGAACGTCTCGCGATACGTCTCGACCATCGTGAGCAGCTTCTGATGGGCGAGCGCATTGCGCAGCGTCACCTTCAGCCGATCGGGGTCGAACGGCTTCATCAGGAAATCGTAGGCGCCGTGACGCATCGCCTCGACCGCGACGTTGATCGAGCCGTGGGCGGTGATGACGATGACCGAGCAGCCGTACTTGTTGGTCGTGACCTCCTTCAGGATCTCCATCCCCGGCATGTCCGGCAGGTTGAGATCGAGAAGCACGGCGGCGGGGGCATGCTTGCGGATCGCGGCGACGCCCTCGGCGCCGGTCGTGACCGCGACGACGCGGATCGGCTCGCGGCGCAGGTACTCGACATAGAGCGCCGCCAGCGATGGCGTGTCCTCGATCAGCAGGACGAGAGGGCTGGAATCGGACATTTTTCCGTTGGGGGCTCCCCGAGCGCGCGAGCCACCCTCGCAAGGCGGAAACTAGGACGCTTTGGTCCCCGATGCCAGATCGCAAGTGCGGAAACGCCCGGCAATCAGTACCGAATCGCAAGGCGCGGCCGAAGGTGTGCGTCAGGTTGGGGGAATTTTCATCCCACTGGCTTAGATACTTATGAGGCTATTTGAATCAACTATTTACAATCGTCCGGCCGGCCCCTATTGCTCGCCGTTGCCACTGCGGTCCGGTCATGCGCGGGACGGCGTGCGACGGATCGACGAGAGGCGACAATCCTTGGATATCGCAGCGTTCGTGTGGGCGCAGATGGCGATCGGCGCCGTCGCAGGACTGGCCGGAATGGGCTTCATCGTTCTCGGTCGCTCGATGTTCGGTCGGCTCGTCGGGCTCTTCTTCCTCGTCCTCGCGGCGGTCGTGATCTGGGACACCACGCTCTGACCTAAGCGGCTTGCGCAAAGCGATCGGCCGCCAGGCCGGCGATCGGCAGGTTGGTGCTGCCGCTCGTCGCCAGATCGGCCACCACGCTGCCGACGATCGGCCCGAGCTGGAAGCCGTGACCGGAATAGCCGAAGCTGTGGATGATCCCCGGCGCCACGCGCGACCAGCCGATGACGGGTATCTGGTCCGGTGTCTCCGCCTCGATGCCACACCAGCTCCGCACCATCCTGACGCCGCGCATCAGCGGGAAGAGCGCGGTCGCCGCCTCGGCGCTACGCGCCAGATTGCGGAAGTCGATGCGCGTGGTTTCGGCCTGGCGGTCGGCGATGCCCTGCTGGCCGCCGCCGATGACCACGGTGCCCTGGTCGCTCTGCTTGAACGAGAGCTTGCGGCCGGCCGCGCTGACGACGGGATCGAGAAAGCGCGGCACCCGCTCGGTCGCGATCATCATCGATGCACGCACGCGAAGCTCGATCCTCTCGCCGATCATGGCTGCGACGTCGGCTGCCCAGGCGCCGGCGGCGTTGACCACGATCGGTGCGCGCCAGCGACCGCCCGATCCGACAGCGACCCAGGAACCGCCGTCGCGCTCCAGCGCCACCAGGCCCTCGTCTTCGCGGATGTCGACACCGAGAGCGCGGGCGCGCCGCCCGAAGGCGGCGGTCGTGCGATAAGGATCGGCCGCACCGTCATCGCGGACGATGAGCGCGCCCAGGCATTGCGGCGCGATCGCCGGAACGAGGCGCCGCAGCTCGTCGCGGTCGATGATCTCCTCGTGGTCGAAGCCGAGCCCACGCACCATCGCGGCGCGCTTCTCGATGCGCTCCATTTCCGCCGGCGTCTCCGCCACGCGGATCTGCCCGTGGGCATGGAAGCCGCAATCGTCGCCGACGAGGTCGACGATGCCGCGCCACAGCTCCATGCCGGCCAGCGACAGCCCGATCTCCGCGGGATGGCGGCCCATCGTCCGGACTCCGCCGGCGTTGATGCCCGACGAATGCCGCCCGACATAGCGCCGCTCAAGTACGACGACGCGCCGGCCGCGGCGGGCGAGATGCAGGGCCGCCGAGCAGCCGTGCAGCCCGCCGCCCACGACGACGACGTCCGCCTCCACCGTCATTCGTGCACCGGCTCCTCGACCGACGCGAGCTCGCCGATGGTGAGCGGCTTCAGAGGCGGGCGGATGCGGTAGAAGCCGACCTCGGCCGGCGGCTTGCCGGTCGCCTCGGCGATGATTTCGGTCACCGTCAGCCCGCACAGCCGGCCCTGGCAGGGACCCATGCCGGAGCGGATGAACGCCTTGGTCTGGTTCGGGCCGACGGAGCCGATCGCCACGGTCTGCCGCACCTTGCCGGCCGTGATCGCCTCGCAGCGGCAGACGACAACATCGTCGGCCGGCGTCAGCACGTCGCGACGCGGTGCGAAGAGGGTGTCGAGGAAGGCGCGGATCGGCAGGTGACGGTCGAGCTCGCGGCGCAGCGGCGCCGCCTTCCAATCGCGTGCATTGCCATCGATCCGCCCGAGGTCGGCGGCTGCGGCCAGCGCCGCCAAGCGCCCGCGCGTCTCCGCCGCGCGTGCGCCTTCGATGCCGCCGCAGTCGCCGGCGACCATGATCGCCTCGACGTCGGTGTGACCCCACTCGTCGACCCGCGGACGGAAGCAGCGCTGCCGGTCGTCCCAGTCATGGGCGCAGCCGATCGCCATCGTCGGGTGCGCGTTCGGCACCACGCCCTCGTGCAGCAGAAGGAGATCGCAGCGCTCCTCCTTCCACGCGCCACCGCTGCGGAAGCGGACGCGCTCGACCTTGCCGTCCCCCGCCGCCTCGACGGCATCCACCGCATGGACGGGAATGCCGGAGGCGCGGATCTGAGCTGCGAGCGCCCTGCCCTTGCGCACATAGGCGTAGTTGCGCAGCGCACCGAAGACATGCGCGGCTGCTGCCCAACGGTTGCCGGCGGGCGTCGTGTCGAGATAGCCGGTGATGCGGCCGCCGGCCGCCAGCGCCTGAACGATGTAGAGCAGCGGCAGCGGTCCGCTGCCCGCAACCCACACGTCGCCGGACGGCACGGTGGCCGACGACTTGAGCAGGATCTGCGCCGCCCCGACGGTCATGACTCCCGGCAGCGTCCAGCCCGGAATCGGTACCGGCCGCTCCATGGCGCCGACCGCCAGCAGCACGCGGCCACCGCGAAAGGTGGTCGTGCGCTCGCCGTCGCTCGCCAGCACCTCGCCCCGACGCTCGACCTGCCAGACCTGGAGGCCGGGACGATAGGCGGCGCCGCTGGCGCGGAACGCGGCCACGACGTCGGCACCGTGGCGGTAGTCCTCGCCGAGCGCGCCGGCGGCAGGACCCTTCAGCGCCCGCTCGACACCCCGGTAGATCTGCCCGCCCGGCTCCGGCTGCTCATCGACGACGACGGCCGAGAGGCCCAGCCCCGTGGCCTCGGTCGCCGCCGCGAGGCCGGCCGGGCCGGCGCCGACGACGACGAGATCGAATGTTTCAGCCATTGGCCGCCCCCTCCGCCAGCTCCAGCATGCGAGCGCCGGATTGCCGGTCGATGCGCATGCCGTCCCGCACGGTGACGAGACAGGCCTGCCGTGACGGCACGCCGTCGATCACCATCAGGCACTCGTGGCACACGCCCATCATGCAATAGGGCGCGCGATGCTCGCCGTTGACGGGCGAGGTGCGGGTGAAGCCGATGCCGGCCAGGAGAGCGGCGGCAGCCGCCGTCTCGTGCGCGCCGACGGCGACGCTGTGGCCGTCGACGACGACGGTGACGGTGCCGCCGGCAGGGTCAGGCAGCTTTCTGAGCATGGAAACGCCTCGGATGGAAGGAAGCGAGCCGATCGGGAAGCCGCGGCGCCAGGATGGCTTCCGCCAGGTCCTCGGCATGGACGGCGGCCAGCGTGTTGCCGGAGTGGCAGAAGGCGACATAGGCGCCGGGGTGGTCGTCCGACTCCATGTAGACGGGGAACCCGTCCGGCGACAGCACGCGCAGGCCGAGCCAGGTGCGCACCATCTTGAGCCGCGCCAGGTCTGGCATGATCCGCACCGCCCGCTGGGCGAGCTGCACCGCATTCGCCGTGGTCGTGCGCGTCGTGTACTCGGATGTGTCCTCGAAGGTGGCGCCGATCATGATCGTGCCGTCGCGCGTCTGGCGGATGCCGCCGGCCGCGACCTCCAGGATCGGCGCCACGCGCTCCGTGACGAAGACCTGGCCGCGCTCGGGGATCACCGGCGCATCGAGGCCGAGCGCACCCGCCAGGGCCGGCGAGCCGTGGCCGGCCGCCAGCACGATCTTGCCGGCGCGGAAGGTGCCGACCGGCGTGTCGACGGCGAAGCCGCCGCCCTCCGCGCGGGCCGCGCGCGCCGGTGCGTCCGGACGGTAGTCGGCGCCCACGCTCCCGAAGGCCGCGTGCAGCGCCTGGAGCAGGCGCAACGGGTTCGACACGCCGTCATGCGGGCAGAACGAGCCGCCGACCAGCTCCGGCCCGAAGCGCACGCCCGGGAAGAGCGACTGCATCTGCCGGCGGTCGATCATCTCCGTCTCGTAGACCCAGGGCTCCACCTGGTTGTGCATGCGCATGATGGTCGTGCGCCGTTCCTCGAGTTCCTGGTCCCCCAGGCAGAAGATGACACCGCCCTTCTGCTGGTGCTCGGGATCGACGCCGGAGCGCTCGGCAAGCTCGGCCGCGAACGGTCCCCAGAGATCGGCCGAGCGCCGGGTCCAGCGGCCGTAGTCCGGCATGCCGTCACCCTTCGACTGGAGCCAGACGAGGCCGAAATTGACCCGCGACGCACGTAGCGCGGCGTCGCCCTCGTCGAGGATCACCGTCCTGGCGCCGCGCTTGGCGAGCCCGTAGCCGATCGCCGACCCGACGACACCGCCGCCGACGACGATCACGTCATAGCTGCTGTCGGCCATGCTCCCCTCCTCCTCTCAGGCCGCCCGCGGCGTCGCGAACCGTCGCGGGTGGAATGCGGCCAGCCGCTCCGGCAGCCGGGGCATGAGGATGGCTTCCGCCAGTTCCTCCGCATGCACCGCCGCCAGCGTGTTGCCGGAATGACAGAATGCGACATAGGCGCCGGGATGGCTCTCGGATTCCTGGTAGACCGGGAAACTGTCGGGCGCCAGCACCCTGAGGCCCGCCCAGGAGCGGACGATGCGCACCTCCTTGAGGTCGGGCAGAATGCGCAACGCCCGGTTGGCGAGGTGGATGGCCGAGCCGGTGGTGGTGCGCGTGTCGAGCGTCGTCACCTTTTCGCGCGTCGAGCCGATCATGATGGTGCCGTCGGCGGTCTGGCGCATCCCGCCCGCCGGCAGCGGCAGGATGCGGTCTAGCCGCTCGGTCACCAGAAGCTGCCCGCGCTCGGGCCGGATCGGCGCGTCGAGGCCGAGCGATGCCGCCAGCGCCGGCGTGCCATGGCCGGCGGCGACCACGACCTTCCCCGCGCGGAAGTCGCCCGCCGGCGTGGTCGCGACGAAGCCGGCGCCGTCGCGTCCGACGGCGCGGACAGGCGCATCCGGACGATAGGCGACGCCCACCCGCCGCATCCCCGCATGCATCGCCTGCAGCGTGCGCAGCGGATTGGAGATGCCGTCGTGCGGGCACCAGGAGGCGCCGACCACCTCCGGCCCGAGGCGTGCCCTCGGCATCAGCGCCTGGAGCTGGTGGCGGTCGATCATCCGGGTCTCGTAGACCCAGCTCTCGACCTGGTTGTGCATGCGGCGGATGGTCTTCGCCCGCTCCTCGAACTCATGCTCGCCGAGGCAGAGGGTGAGGCCGCCCTTGCGCTCGTGCTCCGCATCGACGCCGGTCGTCTCGCGCAGCTCCGCGGCGAAGGCCGGCCACAGATCGCAGGACCGGCGCGACCAGACGCCGTACTCGGGCATGCCGTCGCCCTTCGACTGCAGCCACACGAGGCCGAGATTGGCGCGCGCGGCGCGCACCGCCGTGTCGCCCTCGTCCAGGACCGCGACGCGCGCCCCGCGACGCCCGAGGCCATAGGCGATGGCCGAGCCCACCATGCCACCGCCGATCACGACGACATCGAAGCTGCCTTCCGCCATATGGCCCTCCTTCCCTATACCGCGTGAATCTCGGCGAGGCGCCGGCAGCGGACGAAGTGCTCGGGCTCCGCTTCCTCCAGCACCGGCACACCGCCGGAGCGGCAGATGTCGGCGACATGCGGGCAGCGGGTGCTGAACGGGCAGCCGGGCGGCGGCGCCATGGCGCTCGGCACATCGCCCTGGAGGATGACGCGCCGCCGGCGTGCCTTCGGATCGGGCACCGGGGAGGCAGCCAGCAGCGCCTCGGTATAGGGATGGAGCGGCCGTGCGTAGAGCGTCTCCGCCGGCGCAATCTCGACCACGTGGCCGAGATACATGACGGCGACCCGGTCGCTGATGTGCTCGACCACCGACAGGTCGTGGGCGATGAAGACGTAGGTCAACCCGAACTGGTCCTGCAGGTCCATCAGCAGGTTGACGACCTGTGCCTGGATGGAGACGTCGAGTGCGGACACCGGCTCGTCGCAGACGATCAGCTTGGGCTTCAGCGCCAGCGCGCGGGCGATCCCGATGCGCTGCCGCTGCCCGCCCGAGAACTCGTGCGGATGGCGATCCAGATGCTCGGGGCGCATGCCGACGAGCCGCAGCAGCTCGATGGCCCGCTCGCGGCGCTCGGCCGGCGTTCCGATGCCGTGGATGCGGAACGGCTCGGTCAGTGTCTGGCCGATCGAGCGGCGCGGGTTGAGCGAGGAGTAAGGGTCCTGGAAGATGACCTGCATCTCCCGCCGCAGCGCGCGCATCTCGGCGCCCGCGAGACGGGCGATGTCGCGGCCCTCGAAGAGGATGGCCCCGTCCGTCGGATCCTCCAGCCGGACGATCGTGCGGCCGAGCGTGGTCTTGCCGCAGCCGGATTCGCCGACGAGACCCAGGGTCTCGCCGCGGCGCACGGTCAGGTCGACGCCGTCGACCGCCTTCACCTGCCCGATCTCATGGCGCAGCAGCCCACCCATGACCGGGTAGTGCTTGCGCAGTCCCTTCAGCTCCAGGAGCGGTGCCGCAACCATCGCGGTCACGCCGTCGCCGGGTGCGGCAGGTGCAGCCAGCAGCGCACCTTGTGGCCGTCGGCACGGCCGGGCCGAAGGGCGAGCGGCGGCTCGACGCGGCGGCATATGTCCATCGCCTCCGGGCAGCGGTCGGCGAAGCGGCAGCCGCGCCAGTCCGCAACCAGGCTCGGCACCGTGCCCGGGATGGTGTGCAACCGCGAGCGGTGCCGCTGGCCGCGGTCCGGCCGCGGGATCGAGCCGAGGAGGCCGCGCGTGTAGGGGTGCAGCGGCTCCTCGAAGAGCGGCTCGACGGCCGCCTCCTCGACGACGACGCCCGCGTACATGACGCAGACGCGCTGCGCCATCTCCGCCACCACGCCCATGTTGTGGGTGATCAGCACGATCGCGGTGCCGACCTCCTCCTTGAGGCGGTTCATCAGGTCGAGGATCTGCGCCTGAATCGTCACGTCGAGCGCCGTCGTCGGCTCGTCGGCCAGCATCAGCCGGGGCCGGCAGGCGAGCGCGATCGCGATCATCACGCGCTGGCGCATCCCGCCCGAGAGCTGGTGCGGATAGGCGTCGGCACGCTGTTCGGGCGAGGGGATGCCGACGGTGCGCAGCATCGCGACCGCCTCCTTCTCCGCCTCCCCGCGCGAGATGGCGCGATGCTGCCGGAGGATCTCCGCCACCTGATAGCCGATCCGGAAGACCGGATTGAGGCTGCTCATGGGCTCCTGGAAGATCATCGAGACGGCGTTGCCCCGGACGGAACGCATCTTCGCCTCGGGCAGCGCCGCGAGATCGCCCTCGCCCGCCAGCTCGATGCGGCCCTCGACGATTCGCCCAGCCGGCTCCGGCAGCAGGCCCATGACTGCCAGCGCCGTCATGCTCTTGCCGCAGCCGGATTCGCCGACGATGCACAGCGTCTCGCGCTCGGCCAGTGCGAACGACACCCCGTCGACGGCGCGGACCACGCCGGCCGGCGTGAAGAGATGCGCCTTGAGGCCCTCGACGGCCAGCAGTGGCGCCGCGTCCGTCACGCCGCACGCACCTTCTCGACCGCCGCATCGAGCGCGGCCGCCGCGTCGGCGATGCGGTCGCGCTCGGC